>DROQ01000167.1 GCA_011321845.1 Planctomycetota bacterium | reverse complement strand
CTTGAAACGCCTGGAGACGTTTCCTACTGGTGTTCCTACTGGGATTTTCGGACGGCGATGCGGGCCGGTTTTCCTTCGATCTCCACCTCCCGAAGGTAGAGGCCGTCTTCGCTTCCGGGGATCGGGGCTTCCAAGGTGGTCGCGAGGGTCTGTTCCTGGAGGAATCCGGCGAATTTGCGTGCGGCGGTCAAATAGTCTTCAGGCAGATCCAGGTAGAGCCGGATGCGGTCCGAGATATGCAATCCGGCCTCCTTGCGGGTCTGCTGCACCATGCGCACAAGGTCGCGGATCTTGCCCTCCTGGAGGAGCTCCTCGTCCAGCTCGGTGTCGAGAACCACGATAGCCTCGTTCCCGGGGAGGGCTTGGCAGAGCACTCCTTCCCGGGGTTGGAGAAGGAGCTGGAACTCCTCTCCCTCAAGCACTTCTCCAGCGACTTCGATGCGGTTTTCGTCCAGGGCCTTCCAGTTCCCGGCCTTGGCCTCTTTGAGAACGTCTTTCATCTTGGGGCCCAACCTGGGGCCAAGGACCCGAGCCTTGGGTTGGAGGACGAAGGTGGCGTAGGCGGAAAAGTCCTGCTCGAAGTGGATCTCCTTGACGTTGACCTCATCACGGATCAGGGCCGAGCGCTCCTCCGACTCCCATCCCTTGACCGAAGGTCCGGCCACGCAGAGTCGCCGCAGGGGTTGGCGCACCCGGATGTCCGCCTTGCGCCGAAGCGCCAAGGCAACGGAGCAGACATCCCTTACCCTGTCCATGGCCTCCACAAGCGCTTCATCTTTTGGGAGGAGCTGGGGGTCTGGCCAATCTTCGAGGTGCACACTCTCCTTTTTGGTGAGACCTTTGAAGATTTCCTCGCAGAGGAAGGGGAGAAAGGGGGCCCCGACTTTGCAGAAGGTGGAAAGCGCCGTGAAAAGACTGTCATAGGCAGCTTTCTTGTCGGCGTCTTTTTCGTCTTTCCAGAAGCGATCCCGGCTGCGCCGGATGTACCAGTTGTTGAGGGCGTCCAGGTAACTCGCGATGTGCCTGCAGGCTCCGGGGAGGTCGTAGGCGTCCATCCTCTCGGTGACCCCCTCGACCAGGAGACGGGTCTTGGCCAGCAGGTAGCGATCCAGAAAGTGGGGCGAATCCAGCCGCTCCTCCGCCCGGATCCCATCGGCGTTGGCGTAGAGACTGAAAAAAGCCCAGGCGTTCCAGACCGGATTGAGCACGAGGCGTACGACTTCGGCGATCTCCTTGCCTTCCCGGTCGATGGCCAGGTCGGCTCCTCGCAGGATGGGGGAGGAAACGAGGAACCAGCGTAGGGCATCCGAGCCCAGGGTTTCGAAAACCTCGTCGGGACTCGGATAGTTCCGCAGGCGTTTGCTCAATTTCTGGCCGTTCTCATCGACCACCACTCCGTGACAGATCACATTGGAGAAGGGCGGCCGGTTGAACAGCCCTGTTGCGAGGACCACCATGGTGTAGAACCAACCACGGGTCTGGGCGATGTATTCCACGATGAAGTCGGCCGGGAAATGGTTCTCGAACCACTCCTTGGACTCGAAGGGATAGTGCACCTGGGCATAGGGCATGGATCCGGACTCGAACCAGCAGTCGAGGACGTCGCTGTCGCGCACCATCATGCTCTTGCCGCTGGGATCGTCGGGATTGGGCCGCGTCAACTCGTCGATGTAAGGCCGGTGCAAATCCCGGGGCCGAACCCCAAAATCCCGTTCCAGCTCGTCGAGACTCCCATAGACATCGATCCGGGGATAGTTGGGATCCGTGCTGCGCCAGATGGGGATCGGGGCGCCCCAGAAACGGTTGCGGCTGATGGACCAGTCCCTCGCCCCCTCGAGCCATTTTCCGAAGGCCCCGTCCCGGATGTGTTCCGGGACCCAGTGGATCTTTTGGTTGTTGGCGACCATCTGATCGCGAAAGGCTGTGACTTTGACGTACCAGGAACGCATGGCCCGGTAGATCAGGGGAGTGTCCGTGCGCCAGCAGTGGGGATAGTTGTGGAGGTAGGTTTCCTGCCGGACCACCTTGCCTTCCTCCTTGAGGCGGCGTTGGATCGGTTTGTTGGCATCGAAGACTTGCATTCCCTCCCAATCCGGGATCTCCGAGGTGAAACATCCGGCTTCGTCCACCGGGCAAACCACCGGAATTCCCGCTGCCTTGCAGGCCTCGAGGTCGTCCTCGCCGAAGCCGGGGGCCATGTGGACAACGCCCGTCCCATCCTCAGTCGTGACGAAGTCCGCGCCCAGGATCACAAAGCTCCCTGGGTTGTCCTCGAAGAAAGGGAAGAGAGGTTCGTAGGAAAGCCCCACAAGATCGGCTCCCTTCCGGGTTCCGACCCGCTGGGCGCCCTCGAGTTCCTTGGCGTAACGCTCGGTGGCGGCCTCGGCGAGAAGGATGCGCCGCCCGTCCCGTTCGAACTCGGCGTAGTCCAGCTCGGGGCCCACCGCCAGGGCGAGGTTGGAGGGGAGGGTCCATGGGGTCGTGGTCCAGGCCCAGATTTCGGTGGGGGTTCCCTGGTCCCGCAGCCGGAATCGAACCGTCAGAGCGGGATCCTGGCGCTCCCGGTAGGCGTTGTCGATCCGTGTCTCGAAATTGGAAACCGGTGTCTGGGCTGCCCAGGAGTAAGGCATGACCCGGAACCCCTCGTAGATCAAGCCTTTGTCATAGAGGGTCTTGAACGCCCACATCACGCTCTCCATGAAGGAGAGGTCCATGGTCTTGTAGTCATGGGAGAAATCCACCCAGCGCCCCATCCGGTGCACCTGCCGCTCCCACTCCTTGGTGTATTTGAGGACGCTGCAGCGGCAAGCCTCGTTGAAGGCCTCCACCCCGTATTCCTCGATCTCGGCTTTCCCCGAGATCCCCAGCTCCCGCTCCGTTTCCAGCTCCGCGGGCAGACCGTGGCAGTCCCAACCGAAGCGCCGCTCCACTCTTTTGCCGCGCATGGTTTGGTACCTGGGGACCAGGTCCTTGACATATCCCGTGAGGATGTGCCCATAGTGGGGCATCCCATTGGCGAAAGGAGGCCCATCGTAAAAGACATACTCGTTCTCCCCCCCCGGGCCCTCGGGCCGCTGCTCGATCGAGCGCTCGAAAATCCGGTTCTCGTCCCAGAATGCGAGAATCTTCTTCTCGAGTTCGGGGTAGTTCGCCTTGGGCGGTACTTCCGGATAGGGCTGTTCCTGCTCGGTCATCCTCTTCGAGGCCTCCTCTGTGGAAAAACGAGCCGAGGATCATAACATCCGGAGGGATCCGCGCCTCAATTTCCTTGAGGAGTCTGGTATTGCAGGGGGCCCCCTTTGACGGCATTCTTGGGGGGCGAAATCCGGGGCGAAGGCCCTGGGACTTTTGGGGCCAAGGAGTCTTGTTTTGGATATTCTCGTTGTAGGTTCGGGGGGTCGGGAGCACGCGCTGGCCTGGAAACTCTCTCAGTCGCCCGAGGTGGAGACGGTCTATTGCGCCCCGGGGAACGGGGGCATCTCCTTGGATGCGACCTGTGTTCCGATCGAGGTGGGGGACTTTCCCGCTCTCATCTCCTTCGCCAAGGAAAAAAAGATCGGCCTGACCGTCGTGGGACCAGAAGTCCCACTCTGCGATGGCATCGTGGACGCTTTCGAGGCCGAGGGGCTCCTGATCTTCGGACCGAACAAGAAGGCGGCCGAGATCGAAGGCTCCAAGGCTTTCGCCCGCGAACTCTGCCTCAACCACCACATTCCCGGGCCCCACTCCTGGACCTTTACCAACCTCGCCCAGGCTTATGGGTTTTTACAGGCCTACAACGGGGACCGGATCGTGGTCAAGGCTTCGGGGCTGGCCGCGGGCAAGGGGGTTCGGATCTGCTCCTCCCTGGACGAGGCCAGGCGGGCCGTTTCGGACATGATGGACACCAACATGTATGGAGAAGCGGGACACAAGGTGGTCTTCGAGCAGTTTCTCGAAGGCGAAGAGTGTTCCATGCTCGCCTTTACCGATGGGGATACCATTGTTCCCCTCGAGTCCGCCATGGATCACAAGGCGCGCTTCGAGGAGGATAAGGGTCCGAACACCGGAGGGATGGGGGCCATCTCTCCCGCCCCCGCCGCCAACCCAAGGACCATCAAGCAGGTCGAGAGCCATGTCCTCGTGCAGACGATCCATGGGATGGCTCAGGAGGGGCGGAAGTACCGTGGCGTCCTCTACGCCGGGCTGATGGTGACTCCCCTCGGCCCCCGGGTGCTGGAGTTCAATGCCCGTTTCGGGGATCCGGAGACCCAGGTCCTGATGGTTCGGATGAAATCCGACCTGCTCCCTTTCCTGATCGCTTCCGCCAAGGGGAAGCTGGCGGAGTTGGGGGCGGGCCCGGAGTGGGATCCCCGGCCTGCCGCAACCGTCGTCGCGGTCTCCGGAGGCTATCCAGGTCCCTATGAGAAGGGCAAGCGCATCGAAGGTCTGGAGAGCCTGGAAGGGGAGACAGACCTCAAAATCTTCCACAGCGGAACGGTCCGAGACCCCGAAGGTGGTCTCTGGACCAGCGGGGGACGGGTCCTGAGCGTTACAGCCCTCGGTTCCAATATGGACCAGGCCCTCTCCAGGTGCTATGCGGCCCTTGATAAGATCCACTTCGAGGGGATGGGGTATCGGACGGACATTGGACGGAGAAGGAAAAAATGAGCGGTGAGTCCAAGGAGACCCAAACCGACTTGCAGGAAGAGGTCGCCCAGGTACGTGCGCATTTTCGAGGGAAGGGTTTTCGATGGACCCGGCAGCGGCAGACCATCGTTGAGACGGCTTTCGAGACCCACCGGCATTTCTCCGCCGAAGAACTCCTGCGCATGGTGGAGAAAAAGATCGGCCCGGGGGTTGCCCACCTTGCGACCATCTATCGAACTCTTCAGGCGCTGGAGGAGGGTGGCTTTATCGAGGGACTGGAACTGGGCAAGGGGGGGCGCTTGTTCGAACATGTTCTCGGGCACTCCCATCACGATCACATCATCTGTCTGGACTGCGGGGCTCTGGTCGAATTCCATGACGAAGCCCTGGAAGAAAAAAAGGCCGAAGTCGCACAAGTGAACGGTTTCGAAATGGAGTCCCACTCGCTTCGGATTTTCGGGCGCTGTAAGGCTTTCAAGCAGGGAACCTGCGAAAAGGCTTTCAAGCAGGGAACCTGCGAAAAGGCTTTCAAGCGGGGAACCTGCGAGGAAGCTTTGCAGCGGGGAACCAGCGAGGGATCGTCCAAGCAGGGAAAATGCGAGCGTAAGAAAAAAGAAGGGAGGACGGGCCAACCGGACCACTGAGGTCGGCAGGGTGCGGCTGGATGCGCCGGAAGGGTTCCGGTTTTCCTGCCGCGAACGACGGGCTTGGGCTCGAAGAGCGCAGGGGCGGCTGGATGCGCCGGAAGGGCTCCGGTTTTCCTGGACCGTTTTTTCCTGGGCTTTTCCCGAATTTCTTACAAATGGCCCCCGTCTGGGGGGGAGAGGATCCTGTAGAATCGGATGCTTGCGGTAGCCCCGATCGCCGAGCCTCTTTGAAAAGCCCTCTTTGAGCGGGGATGACCCGCCGGGATGGACCTTGGATGGAACGAAGACTTCTTCCGTTTTGCGTTCTCGTAATTGCCGCGATGCAGCCCGCCTTATGGGCGCAGGGGAGCAAGAATCCGCCTGGCTCCCGTGTCCTGGAGTTGACCGAGACGCAGAAAATCCGTCATGTCCTCAGCCGTTTCGCCTTTGGCCCGACTCCTGGACTCGTGGAGCGGGTCCGGCGCCAGGGTTTGGACGCCTGGTTCGAAGAGCAGTTGGAGTGCAAAGGCAAGTCCCCCCAGATCCTGAGAGATCGCCTCGCCGACCTGGACACCTGGGGCCGCTCGGCCGGGGATATCCTCTTGGAGCTTCAAAGAATCCGCGAAGACATCGGTCCCGATCCCAAGCAAAAGGATCGTGTCAGGCTCAACCGGGCCCGCAACCTTGCCCGGAACCAACTCAAGGATGCGGTACTCTTCCACGCGATCTATTCGGGGAACCAGGTGCTGGAGACCGCGGTGGACTTCTTTCGGAACCATTTCAATGTCACGGTCAACAAGGGGAGCGTTCGTTACTACGCGACCGAGTATGAGCGGGACATCCTCCGCAAGGGGGCACTCGGGTCCTTCGGCTGGCTCCTCGAGCACACCGCGAAGAGCCCGGCCATGCTGTTTTATCTCGACAATTACCTCTCCAGAAGGCCTCCTTCCAAGCAAGAACTCAAGGGGATCGAGCGGCGGGTACGCCGAAGGACCAAATCCAGGAAAAGGGCGGAAGAAGAAGTCGAGATCGCCAAGCAGCGGGGCTTGAACGAGAATTATGGGAGGGAGTTGTTGGAGCTGCACACGCTTGGAGTGGACAACTACTACCGCCAAAAGGATGTCATCGAAGTTGCCAAGGCTTTGACGGGTTGGACCATTTCCAGGGATCGGAAGAACAAGACGGTTTCTTTCCAGTTCAGGTCTGACATGCACATCCCGGGACCCAAGACGTTTTTGGGGTCGGTGATTCCCGAAATCAAGAAGAACCCTGTTCGGGAGGGAGAGATGGTCCTCGAGAGGCTGGTCAAGCACAAAGGGACGGCCCATTTCCTCGCTTGGAAGCTTTGCCGCTGGTTCATCGCGGACGATCCCCCCGAGGACTGTGTGCAGAGGATCGCCAAGGTCTTCCATAAAACGAACGGGGAGATGAAAGCGGTTTTGCGCGCCATCTACCATGACTCGGAATTTTGGAATCCAAAGAACTTCCAAACCAAGTTCAAGCGCCCCTTCGAGTTCGTGGTGAGCGCCCTGCGAGTGACGGGGGCGGAGGTCCGGTCGACCCGGGCTCTGCACCGCGCCCTCAAGGTGCTCAGCGAGCCCATCTACGAGTGCGAGGATCCGACGGGGTACTATGACCAGGCCGAAGCTTGGAACGACCCTGGGGTGCTCGCGGTCCGCTGGTCCTTCGCGATGCAATTGGCAACGAACAAGATCCCCGGAATCCGTATTCCTGATTCCTTCTATGCCGACCTCCACCCCAGCCTCCCCCAAGTGTGGAAGGACCAACTCGCCCGCAAGATGCTTCCCGCGGGGATTGGGGACAAGACGGACAAGGTATTGGATGCCATCATCCGCAAGGTGATCCGGGAACAGAAAGAGGTCCGGGCCGGCCGAAGAAAAAAGCCCCTGAAAAAGGTGCTTGCACCCCTCTTGGTGGGCTTGCTCCTTGGTTCCCCCGAGTTTCAAAAGCAGTAGAGGACCAGACCATGAAGAATAGCAAAAAGATGAATCGTCGCTCCTTTCTCCAACGGACCGGAGCGGCCGGCCTCGCGCTCGGATTCCCCGTTCCTCTGCGCTATGGACTTTCGACCCTGGAGCGCCCCCCCAAAAAGAAGCCCATCCTGGTCGTAATCTTCCTGCGGGGAGGCCAGGACGCAGTGAACACGGTCATTCCCTATACCGAACCGGAATACGAGTCCTTTCGACCCACCATCCACATTCCCACCAAGCCTCAGAAAGATGGGCGCTCCGTTCTCAGGATTACCCCTGAACTGGGTCTGCATCCCGGACTCTCCGCCTTCCTCCCGCTCTGGAAGGCCAAGCGCTTCGCCCCTGTCGTGGCCGTGGGGTCGCCCCATCCGACGCGAAGCCACTTTGACGCGCAGGATTTCATGGAGTATGCGGCCCCGGGGTTCCGAACTGTTCGCAGTGGATGGCTCAACCGCTACCTCGCCCTGACGGCGGACAGGGATGGCAAGGACTCCCACCTCAGGGCCCTGGCCATGCAGGGGCTCCTGCCTCGTTCCCTGAGAGGCGAATACCCCGTTTTCGCCGTTCCTCGAGGGCTTGAGGGAAAGACCGGCAAGGTCCTCGATCTTTTTGGGGAACTCTATGAGTCCGGCAAGGGGAAGGCCGGTGGGAGGTCCGGCCAGATGTCTGGAAAGAAGGGCATGGGTGCTACTCGGGAGAGAGAGGAAGATCCCGTTGTTCAGGCCGGCAGGGCGACGATCGAAGCCCTGAGGCGCTTCCAGGAAATCCAGAAGCGGGCTCCCAAATCCCAAGTCAAGTATCCAAGAGGACCTCTTGCTTCCAAACTCCAGGGGATCGCCAAGGTGATCCGAGCCGGGGAGGCTCTGGAGATTGCCTGCGCGGACTGGAACGGTTGGGACCATCATGCCCAGGAAGGGAGCTTGGAGGGGAAATTGGACCGGATGCACCAGGAGGTGGCGGGGGGGATCTTGGCCTTTTTGCAGGACTTGGGGGAGGATGCGGAACGGACTGTGGTCATGACGATGACGGAGTTCGGGCGGACGGTCCGGGAGAATGGGAACTCGGGGACGGATCATGGGCATGGGGGAACGATGTTTTTGGCGGGAGGACCGGTGAAGGGAGGGAAGATTTATGGGAAGTGGCCGGGGATTGGGGCCAAGGATTTGTACCAGGGGCGGGATTTGGCGGTGACGACCGATTTTCGGGATGTGATGGCGGAGGTGCTGCGGAAGCACATGGGGTTGAGGCGGATTCCGAGGGATTTCTTTCCGGGGTACAGGCCGGGGAAGGGGGTTGGGGTGGTTTGAGGGGGTGGGAAACGCCTGGAGGCGTTTCCTACTTAAAACCCCTGGAGGGGTTTTCTACTTGAAACGCCTGGAGGCGTTTCCTACCGGGGTTCGGGGCTGGTTTTCTAGGGGGAAGCGGGGAGGGGTTTGGGTAAGATTCGGGATCTATGAAGATCACGCTCGCTCGTCTTTTCGTCTTTTCGCTTGCAGTGTTTCCTTTTTGGGGTGGGGATGGTCCTCCCCAGGGGGGGCAGAGGAGACCCCACTGGAAGGATCAGGGAGACACCCTTGTGGTGGCGGTTTCCGGGGACGCGGACGGGTTCCTCCCCATTGTGAACGAGCAGGCCACAGCGGGGGCGATCATGGATCTGATCATGCCATCCCCGACCCATTCCGCCTTTGACGGCAAGATCCTTCCCCTTCCCTCGGCCGCCAAAAGTTGGGAGTGGGACAAGACCCACACCAAGTTGACCTACCACTTTCGGAAGGACCTCAAGTGGACGGACGGGGTCCCTCTGACGGCCGAAGATATGGCCTTTGCCTACAAGCTTTATGGGGATCCCGAAGTGGCCAGCCCCAGGCAGTCCTACCTCGAACGGATGGATCCCAAGAAGCCCTTTGAACTCTTGGATCGTTACACGATCCGCTTCAACTTCCTCTGGCCCTACAACGAGCAGACCATGATGGCCCACGCGGGCCTCAACCTGGTTCCCAAGCACATCCTGGAAAAGGCCGACAAGAAACGATTGCTCTACCACCCCTTGCACACGACCAAACCGATTGGGCACGGCCCCTTCCGCCTGCTCAAATGGGTCCACAACGAACGCATCGTGATCTCGCGCTGGAGGGGGGTGAAGACCACTCCGGTTCCCTACATCAAGCGCATCGTTTTCAAGATCCTTCCCGAGTACCAGACCCAGCTCAAGGAGCTGGAGACGGGCAAGATCGATATGATGGAGACGGTCCAGGAGAAGGACCTCGCCAAGATCCGGAAATGGAAACATGTCAAGGTCTACGAGCGGGGGTATCGCTTCTTCGATTACGTCGCTTGGAACCTCAAGAATCCCCTCTTCAAGGAGCGGAGGGTGCGAAGAGCCTTGACCATGGCCATCAACATCGACGGCCTGATCAAGGCCCTGCTCAGTTTCGATGGCAAGGTCTATGGGACCAAGGCCTATTCGACCTTCACTCCCGAGCTCAAGGAATACTACGACCCCAAGTTCAGCTTTTTGCCCTATGACCCCAAGAAAGCCAGGGCAGAGCTCGAGGCCCTCGGTTGGAGGGACAGTGACAAGGACGGGGTTCTCGACAAGGATGGGAAGAAGTTCGAGTTCACCCTGGTGACCAACAGCGGGAATCCGCGGCGTGCGGACGCGGTCCAAATCATCCAGCAGGATCTCGCCAAGATCGGAGTCAAGGCCAACCTCGAGACCCGGGAACCGGTCACCTTTTTCGCCGATCTTCGCAAGAAGAACTTCGAAGCTGCTCTCGGTGGATGGTCTGCCGGGCTTTTTCCCGATCCTTCGGACCTCTGGCAGACTCCCGACAAGAAGCATCCGCGCTTGTTCAACTTCACGTCCTACAGCAACCCCGAGGTGGATAAGTGGATCGATGAGGGCTTGCACACGGCCGACCCTGTCAGGGAAAAGGAGATCTGGCGGAAGGTACTCAAGCAGATCTATGAGGACCAGCCTTACACCTTCCTCTATTGGAAGTCGGTGCATTTTGCCGTGCACAAGCGTTTCCGGGGGATCGAGCCCAATGTTCTCAGCGTTCTCTACAGGGTATGGGACTGGTGGGTTCCCAAGGCGGAGCACAAGGTCAAATATTAGGCGGAGCGTTCCTGTTCTTGTTGTTCCAATGAACTCGGCCTGCTAGCAAGGAGGAACTCCTTTTGTTCGCCTACATCCTTCGGAGAGTGCTGACCAGCATCCCCCTCCTGTTCCTGCTGGCCACCCTTCTCTTCATCCTGATCCACATGGTCCCCGGGGACCCTTCGGACCTTCACATCGGGGACCGCTTCTCTCCCGAGTACGTGGCCCAGATCAAAAAGAACATGGGGCTGGATCAGCCTGTGATCGTCCAGTACGGCAAGTGGCTTCGGAACGTCGCCATCTTCGATTTCGGGGAATCCTTCGCCAACAGCAGGACGGTTTCCTCCCTGGTCCTCGAAGCCCTTCCGAACACGCTTCTGCTTTCCGGGATTTCCCTGGTGTTGATCTTTGGGTTAGGAGTGATGATGGGAGTGATCTCCGCGGTACGACAGTACCATCCCAGCGATTTCATTCTGACCTTGGTCTCCCTCTTTCTCTACTCCATGCCTTCCTTCTGGTTGGCCCTGATGCTGATCCTCCTCAGTGCGCGCTTCTTTCCCTCCTGGCCTCTTTCGGGGATGGTGGGGGAGGAGGTCATCAACAAGATGGCGGCCATTCAAGAAGCCAAGGAGTTCGGCGAGCCGCTGACTGTCCACCTCTCCACCTGGGAAGTTTTCTTGGATCGGGCCCGGCACCTGGTCATGCCTGCCTTTGCCCTGGGTATCGCCGGGGCGGCCGGGGTCGCCCGCTTCACCCGTTCCTCGATGTTGGAGATCATTCGCCAGGATTTTATTCGGACCGCGAGGGCCAAGGGGGTCTCAGGAAGGGTGGTCATCCTCAAGCACGCCCTCCGCAATGGCCTGATCCCTGTGATCACTCTCCTCGGTCTCTACCTGCCCTTCCTCGTCTCGGGGGCGGTCCTGATCGAGTCCATCTTTGCCTGGCCTGGGATGGGGAGGCTCATCGTGACCGCCATCAACCAGAGGGACTATCCGGTGATCATGGCCACCAGTCTCCTTCTGGCCTTCTTGGTGGTTGTGGGCAACCTCCTTGCGGACATTCTCTACGCTGTCGTAGACCCGAGGATTCGTTATGACTGAGTCCGCTTCGCATTCCTTTTCCCTTCGGAATGTCCCAGCCTTGGGGCAATTCCTCTTCGGTCCCCGCTGGGTGGGGCTGGGGCTCCTCCTCGCCGTCCTTGTTCCCCTGGGGATTCTTGTGATCGAGCCGGGGAGGGTATGGGGGGCGCTGATGGGGTTCGATCTCCTTGCCAAGGCCTGCCTGGCCCTCTTCCTCCTCCTCAGTCTCATCGGAATCTTCCGGGCCAAGGCGGCCATCTATCTTCCAGCCATGGGCCTCGCCTTTATGCTGGCCTTCCTCCTCTTTGGGCAGCGCTGGTTTTCCCTCTTTTTTCTTGTGGTCTCGCCGGCCCTTGTCATGCGCCTCGCCAGGCCGAGGAGGGAGGGACCCAGGCATGGCAAGAGCCAATGGATGCTTTTGAGTGAACGCTTTCTCCGGTCCACCCTTGCGCAGATGGGCTTGTTCGGAGTGATGTTCTTCTATCTCATCACCTTTTTCGGGCCCTTCCTCTGGCCGGTGGATCCCCTCCTCCAGGTGGACGCCGGGAACCTCAAGCTGATGGGACCAGGGACGCATGGCTTCCTCTTCGGCTCGGACCAATTCTCCCGCGATATTCTTTCCCGCTTGATCGCCGGTGCCTGGATCAGCATGACCATCGGCCTGTTCGCCGTGGGGCTTTCCATCAGCATGGGCTTTTTCTTCGGGCTCCTGGCGGGGTTCTTCGGGGGCTGGGTGGATTTCGTGGTGATGCGGCTGGTGGATCTCCTGTTGGGGATCCCCCGTTTGGTTCTCCTGCTGGTCGTCGTGGCCTTTTTCAAAGATTCGGTCCCCTCCGAGTATCGGATGCACTTGATCGTGGTCATCCTTGGTTTGACGGGCTGGATGGGAACGAGTCGGCTGGTCCGGGGAGAGGTCCTGACGACCAAGGAACGGGACTTTGTCCAGGCGGGAAGAGCGCTGGGGTTCTCCAACTTCCGCCTCATGTTCAAGCATATCGCTCCCAACTGCATGGCCCCGGTAATCGTCTCCGCCGCCCTGGGAATCGGGGGGACCATCCTGGTCGAGGCGGCCCTCTCCTTCCTGGGGCTCGGCGTCCCTCCGCCCACGCCCTCTTGGGGGAGCATGGTCGCGGACGGGAAAGAATATTTGACCAAGGCCTGGTGGATCTCGACCCTCTCGGGCTTCACCATTGTCGCCGCTGTCGTATCCTTCAACCTCCTCGGGGACGGGATCCGGGACGCGCTCGACCCGAGACTCGCAAGCAAGCGCTTGAACCGCAAGCAGATCCTCGCTGCGATGCGCCGGTCGGAACAAAAGGAAGGGTTGGAGCGACAGGCACAAAGAATGGGTGGGTCCCCCAAGGGACTCCAAGAAGGAGTTTAAGGATGGAAAAGCGAAACACGCCGATCCTGGAGGTGCGGGATCTCCAGACCTGGTTCTTTACCGAGGACGGGGTGGCCAAGGCCGTGGATGACGTCTCGTACGCGATCCCGAAGGGAAAGATTCTCGCGGTGGTCGGGGAGTCGGGTTGCGGGAAGTCGGTGACCGCTCTCTCGATCATGCGCCTGATCCCCGACCCGCCTGGCAAGATCGTCGGCGGCAAGATCTTTTTCGAGGGCAAGGACCTCGCGACCCTGAGCGAACAGGAGATGCGGAAGGTTCGGGGCAACGAGATCTCCATGATCTTCCAGGAGCCGATGACTTCTCTCAACCCCGTGTTTACGGTCGGGGACCAGATCATGGAGGCGATCCTCTTGCATCGGAAGGTGTCCAAAGCCCAGGCCCGGGAACTTGCCATCGAAATGCTGGACCGAGTCGGCATCCCTTCTCCCGCCTCCCGGATTGACGAATACCCCCACCAGATGTCGGGGGGGATGCGGCAACGCGTGATGATCGCTATGGCCCTTTCCTGTGAACCGAGTTTGTTGATCGCCGATGAGCCGACCACGGCTCTGGATGTGACGATCCAAGCCCAGATCCTGGACCTGATCCGAGGGTTGCAGCAGACCATGGGTATGTCGGTGCTTCTGATCACCCATGACCTCGGCGTTGTTGCGGAGATGGCGGATGATGTGGCCGTCATGTACGCGGGCAAGATTGTGGAAACAGGGGACGTGAGGACCCTGTTCAAGAATTACATCCACCCCTACACCGAAGGGCTCTTTGGGAGCCTGCCCAGCATCGGAGCCCCCCACCAACGACTCCAAACGATCCAGGGAAACGTTCCTCCCCCTTATGATTTTCCCAGTGGCTGTCACTTTCGCGACCGCTGTCCCATCGCCGAACCGCGCTGTGGGCAAGAGGAGCCTCCCCTGATCGAGGTGGCTCCCGGGCATCAGGTCGCCTGCCACCTCAGGACCTCCGTTCCCCAGGAGCAACGATGAACGAAAAGGAACAGGAAGACCTCCCCCTCCTGCGTGTGCGCAACCTGCGCAAGTTCTTCCCCATCAAACGGGGTTTGTTCAGCCATACGGTGGGTCATGTCCGGGCGGTGGACGGGGTGTCCTTCGACCTCCAGAAGGGGGAAACCCTGGGTCTGGTGGGGGAGTCCGGCTGCGGCAAGACCACGGCGGGGCGGACCCTTCTCAAACTCCTGCCTCCCACGGGCGGGGAGGTCTTGTTCCAAGGGCAGCCGGTCTTTGAGTTGGGGAGCGAGGGCCTCAGGCTCCTGAGGCAGAAGATGCAGATCATCTTCCAGGACCCCTACTCTTCCCTCAATCCCAGGATGACGATCGCCCAGATCGTGGGGGAGGCTCTGCTCGTCCACAAGCTGGTCGCCAATGCCAAGGAGGCCAAGGAGCGAGTCTGTCAGCTTCTGGAACGTGTGGGGCTGAGCGCCCAATACGTCAACCGCTACCCCCACGAATTCTCGGGGGGACAGCGCCAGCGCATCGGCATCGCCCGGGCCCTGGCCATGGAGCCCGAGTTCATCGTCTGCGACGAGGCGGTCTCCGCCCTGGATGTTTCCGTCCAGGCCCAGATCATCAACCTCCTGATGGATCTCCAGGAGGAGATGGGCCTCTCCTACCTGTTCATTGCCCACGACCTTTCGGTCGTTCGCCACATTTCGAATCGGATCGCTGTGATGTACTTGGGGAGGATCGTGGAGACGGCCGAGGCGGAGGACTTGTTCGCCCATCCTTCCCACCCTTATACCAAGGCCCTGCTCTCGGCGATTCCGATTCCGGACCCCGACAAGAGGCCCCAACGGACCTTGCTCGAGGGGGATGTCCCCACTCCTATCCATCCGCCCTCGGGCTGCCATTTTCATCCCCGCTGCCCGGAGGTGATGGAGAAGTGCCGTATCGACGCTCCTCCCGATTTCGATTTGGGCAAGGGACACTGCGCGCGGTGCTGGCTCTTCGAGGGAGAGGCACCCCTCGCCGCCGATCAGTGGACCCGGATGGAAGAGGTGTGACTTTGGCTTTCCTCTTTTGCGGCATCGTCCTCGCGGTTCTCCTCCAAGGAGAAGGGTCCAGGCTGGATGGCGGCAGAAAGGGGGTTGTGCCCGTTCAGCTCCTGGACAGCGGTGCGGAGTTGATGCTAAGGCCCATCCCCGGGGCAAAGGGGATGGGCGCCTTCTTGTTCATGCGGACGGGCTACAAGGACGATCCCAAGGGAATGGAGGGGCTCGCGCACCTGGTGGAGCATCTTTCGATGACGGGGGGCAGCCCCGAGCGCAAAGGGGGCTGGAGGATCGAGAAGTGGATGCGCCAACGGCCCATGGGGAGCAATGCGATGACCCGGGAGAATTGGACCGTCTATTTCTCCATGGGAAAGAGGGAGAACATCCTCTCGGATCTGCGCTTCTTTACCCGGATCGCCGAAGCCAAGGTCGGTTTTACTCAGCTGGACCTGGCCCGGGAACTCCCTCGGATCTCCCGGGAGATCTCCAACATGACCCTGGGGAGTCCCGGCGGTTTTTTGATGTGGAAACAACGGGCTCTTCTGGATCCTCTCGAGAGAATGGGGATCGGGCGGTTGAAGGATGTGCGCCAAATCCAGTTGGAGGACTGCGAGGCCTTTCGGGATCGTCACTATCGACCGGAGCGGGCCCTTTTCGTTCTGGTCGGAGATCTGAGGCCGGAGGAAGACATGGCCCGCTTGAACCGTTGGCTCGGAAAGAACAAGGCAGAGGGGGAGCGCGGGGCCGTTCCAGGTCCGAGGACCCGTGGAACAGGGGAGAAGGAAGCTCCCGGGGGCTCTGCCTCCAAAAAGGTTGCCAAGAGGCCACGCCCCTTCGTGGCGAAGCACAAAGCAGTGGGGGCAGCCTTTTTGAGTCTTGCTTTTCGCGCTCCTCCTCCTGACAGCCCCCAAGCTCCCGCCTTTACCATGGCCGCCTTTTACCTGGTGCGAAAGGCTCAGGCCGATTTCCGACCCCGGGGGAGGGAGGCCCAGGCCTTCTTTCAGCCTGGACAGTTCCCCTTTCTCGAGGGACCCTCGCTCTGCTTTTTGAACCGGCGGGCCAAGGATGGGGAAAGCCTGGAGGCCCTGCGGACAGAGGTCCGGAACTGGCTGCGGCGACGCCAAAAGGACAGGCTCCAATCCCCCACCCTGCAGTTCTTGATGAGGGGCATGTCCGGGCTCTTTTGGCCTTCTCCCATCGACACCCGGAAGAGGCGTTTTTTGGCCCGGAACACGAGGTCTCTCTACACCCTGGGCCTCTCCACCGGGGCCCTTTATCTCAACGGCTTCCCACCCGACTTTTTCGCCAGGCTCCAAAAACTGCGGCCGAAGGAGGTCCAGGCCGCCCTTGCTCGTTTCTTCGACCCCAGCCAGGCCCTCGAGGCCGCCCTCATCCCCGAAACCCGACGGAAATAGGGGGGCTTGCCAGGCTTCACTGCCCCATTTATGCTCCGCTCCTGGTTAGGGAGGAAAAGGGATCCTCAACTTGAAACAAGGCCTTCCCTGCCCTTTTCGGGGCATCTTTTGCTAGGTGTTCCCGCCTTCCCCCCGGAGTTGTAGGGGCTCCGGGGGGAAGGTCCAAGGGGCCTGGGCGGAGGCGGGCAGCGTGCACGGGATCTTCGACCCTCTCGAGTATCGTTCTTGCTTCGTCCCAGGACGGAGGACCCATTTTGGGAGAGGGTTTGATGCAGCGATTTTTCTTTTGGGCCAACCTGGCGCTCTTTTTTGTCCTCCTTGTTTTGATTGGTCTGGCGCTGGATGGGGGAGGCGATCCCGCCCAAGCCGCCGCCCAACCGTCCTCCGAGAAAGCTGCGGTGGCTCCCCCGAGGAGTCCAAAGGGCCGCATCCGCCTTCTCGGCTTTCCGGACTGGAAGCGCAAGGTCGTCGTGGAGGAGGGAGGTATGCTCAAGCTGGAGACCTGGCCCATGGGGTTGGGGCTGCGTTTCGAGGGCGTGGAGCGGGTCTTCCCCTTCCACCTCCAGCTCCTGGATGAACGGGGAAACAAAACCAAGGTTTCCCTCCGCACGGACAAGCTCAACCTGGATGGGGTCCAGTTCCACCTGGATGGGCTCCGCCCCGTCGGGAAGCGCTATCTCCTACGGGGCTCCCTGGGGGGACGGAGCTTCGAGTTTGCCCTCGAGGGTCCTGACCCCGCGCTCAAGAGCGCCCGCATTTTCGCGCGGGGAAAGAAGGGGGAGTCGGGCTATGGAGTTCGGCTGGCCTTCAACGCCCCCCTTGCCCTCAAGGAGCTTCGGCCCAAGGTTCGGGTCGAAAGCCTGGCAGGGGAGCAGCTCCCCTTTACGCTCCAGGCGGAAGTGGGGAATTGGGAACTTGCGGTAGACCGGATCGCCGTGCTCCAGCTCGAGGCGGACCCTCGAAAGTTTGTAGACAGCTCAGGCGTGGCTCGGCTACGGCTCCGAATCCAGAAAGGGTTGCATCTCCCTGGGAGGAAGCAACCGACCTCTAAGACCCTGGCGCGGGACCTGGTCCTGGGGGGACCGATTCGACTCGCCTGGATCCGAGGGGATGCCTCCTGCCTGACTCTGCATTTCGGCCAGCCCATCATGGGCGTGGATCCGAGGCAGATCGGGATCGCTCCCAAGCTGCCCTTCGAGGTCGAGACCAGCGACGGGGGGCTTCGCCTCCGCGCCAAGTTCCAGGCGGGGCGGGTCTACCACCTGCGCCTGGCCAAGGGTTTTCCCGGCCACGGGGCCTTCCGCCTGGAACAGGCGGAGACGCGCTCCTTCCGGGTCCCGGATCTTCCGCCCAGCGGGGGATTCGTGGGTTCGGGCTCCCTCCTCTCGGGGGCGGCCCTGCCGGAATTGCGGGTCACGGGGGTCAACCTCTCGGGGCTGAGGTTGGAGCTTCGCAAGATGCTGCCGGGCAACGCTCTCGGCTTTTTCCGGGAGTTCCCGGGGAGTTGGGTGGACCGGAGGTACCTTGGGGAACCGAGGAGCAGGTCCTTCGCCGTTTCGGCTCCCCCCAATGAGCGGTTTCGGATGCGGCTCGACCTCTCCTCCCTCCTCGACGAGGACCGGGTGGGAATCTACCAGCTGCGCCTATACACGACCCCTCGAGAGGGAAGAGAGAGTGTTTGGCCTTCGACCCGTCTTCTCCAGATCACAAGGCTGGGGGCCCAGGTCCGCATGGGAGGGGGGAAGCTGGTTGCCCGGGTCCATCGCCTCGAGGATGCCGCGGCGGTGGAGGGAGCCCTGCTGAGGGTCCTTTCCGCCAAGAACCAGGTCCTCGCCTATGGGACCAGCGGGCCGGACGGGATTTGCAGCCTGGATTGGGTCCGAGGGCCGGGGCGTAGCCCGAGGGTCCTGGAACTGCGGAAAGGGGGAGATCGCTGTTTCCTGGATCTGCGGAAACTGAGCGTGGAACTTTCGGGGCCTGGGTTTTCGGGGGAACGGGCCTTCCTCGATGAGGGGCGGGTCGAGGCCTTCGCCTGGACGGACCAGGGGATCGTCCGGCCGGGGAGAGAGGTCCGGGCGCTCTTCTTGGTGAGGAACGATCAGGGTAGGGCCCCCATGGGGGAGAGCCTGCGGCTGCGCTGGCTGAGACCCGGTGGGCGTATCTACCGGGAACGGGAGCTGCTCGTGCCCGCGGATGGGATGCTTCGGGCAGCGCTGGAGCTGCCCAGCTTCGCCGAGAGCGGGCCTTGGGGGGTGGAGCTGTACAAGGGCAAACGTTGGCTGGGGGGGACGAGGTTCGCCGTCAAAGCCTTTGTTCCGGACCGGATCGAGGCGAGGGCGGCTTTCGAGGGGGTGCTGACCTTGGGAAAGACCGCGACCTTGCGCGTCGGGGCACGCTGGTTGGATGGAGGTGCGGCTGCGGGTCTGAGGGTCAGGGCGATGTTCTTTCTCAGAAGAGGGAGTCGTAAGCTGACCTACGGGGGGAAGGAATGGGTCCTGGGAACCCCGGACTCGGGGGCGCCTCGATACCCCAAATTGGAAGCCATGGCGGGGGGACTCGGAAAGGACGGGACGCTCCGCCTGGGGCTGGGCCTTCCACCTATTTTTGAGCAAGGAAAGGACCTGGGGTCTTGGGCGCAGCTTGGGGTCCTCGCGCAAGTCGAGGTGCTGGATCCCTCGGGAAGGCCGGTCCGGCATTGGGTCCACGCCACTGCCAAGGCACCCAAGCGCCTGCTCCTGCGGCGGGAAAAGGGGGGGGCAGTGCGGGGCCTTCTCCTGGATCCCAGGGACCAGCCCCTTGCGGGGAAGCTGGCCCTCCGTCTCGAACGCCGCTGGTGGCGCTCGGAATTTTGGGTGGATGAGAACGGCACGGGCAGGTCGCGGTACCGGCTGCAACGCGAGGTTCTGCGGGAGGCACGGCTCGACCTGGGACCGACGGGGGCGCGCTGGGCGCTTCCGACTGGGGAGGCGGTCTCTCCCGCGGCCAAGGGCTGGCTGGTCCTGGTCGCGGAGACTCCGGGGGCTTACAGCGAGCTCGCGCTCTCCGAGTCAAGGAAACCCGGTGCCGAACTCAAGGTCCTCGTGGCGAAAGGCGTGAAGCGGCCCGGGGAGAAGGTCGAGCTGCGAATCAAGAGCCCCGTGGCGGGGAAGGGCCTGTTGACCTTCGAGGACCGGCGCGTGCGTGCGGCCCGGGAGGTCGCGTTGGAGGAGGGTTGGAACCAGCTCGAAGTTTCTTTGCCGGATGTGCCGGTGGTTCCCAACCTCTATGTCGTGGTCGGGATCCCCGCGCCCCAGCGGGGGCGGCTCCTGGGACCCTATTCCTGGACGGGGGGCGCGAGGGTGCCGCTGGAGCGTAAAGAGCGAACGCTTGAGCCCGAGCTCAAGCTGGCCAAAGAGGTGCGGCCGGGAGCGCGGGTGCGGGTCCGGGTGCGGGCCGAGGGGGCACGGCGGGCCTTCGTGGCCCTGGTGGACCAGGGCGTCCTCCATGTGACCGGACATCGCGACCCGGATCCCAAGGGTTTCTTCCTGGGGGCGCGCCGGCTCGGAACCCGGGGGGCCGACAGCAACCTCGCCCTCATGGAGGGAGTGCGCTTCCCAAGGGAGCACGCCACGGGCGGAGGGTTGGGAGGGAGGCGCTCCCTGGGCACGGGACCCATGGTGGGGACGATCAGTCCCTGGATCCAACCCCTGGCCCTCGCCAGCGGCCTTCTCGAAGCGAAGCCCGGCGAAGAGGGAGGGGTCTTCGACACCAGCTTCCGCCTGCCCCGCGACTATGAAGGGCGGCTCAGGGTCTTCGTGGTCGTGGCAGGCCCCAAGGCGACGGGGGCCACTTCCCGGGACCTGTGGGTGCGTGCGCCCCTCAGTTTGCGGCTGGCGGGGCCGAGACGGTTGAGCCCAGGGGACCGCTGCGAATTGAGTCTCGTTCTGCGGAACCAGACGGGCAAGGCCGGAGTTCTCAAGCTGGAAATGAAGGCTCGGGGCGGCCTCGAACTCCTTGGGCAGCTCCCGAAGAGCCTCGCCATGAAGGCGGGAGAGCAGAAGGTTCTCTGGGTCCAGGTGCTGGCCAAGGAGGGCTCCGCCCGTTCGGACCCAAAGCGGCCCGCTGAACTCGAGGTGCGTGCCCGCATGGGAAGGGAAGAGAGACGCAGCTCCCTTCGCTTGGACCTTCGTCCAGGGCTCTTTCCCACCCGGCGTATTCTGGGCCTCAGCCTCGACAGGGGGAGACGGGTGGTGCCCATCCCGGAGGGCTTCGCCCCAGGCCCCAAGGTCCTTCGGATCCGCGTCGGGGGGAATCCCCTGGAGCGTCTGCGGCCGGCCTTTCGCTCTCTTCAGGGCTATCCCTACGGCTGCTCCGAGCAGACGGCCTCCAAGGCGCGGATCCTTCTTGCCCTGGGGGCGAGCCTCGGCTCCTCGGAGGGCAAAGGAAGGGGGCCCATCAACCTGCGGGAGAAGATCCTGTTCGCCCTGGATCGGCTCCAGGCCATGACCCGGGGATACAGGGGCTTGGGTTTCTGGGGGGCCTTCGCGGTGCATCCCATTCCCACCCTGCACAGTCTTGAGCTGGGGCTGGACGCCGAGAGCCAGGGCATGGGGCAGATGCCCAGGTCCTGGCGAGGCATCCTGGGGAGACTCGGTTACGATTCCTGGGACAAGGGAGACCAGGCGATGAAGGCTTGGACCCTCTTTGTCTTGCAAAAGGGGCATGTCCCCATGCGTCGCGCGTTGGAAGACAAGTTGCTCCCCCGCCTCAAGGACCCCTACGCCCTCTGTTGGGCGGCCCTGGCCCTGGAGGGCCTCGGAGAAGAAGCGCGGGCCTTGGAGGTTCTGCAAGGACTCCAATTGGATTCCTTCGCCCAGGAGGGGAACTATTTGAGCCCCCTCGTGGGCCAGGCCCTTCTCCTTCGCGCTCTCCATCGCCTGGCCCCCTCGGATCCCCGCGTCCCCACCCTGGTCGATCGCCTCGGGCGTGCGTGCCAACAGCCTCGTTCCTTGACGACCTTCGAGATGTCGAACGCCCTTTGCGCCCTCGCTGCCTTCCAGTCGGGTCGTTTTGGGAAGGCCGCGGAGCTGGGAGTGAGGCTGCATTTGGGGTCCGAGACCAGGGTGCTCCAGGATGGGGAGGAGGTCCGGATCTCCCTGGCCCCCGGCCAAGAACCCCCGGTTCTCGAGGCCAAGGGCAAGACCTACGCCCTCCTCGATTGGCAGGGTTTCGAGAAAGCTCCCGCCAATGGGGCGGGATGGGAGGCGCAGAAGCTGCGGATCCGGCGGCGGGTCTACCCTGTCGGCGGCAAGGATGAGGCGGCCCACTTTGAGCGAGGTCAGGTCTATGAGGTCCGCATCTCCTGGGAACTGGAGGGCAGCCTCGAAAATGTCTGCCTCGCCGATCTCCTCGCAGGTGGCATGGAAACGGAGGAGGGGTGGACGAGCCTGAACTTCCTTCCAAAGGCCGAGCAGGGCCAGAAGGCTGGGCTCAAGAGGCGGGCCCTGTCCTTCACGCAGGAGAGGAGGGATGACCGGGTCCTCTTCTTCATCGATCGCAGGATGGAGGCGGGGAGCTATGAGCTGCGCTATCGCCTGAGAGCGGTGAGCAAGGGTCGTTTCTTCCAGGCGCCGCCCCGGCTGGAGGCCCTCTACCAACCTGGCCGACACTTCTATGGGAAGACGGTGCCTTGGGTGGAGGTTCGCTGAGAGTGGGTGGGGAACCTGGATCCCTGCTGGGGGTGGCGAGGAGAGAAAAACGTCCCCGCCTCCTGTTCCCTGGCCTTTTGTTTCTCGTGGTCCTTGTCCTTGGCTTTGGACTCTTCGAGCGGATCCTCGACTCTTGGGTTCCCCTCTCGACCAAGGACCCCTACGGGGCCTCACGCCTGGTCCTCTCCAGGGAGGGAGTCCTCCTGCGGGTCACTCCCACGAAACGAGGAGAGCGGCGCATCGTCCTCCCTCTCGAAGGGTTTTCACCGAGGTTGAAGGATGCCCTCATCGCGGCGGAGGATAAGCATTTCTTCTCCCACGCGGGGGTGGACTTCGGGGCGATCGGGCGGGCCGCTTTCTCCAACCTGCTGGCCGGAAAGAGGGTCTCGGGAGCCTCGACTCTATCCATGCAGGTTTGTCGCCTCCTGGAACCCCGCCCCCGGACCTTTCGTTCCAAGCTGCTGGAACTCATCCGAACGCGGCAGCTGGAACGGCGTTGGTCCAAAGAGCGCATCCTCTGTTACTACCTCAATACCGCGCCCTTGGGGGGGCTCCTGCGGGGGTTCGAGGCGGCTTCTCTTTATTGGTTCGGGGTCCACGCGAGAGATCTGGACCTCCTTCAGGCCGCGACCCTCGTGGCGCTCCTCCCCGCGCCGAGCCGCCGTTCGCCGCGGAGGCACCCTGGGAGGTTGGTCCGGATGCGAAACCGCGTCCTGGGAGAGATGGCCGCTGCGGGCCTGCTGGATCCCGGGAACCTGGAGGAACTCCGAGGCCGCCCCCTCGGCGCCCGGGTTCACCCCTGGCCCTTCGAGGCCCCGCTCGCCTCCCGGTGGTTTTTGAGGCATATGAGGGGAGAGCGGCTTGTGACCAGCCTTCGATGGCCTCTGCAGCGGGGGCTTCAGGCGCTGGCCCGACGCTTCGATCCGGGGCCGGGCATGGGGCTCGGGGCTTTGGTCCTGGACCGGAAAAGCGGGGAGGTTCAGGCCATGCTGGGGACACCGGACTGGAACCGAACCAAGGTGAACCCCCTCTTCTCCAAGCGCTGCGTGGGAAGCACCCTCAAGCCCTTCCTCTATGCCTTGGCTCTGGACCTGGGGGTGAGTTCCCCTGTGGGCCTCCTCCCCGATCGGCCGCGGCACTTCAGGGACTGGAACCCGAAAAACTTCGACCAGGAATTCCTCTCCTGGGTGGGATTCGGCCAGGCCCTCCGCGCTTCCAGGAATCTCCCGGCGATCACCCTCCTGGATTGGGTGGGAACCGCTCGTTTCCGGGACCTCCTGACCCAGCTCGGGTTGTCACTTCCCGGGAATCAACTCCTCGGTCTCGACGCGGCCCTCGGCACCCTCTCCCTCAGCCCCTTTCAGCTTGCCCAAGCCTATCGGAGCTTCGCGGATCTCGGAAAGCAGCTCCCTGTCTCCTCTCGGGCACGCGAGATCATCCTCGGCATCCTCTCCCGTCCCCGTCATCGGGGGCTCCCCCTCAGGCCGAGGATCTCTTGGAAAACCGGGACCTCCACCGGGCGCAGGGACGCCTGGAGCGTCGGCGTCACCAAGGGACATGTCCTCCTCGTCTGGATGGGGCCGCTGGAAGGAGCAGGCGCTCCGGAATTCGTAGGTGGAAAGGCTCCCACTGATCTCCTCTTCGAGATTGCCTCCCTCTTCGGGGAACAAGGTTGACCTGGTTGCACCGATCCTCTTGGATGGGGGAATGGAGCCAAGAGAGAGCGTGGAGAACGAGCCCAAGGATCCCGAAGCCATGCTGCGCAGCGCCCTCGCCTATGCGGGCCTGGGTGCCCAGTTCGCCGAGATCGTCCGAGAGTATGTCAAGCGCCCCGATCCAAGCTGGCGGCAGTGCTGCGATGGAGGATGCATTCCCTGCGTGGACCAGATCGGCCTGGCGGTGGACTACCTCCGGGAGCGGGGATTTGGGGAAGGGGAGCGCTCCTGAGGGAGCTCGATCTCCACTCCGCTCTCTCCCCGGGTTCCCCGCAGGCGGAAGATGACGCGCTCACGGACCCTCCCCGGTCCGCCGTCGTAGCGCCAGGTCGCGAGGGTCTTTTTGGAAACCAGGTCCAGAAGGGGGGAGCCGCTTCCTTGGAGAATGCGGACGGAAACGACCCTTCCCTGGGAGTTCACGACAAGTTCGAGTTGAACGCTTCCTTCCTGCCCCAGACGAATAGCCCGGCGAGGGTAGGGAGGTTTCGGGTTCCAGCCCTCCACCGGACTCAGGGACCTGCTCCTGGCCTTGGTCGGGCTCGGGCTCGCGGGAATCTCCTTTGGCTCCGGGTGAACAGGCTTGGGGGTGTTTTTAAGGGGCTTCAACCGTCGGGTCAGGACCGGAGTGTCCAGGGGATCGGGTCTCCAGGGAAGGTGGAAGGGTGTTGGCTGATGCGGGTCTGGTTCCTTGAAAAGCGGGGGGAGAGGGAGGGGGTGCGGGACCATTCGGGCCCTGGGAAGGGGGCTTGTTTTTGGGGGGGAGGGGCTGGGGAGAGGTCCTTCGGCGGCTTCTTCGGCGAGGGCCTCGGCGGAGTCCTCGGGGACCCACGCCAGATTACGGCGAGGGGCGGCTTCCGTCTCCATGGGCCAAAAGACCTTGGAGAGACCGGCAAAGAGGCCTGCCTCGAGAAGCAGGGCCAGTCCCAGGCTCTTGAACCCAAGGAGGGGACGAGTTTTGCGGGAGGAGACCATTCGATGCCTAAAACGCCAGGCGGGGCCAGGGGTTCAGTCCTCCTCCCATTCGTCGATCCAAGCCATCTGGATGGCTTCGAGGATCCTTTCGTTGGAGGCTTTTGGATCGGCACTGAAGCCGGGAAGCTCCGTGACCCAGCGGTGGAGGTCGGTAAAACGAATGGTCCTTGGGTCCACGTCGGGGTGGGCATCGAAGAGCGCCTCGGCGATCTCCCGGACCGAGGTCCAGCCGAGCTGCTCCTTCATCCTTCCTCCTTGACCGCGTTGATGTTCCAACTGGGAATGTGGACCTGGATCTCCCCCGAGGCACCTGGGAGGATCTTGGATTGGCAGGCCAGCCGGGAGTTGAGGCCCGAATCCCGGGCCTCGTCGATCAGGTCTTCCTCGCATTCCTCCATTTCGGAGAGCAGCTCCATCCCCTTCTCGACGCGGACGTGGCAGGTGGAGCATGCGCAGAATCCTCCACAGGCGTGTTCCAGATCGACTCCTCCATCCAAGGCCACGTCCAGCAGAGAGTCTCCCGGCTTGCCTTCGAGCCACTTGTCTTCGTCCCTGAAATAGATTTTTACGGTCATCCGTTTTTCTCCGTTTTGAGAGCTTTGGAAACTGCGGAGGAAATCAGATCATCCGCGAGCTGTCCGGTCAGTGAAGAGAGTTCCTCCAATGCCTGGTGCAGGGCCAGGGTATCCTGCTCCTCATCTTTCTTCCCGAGGGCTTTCTTGACCCGGGAGACAGCTTTTTTGAGGCTGTAGGCTTGTTCCGGGGGAAGACCCTCTCCTCCTGCTCGCAGGGCGGCTTCGGTTCCCTTGAGCACCGCTTCTGCTTTGTTCCTGAGGTCGATGGCTTCACGAGCCCCCATGTCTTCTCCAGCCTTCTCGATGGATTCGCTGACGATTCTTCGAACCTCGTCCTCGCAGATGCCGAGGCTGGGGCGCACCTCGACGCTCGCGGTTTTGCCGGTTCTAAGCTCCCGAGCGGTAACCCGAAGGAGCCCCTGCTCGTCCACCGTGAAGGTCACTGCAACCCGGGGCAACCCGGCGGGGAGGGCGGGGAGCCCCGTCAACTTGAAGGAGCCGATCTTGCGGCAGTCTTTGACCAGCTCCCGCTCCCCCTGGTAGATGTTGATGTCGATTCCGGTTTGCTTGTCCACCTGGGTGGAGAACTCCTCGGTATGGGAGCAGGGGACGGGAGTGTTGCGGAGGATGAGTTTTGCAAAAGCTCCTCCCAGGGTTTCGATGCCCAGGGAGAGGGGGACAACATCCAGGAGCAGGAGGTCTTGGCTTTTTCCTGCCAGGACGGCTCCTTGGCGTGCGGCTCCAAGGGCGACCGCCAGATCGGGGTCGATGCTGGAGAGAGGTGGCTTTTGGAATTCTTCCTCGAGGAGGCGGGAAACCAGGGGGACTCGAGTCGAACCTCCCACCAGAATGATCTCGTCCACATCGGCAGGGAGGAGTTCGGCGTCCCGGAGGGAGGCCCGCACAGCCCTCATGCTTCGTTCCACCAGGGGTTGGATCCATTCTTCGAAGGTCTTTCTCGTCAGGTGGAAGGTGGTTTTGTTCCCCTCCGCGACTTCGATCTCCAGCCCCCCCTCCTCTTCGCTGGAGAGTCTTTTCTTCAGGGCTTCGGCCGCCAGCCGGAGCTGGGAGAGGATTTGTGGGCTCTCCTTGGGTTTGGCCCCTGTCTCCTGTTCGATCTGTTCCAACATCGCCTTCTGGATCAGACGGTCGAAATCGTCGCCTCCCAGTTGGGTGTCTCCGTGGGTGGAGAGGACCCGGAAAATGCCCTCTTGGACTCGCAGAACGGACACATCGAAGGTCCCGCCACCCAGGTCATAGACAACGATGTTGGCTTGTTCCCGCTCTCCAAGCCCGTAGGCGAGGGCGGCTGCGGTCGGTTCGTTGATCAGGCGGATCACTTCGAGTTGGGCCAACTCGGCGGCCCGCTTGGTGGCCTGGCGTTGGGCCTCGTCGAAATAGGCAGGAACCGTGAGGACGATCTGGCGGAGACTAGGATCCTGAATCTCTCTTCCTTGGGCCTGTAGGGCGGCGAGGGCTCGCCGGTGGACCTCTGCCAGGATCCGCGCGGAGATCTCCTCGGGACTCCAATCTTGATAAGCCCCGTCCTTGAGTGGAATCCGGACCAGGGCCCTCCCCCCGGGTCCCTCCACGATCCGGTAGGGAAGGGTGGCGGCCTCCAGAGCGACTTCGGCCTTGGTGCGTCCAATCAGGCGCTTGGCCGAGTGGATCACACGTTCTGGGTGAAGGAGGGAGAGATTCTTCGCGGCGTTTCCCACCAGGATGGTCCCGTCCTCGAGCAGGGCGACGACCGAGGGGACCAGGGGAGATTCCGCTCCGGGGGGGACCAGGACGCGCGCCCCGTTTTCGTCCACGATGGCCGCGAGGCTGTGGGTCGTACCAAGATCGATTCCAAGAAAACTGTTCATTCTTTCAAGGTTCCTAGGGGAGCTTCCGAATCTGTTCCGCAATAGGCGGTCAGTCTAGCCCGGTGGGGTCATGAATCACGAAGCTTAAAGAGGGACGCGGTCCTCGCTTCGCTGCAAGGTTTCCAGGGCCCGCCTGAGGTAATGGGATTGATGAAGAAGGATGGCGGCCTCCTCAGCCTGATTCGGGACCTTGAGGAGATCGGCGATGCGTTCGCGGGTCTTCACAATCTTTTCCTGGAGTTCTGTGGCGATGGCCCTTTCTTTTTTGGGATCCCCTCTGGCTTCCTCGATGGCCTCGCCCATCTCCATGGCTTCCATCAAAAATTCGGGGGAGAGTTTCTTGGTCCTCTCGAGCACTCCCGGATCGTACAGCTCGACCAAGTAGGCGAAGCGTTCCCAGGGCCGAGAGAGCACCCGGTAGGCTTCGTTCAGAGCCGCGCTTTCTTCCAGATGAAGGTCATACTCACGGTCCACCCCGTTCCCCCTGCCGCGTTGGAGGTCGGGGTGGGTCTCCCGGCTCTTTTGGAGGTAGGCCTTCTCGAGTTGGACGGGACAGGGTCGCGGATCCCGCGGAAGACCAAGGCGTTCGAAGTGGTCCATGTGCTTCATCGAAGATGGGGCCTTAGACATGCCAATCCCATTAAACCTGGAAGGAAACCCCGCAGCCGCAGGAACCCTGTGCCTTGGGGTTTTTGAACACGAAGCCCCTGTTGAGGAGGTTGCTGTCGTCGAAGTCGATGACGGTTCCTCCCATGAAGAACTCGCTTTTCTTGTCGATGAGAACCCGGACGCCATGGCTCTGGTACTCGAGATCGAACTCGGTCTTGGGATTGTGGTCGAAGTCCAGGACATAGGAAAAGCCCGAGCATCCCCCGCCCTTGGCTCCAACCCGGAGTGCGGTATCGGGGGGATAGTTCTGCTCCTGGATAATTCGCTGAACTTCCTGGGCGGCTTTTTCCGTCAAGGTGATTCCACGCCCGGAGAGGGGCGCATCGGCATCCTTGCCTTCGCCTTTTCCGGTGCCCACTCCTTCTGAATCCCGCTTTTCCGGCTGGGTTTTTTCTGCCTTCTCTGCGCTCATTTCCCCTGCTCCTGGGCATGGTCCTCGGTCTTGGCTTTTTCTTCGGTGTCCTTGTTTTCCTGCTTGCTCTTATAGTCCTCGATCGCGGCTCGGATGGCGTCCTCGGCCAGAACGGAGCAGTGGATTTTGACGGGAGGGAGGGACAGTTCCTCGACGATATCCGAGTTCTTGATCTCCAGGGCCTCGTTGATGGTCTTGCCCTTGACCCATTCGGTGGCGAGGGAGGAGGAAGCAATGGCCGAACCGCAACCATAGGTCTTGAACTTGGCGTCCACGATCTGTCCCGTTTCCTTGTCCACCTTGATTTGGAGTTTCATCACATCCCCGCATTCGGGAGCCCCGACGATGCCGGTGCCGACGTCCTCTTCTTTTTTGTCGAGGCTGCCGACGTTCCTTGGATTGTTGTAGTGGTCTAAGACCTTGTCGCTGTAAGCCATATCAAACGCTCCTTTGAATCTCTTTGTTTCTCGTGTCTTGCTTGGATTTGGGATGAAGGTTTTGCAGGATCAATGCGCTTCCCATTTGACGGATTTGAGGTCGACCCCTTCCTGAACAAGTTCATAGAGGGGAGACATCTCTCGAAGTCGTTTTACAGCGCTGACGACCTGCCCGACCGCGACATCGATTTCCTCCTCCTTGGTGAAGCGACCGAGGCTGAACCGGATGGAGGAGTGGGCCAGCTCGTCTTCGACACCGGCTGCTTTGAGCACGTAGCTGGGTTCCAGGCTGGCTGAAGTGCAGGCGGAGCCGGAGGAGACGGCCAGATCCTTCATCCCCATGATGAGGGACTCTCCCTCGACATAGGCGAAGGAGAGATTGGTCATACTGGGAAGGCGGTTGTCCGGGTCGCCGTTGATGTAGACGTAGTCGAGTTGTTCGAGGATGGACTTCTCCAACCGGTCCCTCAGGGACTGGACCCTCTGGACCTCTTCTTTCATGTTTTCCTGGAGAAGGGCGCAGGCCTCCCCGAGCCCCACGATCTGCGTAACGGGGAGAGTCCCCGAGCGCATGCCACGCTCGTGGCCCCCTCCATCGATCTGGGCGACGAGCCGTACTCTCGGGTTGCGTCGCCTGACATAGAGGGCGCCAATCCCTTTTGGGCCATAGATCTTGTGACCCGAAAGGGAAAGGAGGTCGATTTTGGCTTTGTCCACGTCGATTTCGCGTTTGCCGATCGCCTGGGTGGCGTCGCAGTGGAAGAGGACGCCCCGTTCCCTTGTGATTTCGCCGATGGCCTCGATGGGGTGGTAGGTGCCGGTTTCGTTGTTGGCAGCCATGAGGCTTACGAGGATGGTGTCTTTGCGGATGGTGCTCTTGAGTTCTTCGAGGTCGATCCGCCCCTTCGCGTCCACAGGGAGGAAGCTGACTTCGTATCCCCAGGTTTCGAGGCGTTTGCAACTGTCGAGGACGGCCTTGTGTTCGGTGACGCAGGAGATCACATGCTTGCCTTTTTCGGCGTACATCTGGGCCACGCCCTTGATCGCGAGGTTGTCGGACTCGGTGGCTCCCGAGGTAAAGACGATCTCCTTGGGGCTTGCGCCGATGAGATCGGCTACCTGGCGCCTTGCCTTGGATACGGCTTCTTCGGCCACCCAGCCGTAGGCGTGGGATCTGCTGGCGGGATTCCCGAATTTCTCATGGAAATAGGGAAGCATCGCTTGGACTACCCTGGGATCACAGGGAGTCGTGGCGTTGTAGTCCATATAGATCGGACGCTTGCACTTGTTCGGTTTCATTGGATTCGATCGCTTTTGAATAGGTTTGTCCGGAACGGGCCAGCTCGGCTAGGGAGAGGCCTTCGAGAAGGTTTACGATTCGGTTGTGGATGACCTGCATGGGGCCGACCGAGGGGCAGATGCGAAACAGGTCGCAATTGTGCTGTTGGCTGTTTTTCGGGGAATCTTCTCTGCTGTGGGTCCCTCGAGCGGAGTTGGATTGCGGGAAGGCGTCCTGGGGGTGGACGGAATCCGCACAGCCGACAAAGCGGAGAGGCCCTTCGATGACGGCCAGGGTTTCGCGGAGGCTGATGGCTTCGGGGGGTCTGGCCAAGCGGTAGCCTCCCTGTTGACCACGGACAGAGGTGAGGAGGCCTGCTTTTGCGAAATCCTTGAGGAGGTTGGCCACGTAGGAGCGGCCCAGGCCGGAAAGCTTGGAGAGTTCGCTGGCGCTCATCGTGGGAACCTGGCTGCGGTTGTCCTCGGGGACAGGGGGGGCGGCAAGGGACCCCGGGGGAGACTGCCTGCTTTCACGGTGCAGCAGTTCATGGCGAGCGAGAGTCGCCATGAGGAACACCGAGTAGTCGCCTTTTTTGGAAAGTCTTAGCATCTGTTTTGGGAGCCTTGCGCCTCGGATCCAGAGAGGAATCCGACCCTTTGCTCGATCTTAGGAATCGTCCGGGTTAGACTGATGAAATAGCACTATAAAGCTGCTTCTTCAAGGGTCGAACCATAAAGAGCCTTAATTGAGTGCTATTTGCAAGGTATTAGCAACAAAGGGCTTGGAGCATGAATAAAGACTTCGAAGGGCTGGCGGGGCACTGGGGGGAGTGGGCGGGCGTGCCTGCTTTGCTCGAAGGTCCTGATGAGAAAGGGCTTTACCGGGCTCTTCGGGAGGACCGGGGGCTGTTGCTCAGTAACCACTTGGGAACCCTTAGGGTCCATGGCAAGGACGCTGCCGATTATTTGCAACGGATGACCAGTCAGGATTGCATGGGGATGGGGGTGGGAGAAGGGGGCTCTGCCTGCCTCCTCTCTGGAAAGGGGAAGCTGCTGGCCTTTTTCGATGTCTTTCGTGAAGGTGAGGAGGCCTTTCTCCTGCTGGGGCAGCGGGAGCTGATGCCCAAGGTTCGGGAGCACTTGGATCTCTTCCATTTTCGAGAGG
>DROQ01000166.1 GCA_011321845.1 Planctomycetota bacterium | reverse complement strand
TGCCGGAGTGCATTGTTTCTTTATTGCCAGAAGCTGGAGGGATTCAAAAGGAAAGTTATAGGACCTTTTGCCAGAAATTGCATGGTATTGTGCCACAGTTAACCGGTTGTGGTGGTCATGTCCATCTGAGAATCATTGGGTTTTTATTGGGTCTGTTAAGTGACCCTGTCCTTTTTCATTTCTGGATTGAACTTCCAAAGAAATGGCCATCGATACGGCTTCCGAAAGCCGTTATGGCTGGTTTTCTGGAAGGGCTCTCTTCTATGGAGTTAAAAGGACTTCTGAGTCAACTCTCGTTTTCAAGCGGTTGGTTTGGCTATATCTTGGCCCTTCATCGGATTCGTTTGATTGAAGATGGGTTATTCCCCAAGGAGGATCTGATCTATCTCTTCGAGCAAGGTTTGGATGAGAAGAATGAGAAAATTGTCAATTGTACTGTGAATGCAATTGAGCGAAGCAAGTTTTCCTTGCCTTGGAATCTTTGTTTGAAAGGTTTTGAGCTGGCTCCCTATTTGAGAAACCGCGCTTTTTGTTTTTCTAGGATTTATCAAAAATTAACGACAAAGGATTTGATTCCCTGCTTATTTGACGCATCTTTTTTTGTACAAGAAAGGTCTTTTGACCAAATTCAAAGAAGCGGTAAGGCCGCGAGTATTTCCCAGATTCTAAAGGAGAAAATAAAAGATCCTTTTTTACCTTTGACCTTGAAAGAAAAGCTGATTGGTCATTTTTCGGGATAACTTCTGTTCGTTGGATTCCCACCCTGGGCGACGTCTTACTCGGGGCAGTGCCAGGCTTTAAGGAATGCTCTCGGTAGACTTTCAGGAACCCCATAAAACGAGGATGGTGCAACTCTGCGCGCATAGGAGGGGGACCAGGTAACCTAGATAGGCCAGGCTCGCCTCATTCCGGATGCGTATCGCTTGAGGCGGTCCCCTCGTTTGGGGGACGGAAAAAATCCTGGAGGGGGCGGGCCGTGATGCCTTGGCCCAAGGGAAAGCTCTGGGTCCCTGGATAGACGACGTTCAGCTCCTTTGGGCCTAGGGTTTCCAGGGTGGTTCCCATGGAGCGGCTGCGTTTGGCGAGGCTTCGTCTGAATGCGAAGCCGAGGAGGCCGCTGGGGTGTTCGACAAGGAGGTCGAGTTCGGCGCCTGTGTGAGTGGCCCAGAAAAAGCAGTGGCGGGGGTTGGCCTTGGAATGGTGGAAGACTTGCTCGATGGCGAAGCCTTCCCAAGAGCTTCCAACGATGGGGTGGGCTAGGAGGGCTTCGAGATTTGGGATGCCGAGGAGGCTGTGCAAGAGGCCGGAGTCACGGATGTAAATTTTTGGGGCTTTGACTTGACGTTTCTTGGTGTTGGCGAGGTAGGGGGGAAGGAGGCGGACCATGAAGGTCTCCCGGAGGATGTCGAGATATCGGCGAATCGTGGAGTGGGAGACTCCGAGGGAGCGGCCCAGCTTGGAACCGTTCAAGAGCTGTCCATGGTTGTGGGCGAGCATGGTCCAAAAGCAGCGGAGGAGGCCGCTTGGGAGCTGGAAGCCGAGTTCGCGGAGGTCGCGTTCGAGGAAGGTTTTGATGAAGTCCGAGCGCCACAGGACTTTGTTTTTGTGCGTCTCCGGAGCGACGATGGGGGACTTTAACTATGAAATTTGCACGGGCGCCTAGCAATTTTCATGGTTTTCGCTTCGTTGCAGGGTGAAACACCCGGCTCTTAGGGTTTTTTATGGCGTTTGCGGCGGGCTTCGAGCTTTTCGGGGGTGGTGCGCCAGCGGTCGTGGAACCAGACCCAGGAGCCGGGGTCTTGGCGGATCCAGTCTTCGACGAGGGCCATCCAGGCCTGGGTGAGGCGGGTGGCGGCTTCTTTGCGATCGCTGCCTTGATCCAGGTTTGGGTAGAGGACCTGAGGGGGGGAGATGCGGAGGCCGCCCAGGGGTTTGCGTTCGAGGTGGGCGCAGACAATGGGGCAGCCGGAGAGGAGGGAGAGGGAGGCGGGCCCGGTGGTGGTCCAGGCGTTGTGGCCGAAGAAGGGAACGAAGATGCCGTTGCCTTCTTTGATGTCCTGGTCGGGGAGGATGCCGAGGATGCCGCCGCCAGCAAGGACGCGCAGGGCCCGGCGGGGGGACTCGTCCTGGTAGATGATCTCCATGCCCTGGGCGCGACGGACGTTTTCGATGAAGGCGTGGAGGCGGGGGTTTTGGCGCATGCGGCGGGCGAAGACGGCGACCTGGCGGCCCTGGAAGATGCGGGCGATGGTGGCGCCAGCCAGCTCCCAGTTGACGATGTGGGCGGAGAGGAAGATGAGGCCTTTGTTCTCCTCGAGGAGGGACTCGAAGAGGGGGAGGACCTGATCCGTGTCGATGTAGTCGGGGGGGAGTTTGCCTCGGTGGTTGGCGAGGGATTCGGCGAGGAAGAGGCCGAGGTTGTGGAGGACCTGGGAGCGGATGCGGCGACGGTCCCTGGGGGTGAGGGCGGGGCCGAAGGCTTTTTTGAGGTGGCGGTTGATCTTGGGACCGAGGATGGGGCGGGCGAAGGTCCGGACGAGGAGGGGGAAGAGCCGCCTGGTGAAACCGAAGGGCAGGAGGGACAAGAGGCGAGCGGCGGCCTTGGCCAGCTCGGCGACGAGGGCGCGGCGGAAGGTTTTGTATCTCCGCTTCAGGGTCCTTCGGTTCGGGGATGGCGCTTCCTCCATGCCGCGCAGCCTAGCGAGACGGCTCGGGCCAGGGAACGGGGAGCCGGGACAGGACGGCCCAGCTCTCTTCGGGCGCGAAGATAGGCGCGCAGGAAGGCGCGCGCGGCCGCCCCGGGGTCCCCTCCCCGAAGAAAGGGTGTCCCTCCCTGGTGGAGGAGCCAGGCGAGGAGGCGGGCGAGGTCGGCGCAGATTGCGGCGAAGGGACGGAGGCGGGGGAGGCGGCCCAGGCCGTCGAGGTCGACGAAGGCCAGGCGCTCGCCATCCACCAAAAAGTTGTCGCCCTTGCCGTCGCGGAAGCGGTAGCCGCTGGCGTGCAGGCGGGCGTAACTCGCGCCCAGGTCACGGGCTAGAGCGAGGGGGCTGGGCCAAGCATGGGTGTCCCCCTTTGCCGGGAGGGGGTGGCTGAGGAGGGCGGCGGTGGGGGGGCGGTCATAGAGGAGGAGGCCCATGGGGTGGGGGAGGCCCAGGAGGGCGAGGGTCTCCTGGGCGAGCCAGAGGCGGCGGGCTTTTTGGGGGGAGCGGGTCTTGAGGATGCCGTAGGGGGTGGAGAGGACTTGGCCCCGGCGGCCTTGTTTGAGGGGTTGTCCGGACTGGAGGAGGTCCCGGAGAGAGGGGAGGGGAGTGGGGAGTTCGGGGAGGGGGTGGCGGCGGATGCCCTCGGCGAAGCGGCGGTAGCTGCCCGAGTCGCGGAGGGCGCGGCGGGCGCGTTTTTGCACCCAGCGGCGGCGGGCGAAGGGGAGGAAGTCCGGAGTCGCGGGCAGGCCGAGGGTCTCGAAGAGGGCGGCGAGCAGGGCGGCCTGCTCGGGCCAGGGGAGGGAGAGGTAGAGGGAGGTGAGGGCGCGCGGGCGGGGGCGCGTGGGACGGGATCGCAGGCGCTCGGCGTGGAGGTCGAGGAGGTGGAGGCGGCCGCTTCGCGTGCGGAAGAGGTTGCCCAGGTGCAGGTCGCGGGGCCGGAGCCCGGCCTCGAAGGCCCGCCGCAGCAAGCCCCCGGCCTCCTCCATCAGGGCTGCGTCCGCCTCTCCCCGCCGCAGCAGGGCGAGCAGGTCCTCCCCCTCCCCCAGGTCCTCGAGGAGCAGGACCCCGCGCCGGGGCAGGACCCCGCGTTCCACCCCAAAGCCCAGGACTCCCGGCACGGGAAGCCTGCGCTCCCCCGCGGCGTGCAGCATGCGCGCCTCCAGCAGCGCGCGGCTCCTTATCCAGGCCGAGCGCAGGGCCTCGAGCCAGCCCCGCCGCTCGTAGGTCTTGAGCACGAGCGAGCCTCCCTCCTCGCTCCGCCAGCGAAACACCTTACGCAGGGGCGAGTCTTTGAGGCATTGCAGCCGTCCCTGCCTCTTCCTAAGGCCTGTGATAAAACCCTCCGGTGGCCCTTCCTTCCAGTCCAGGTCCTCCAAGCCGAAGGAAAGTCCCGCAGGAAGCCCAAAAGGAAGCGTGGCCTCCTCCGGCTTTGTCCCTATTCTTAGCGGGTTCATCGGGGGTCTAGGTTAGAAGCTCGGCCCCGCGGACGGGAGGGAAGTTTCAGAGTGTGGCGTTTTCACCGGTATTACCTGCGCGAGATGCTGACCAACGCGAGCATGACCTTCGTCATGCTCTTCGGGATCAGCCTGCTGGCCCTCGCGGCCAAGGGGATCACGCGCAGCCAGGGCGCCGACATGCTGACCGCCCTCTGGATCACCCTGCTCTGGTCCACGGACTCCATCCACCACCTCATTCCCATCTCCCTCCTGGTGGGCACGGTCTTCACCTTCGGCCGGGCCGCGGCGGACAACGAGATCACGGCGATCCGCATGGCCGGGGTCAGCCCCCTTCGGCTGATGGGGGCGGTCCTGATCGCGGGCTCCCTGGCCTCGGGGGTGAACTCCCTGCTTCTGCACAACGTCGTCCCCATGGTGCACTATCTCAAATACCGCCCCTTCAAGAACCTGGTCCAGCAGTTCCTGCAGAGCAACCGGGCAAGCGGCAACCGGCTCCAGATCGGAAAGATGTCGATGACCTGGGAGAAGAAGGAGGGCAACTGCTACCAGAAGGTCGTTTTCGACCTCAAGCACGGCAAGACCACGCGCGTGGGTTGGGCGCGCCAGGCTTGCTTCGAGGCCCGCAACAACGGTCGCATCCTCGTCCTCAAACTCTTCGATACGGAGGGGCACGAATCGGGCCCCAGCCAGAAGGGGCGTGAACGCCAGTTCAAAATGGGGGAGCTGGAGTTGACCTTCGACATCCGCGATTTGATCGAGAAGAACAAGCGCAGGGAAGGGGTCAAGGACCTGGAAACGGCCCAGCTCTGGGCGGAGTTCGAGCGAGGGCAGTCCGGGCAGCAAGGGGAGATCCAGTGGCGGATCTGGCGAAGGACGACCCAGGCCTGGGCTGCTTTCTTCTTTGTGCTCGTGGCCTTTCCCATCGGGGTGATGAGCCGGCGGGCGGGCCGCATGGTGGCCTTCGCCTTCTCCTTCCTTCCCCTCCTGCTCTACTACGTCCTCTCCTACATCGCGCCCAGGATGGCACGTTCCACAGACAGCGTTTTGCCGGTCTTCCTTCCCGCCGCGGGGCTCCTCCTCGTGGCGCTGGCCCTCAACCGCAAGGCGTTTCGGCGATGAGGGGCAAGCTTCGCATCCTCCCGCTGATGGATTCCTACGTCTGGCGCATCAGCCTGGGCTCCTGGGCGGTATGTCTCTTCTTCATCGTCGGGCTCTTCATCCTCTTCGACGCCCTCGGCAACCTGGAGAGCTTCGCCCGCTCCATCCAGCGCCTCTCGGGGGAGGGGGACTCGCGCGGCGTCCTGCTGGTCTTCTCCTACTACATCATGCAGCTGCCCTTTGTCTACCTCATGGTCGCCCCCTTCGTGACCGTGACCGCGGGGATGTTCGCGGTGAGCCGACTCATGGGTGCCAACGAAATCGTTCCCATGATTTTCACGGGGCGATCCCTCTATCGCATTCTCATGCCGGTGCTCCTGCTGGGCGTCCTCAACATGCTGGCCATGCTCGTCCTCCGGGAGTTTGCCCTGCCGCGCCTCCTCCAACCCAGGGACTCCCTCGCCCTCCTCCTCAAGAAGGGGCAGAAGGACCCCGTCCTCGAAAACCGCATCCTCCGCATCGACTCGGAGAGCACCCTGATCTTCGAAACGTACCGCCTCCGCAGTGCCCGGATGGAGGGGGTTCAGCTCTATGTCCGAAGGCCCGAGCACCGCTACCAGCTCCGCGCCCAAGAGGCTCTCTATAAAAAGGACGGCCGCCTCGGTCCGGGTTGGTACCTGACCAAAGGCAAGCGAAGCATCGAGGGCACATCTCTCTGGGAACCCATCAAGTTTCATGGCTTCTCGGGCCTCGATCCCGCCCGCCTCCAGAAGGAACTCAAACAGAGCCGGGAACTCATGGACCTGACTTTCACCGACCTCGCCCAGATGATCCGTGAAAAACCCGGAATCCCGGATTATGTGGTTACCTTCCATTCCAACCTGACCTTCCCCCTTGCCAATATCCTTTTGATGATCCTGGCGCTCCCCTTCGCCCTGCGCTTCGAGCGCGGCAGCAAGACCGAGCAGGTGGTCTTCGCCCTCCTGGTCTGCGGGGCCTACTTCGTCGTGGATCTCATCTTCCGCAACCTCGGAACCCAGGGGACGATCCATCCCGTGGTCGCAGCCTGGATGCCTTCCATCCTCTTTGGCAGTCTTGGCATCGTCCTCTTCGACTCGGTGCGCACCTGAAAGGAACTCAACGATCCCCGCGGGTCTTCCCATCCAAGGCCGCCAAATGCCTTTCGATCCTTTGGAGAAGGCGCTTCCTGTCCCCTCCCTGGCTCCTCTCCAGGATGGTCCTGGCCGCTTCGAAGGAGCGGCGCGCCTCGACAACTTTCTTTTTCCTGGCATAGATCTCACCCAGCAGCAATTGCGCTGTGGCGACCAGGTCCGACCTGGCACCTCGCACCTTGGCCTCGACCCTGATGCACTCCTTCAGGTCCTCGATCGCCTCCCTGTCCCTGCCATGGTTTTTCCGAAGGACGCCTCGCCGGAAGAGGATGGGGGAGACCATCTGATGCTCCTGACCCAATTCACGGCGAGTCTTCTCGAGGACCTTTGTGTAGAGATGCTCGGCGGCCTGGTCCTTTCCTTGGGTCATGTAGAGACTCGCGATGTTGACCAGGGTTTGGAGGGCAAGGCTCAGGTGCCGCCCGGTTTTTGCACGGAGGTCGTAAGCCTTGCGGTAGAGGTCTTCGGTGCCTTGGTACTTGCCCTGCCAAACGCGTATGAAGGCGACTTGGGAGAGGCAGTCTGCAAGGAGGAGGGGTTGTCCGGGGATCTTGCGTGCCAGGT
>DROQ01000165.1 GCA_011321845.1 Planctomycetota bacterium | reverse complement strand
TCCGGCCATTTGGGTCCGACTGGACTGAATACTGGATTTTTTTGGGGAGGCCCCATTTTTCTCCTTTCCAATCTCCGTCAAGGATCCTGACGACCGTATGCCATCCCCCCCCTTCCAATTTTTCGAAACGGCACTCTCCAAACTTGTTTGTTTTTTTGGTGACTTTCTTGAAAGGATAATGGGCCCTGAGAAGGACTCCTGGAACGGGCACATCCATTGTATCCCTTACCTCGACGATGAGTTCCCCAGTGTTTTTTCTCAAATAAAAAACAGCATCGTCTTTCTTCTTTTCCCAATGAACGATCTTCCTCAGCCCATAATCCTCTTCTTTTGCATCCGACACACAAAACACCATCTTTTCGGAAAGAACTTCGATGAGCGCTTCGCCGTTTTCATTCGTCACATACTTTAGAGATAAGTAACTACGCCGGGAAGGCAGCCTGTATGTAGTGATCACCATTCCCCTGAGAGGTTTCCGAGTCTCAAAGTCGAAAACCTTGACTCGTACCTTGTTTCTTTGAGATGGATTCACCACCTTTTTTCGATGTTTCCCAGCCGGATCAGACGGCATCCTTTCCTTGATCTGAGCCAACCCTGTATCGACCTCTTTTGCGATTTGCGGAAAACCATCGTTTCCCACAGAACTGTCTCCATTCGAGTCTTGGCTTGTTCGTGAAAAAATCAGGATGATGGAGATGAGCAGCAGAATGGCAATGCCGGCTTGGCCCAATTGCTTTATTCCCATCCGCATCACAGTCTCCTCCAACGAAAGACAAGGAAGCTCCTCTCAACGACCAGCAATTGGATCGCAAAGAAATGAGTAGCCCACCTACCCTCACCCTGAGGTTCATCCATTCTTGCTACCAAGATATGCCTTTCAATAAGAGAGAGATCGACCTTCGAATCGCCCTTTTTCTTCCACTCGATCCTGATGTTTTCTGTAGAAGTTTTGGCGTTTTTACCCAATATAATCACCCCAGCCTTGCCTCCCTTAAAGAAAAGAGGATCCCGGGAGAACCTCAATGTCTACGAGGACCCCGCCTATCGCGCTTCAAGGGAAAAACTCAAAAACGAGCTGAGGCGCCTCCGTGCTTTGTATCGAGTGAAAAAAGCCTTCGGGCTAACAAGCAAAAAACGGAGGTGATATAAACTCAAGGATTGGATGTTCTGCAATCCCCGAATAAAACTTCATTCCTGGTGGAAACCCTTTCGCATTAATACCACAGAAGCCATAAAGAATAGCATCCAGCTCCGAATTGAGTTTAGGCTCCTCAAAACCCCTCATCTGTTGCGCAGTTTCAGCATTTTTATCAAGCAAGAGATTGATGGCTAAAACGTTTGGACGGCAATTGACAAGATCGTTCTTTCCCAACTTAGCTGAGATCACCCTTGATAAATAGTGGGAGCTTAGGTAGTCCTCTGGGTTGCCCCCGATATTTGACTTTTCAAGGTTCAGGTCATGGCGCGACCTATCCTCCCCTTCAATATAGATTAACAATTCATCAGGAAAACCCTCAGGGATTTCGAGATAATGAGGACAAGAAGAATTCGATTTTTTGATTTGGGCGCGCAAAAAATCTTCATTCAACAATGGGGAAAAAAGAGAGTCCAGCAACTCGTTCAAATCTTTAGCCTTTTGATTAATATCTATTTTTGACCAAAACTTTGCCTCAACCTTAATTCGTGGACAAATTTGCCCCATCACCTCACGGATAAATTCTATTACTCCGAAACTCTTTCTGGGACAATAGCATTCGATAAAGAATCGTCCCCCACCTTCTCCAATTTCCAGATCCGGACCTGATTCTCGCCAAACACATAAGGCTCCAGCCTTTTTTAAAAAACTTGCAACCTGAATCTGCCAGTACCAACTCCAGAAGTCACTGAAATCCAGGCTTTTACAAAGTGACGATTCCGTATCCCAATTCGGAAGACTTCCAGCGATCTCCAAAAGCCTATCCAAGTAAGGGAAACACTCATCGGACCAAACACCTAAACGCCAAGCCATTGGATGGCAATGGTAAGGGGGTCGGGATACTTTAAGAACTTCTAATGGGAAAGCTTTAGCGATATTTTTAAATTGAAGGATTCGTTTGCTTACCAACTCCCAATCAATAAATCGTTGGACAAAAATCTTTTGGGCCGGATCTCTAACGGTTTCACTCATTTCACAAAAAGCTTAAATGTCGCAGCTTGCCTATTTGCCTCAAACAATCCCGATATACCTTCCAACAACAACTGAAAAACAAGAAAACGCACCTTTAGATTTATAATCTCCTCAAAGATACCAACAACCTTTCCCGAAACTCTATTAAAAAAAAGGGGGCTCCCCCTCGGGTCTCCTTCCCCACCGGGAACCCCGCCCTCCTGCTGCCGTATCCTTTGCCTTTTCCCCCTCGAGGATCTCAGATGCTTCCAATCGCCGCGGCGCTCCTCGCCGCTCTTCCCCTTTCTCCGTTTCAAGAGTCCAGGCCCGCGAGTCAGCCTGGCGGGCAGGCGCAGAGCAGGCCCAGCGCGCCGAGCAAGAAGGCGGGCAAGCCTCTGCGCGCCGACTGGGGTCCCGACGCGCCGGGGCGCCAGGTGGTGCCGGTCAAGTTCAAGCCGATGCGCAAGGTCCCCTATTGGACCAACAAGGAGGCGCTCCGGCATCTCTCGCCGGACGACCTGGTCATCGGGATCATCCGTGGGGACCAGGCCATCGCCTATCCGATCAAGATGCTGGGAGGCCCGCAGCGGGAGATCGTCAACCAGGAGATCCGAAACGAGCCCTACGTGGTCAATTGGTGACCGCTGACCTTCACCGGCATGGTCTATGCCGGAAAGACCAAGAGCGGCGCGGCGCACATCGGGGTCTCGGGGCGGCTGCGTGACCGCAACCTGGTCATGTGGGACGAGGAGACGAACAGTCTCTGGAGCCAGCTCTCGGGGAAGGCGATCTACGGCAAGCGCAAGGGTGAGGCCCTGGCGCTGACGCCCTCGGTCTTCGTGGGGCTCGGGACCTGGGTCAAGATCGCCCCGCAGGGCAAGGTGCTCGCCCTCTCCAACGTGCGGGTCAAACCCTGGCACTACCGTCGCCAGGACCTGGCCAAGGGCGAGATCCGCATGGGCGGGGCGCTGGCCCTCGGGCTCCGCGCGAAGGGGGACACCCTCGGGATCCCACTGCGCCTCCTGCAGAAGAAGGGCGCGGTGGAGGTCGAGGTCGGCGGGCGGCGGGCGCTGGTCCTCTGGCACCGAGGGGAGATGGCGCCGCTGGCCTACGAACGCCCTGAGGGCATGCACCTCCAGCTCAAGGGCGACAAGCTCGTGGCGGGGACCGGAGAGGCCTTCGATCCTCTGACGGGACGCCCCCTCGGCAAGGCGGGATCGCGGCCCTCGAGAGGGCTGGCGCGCTTCCCCTACCTCCCCGTCCTCCTCAAGGCCTGGAAGAGCTGGTATCCCAAGGGCAGGATCCTGGGCCAAAAGGATTGAAAGCCAGGGAGGGCTGGCCTAGTCGCCTCCTGAAAGGATCCTGCAATGAAACAACAGGAGGCAAGGATGACGATCGACAAACTCGTGATGGCCTTCGCCGGGAGCATGGTTCTCCTCGGCGTTCTCTTGGGTCACTATGTCTCCCCCTACTGGCTCTGGCTGCCGGGCTTCGTCGGCGCCAACATGCTCCAGGCCGCGTTCACAGGCTTTTGCCCCTTGGCGCGCATCCTGAAACACTTCGGGGCCAAGCCGGGGGCCGCCTTCTGAGCTTCCATGCGCGGCTCCTCGCAGTAGGATCCATGCATGGAAACTCAAGACTACCTCGCGCTCGAAGACCGCTACGCCGCCCACAACTACGCCCCCCTCGATGTCATCCTGCATCGGGCCGAGGGCGTCTACGTCTATGACATCCAGGGCAAGCGCTACCTCGACTGCCTCGCGGCCTACTCGGCCGTCAACCAGGGCCACCAACACCCGAGAATCCTCCAGGCCCTGCGGGAGCAGGCCGGGACCCTCGCCCTGACCTCGCGCGCCTTCCGCAACGACCGCTTCGGCCCCTTCTGCAAGAAGCTCAGCGAGCTGCTGGGCTACGCCAAGGTCCTGATGATGAACACCGGCGCCGAAGCCGTGGAGACCGCCATCAAGGCGGCCCGCAAATGGGGATACGAGATCAAGGGCATCCCCGAGGACCAGGCCCTCATCCTGGTGTTCGAGGGCAACTTCCACGGGCGCACGACGACCATCGTGGGCTTCTCCACCGACGAGGACGCTCGGCGCGGCTTCGGCCCCTTCACGCCCGGCTTCCCGGTCCTCCCCTACGGGTCCCTCGCGGAAGTGGAGGCATTCTTCGAGAAGAACGGCCCCCGCGTCGCCGCCGTCCTCATCGAGCCCATCCAGGGCGAGGCAGGCGTCATCCTGCCACCCAAAGACTTCCTCCCCGGTCTGCGGCGCCTCTGCGACCAGCACCAGGCCCTGCTCATCTGCGACGAGATCCAGTCAGGCCTCGGCCGCGCCGGCGAACTCCTCGCCCACCGCGCCTTCGGGATCCGCGCCGACGCCGTCACCATCGGCAAAGCCCTCTCCGGCGGCCTCTACCCCGTCTCCGCCTTCCTCGCCGACCAGGAGATCATGCAGGTCTTCACCCCCGGGACCCACGGCTCCACCTACGGCGGCAACCCTCTCGCCTGCGCCGTCGCCGAGGCGGCCCTCGATGTCCTCGTGGACGAAGACCTCTGCGCACGGAGCAAGACCCTGGGCGCCCATTTCCACCAAGGCCTCCTCGCCCAAGGTTCCCCCAAGGTCAAGGAGGTGCGCGGAATGGGACTCTGGATCGGCCTGCAACTCAGCGAAGACGCCGGCCCCGCCCGCCCCTACTGCGAAGCCCTCCGCGAGCGCGGAATCCTGGCCAAGGACACCCATGGGCACACCATCCGCTTCGCGCCCCCGCTGGTGATCACCAAGGAACAGATCGACCAGGCCCTGGTGCAGATCGGCGAAGTGCTGACCTGAACCTCAACGATCCAAGTACACCGGCACCGCGTTACTGACCATCCGGACGCCCCCGCCGTCCCAGACCACGAAGGCGTGATCCAGCACCGTCCAGCGCAGACTCGCGGGGAGGCCCAGGGGCAGAGTGAAGTGCGCCTTGGCCTTGCCCTTGGCGTCCAGCACGCCCACTCCGTCCGGGAAAAACATCGTCCTGGGGTAGGACCAGCTCAGCTGGGTGTAGAAGTCCAGGTTGAGGGGGAGATGGTGCCGGCCTAGGCGCGTGCCCGGGCGCACTCCGCTGGCGCTGCCGAGCATGAGGTAGGGCTTGCCCGCGTTCGAAGGGCCGGCGTCCAGGTAGAGGGTCTGCACGAGGCCGCCCCGGTTGGTGTTCCCCGAGAGGGAAACCCGCGGGAGGCTGGCGCGCAGGGGGTGGGTTTTGGCGGACCAGACGTCGAAGTAATCACGGAAGGCGTTTGCTCCAAACGGCGAGAGAGTCCCCACGAGGAGCTCGGGGATCCCGTCCTGGTCCAGGTCGCCGATGGAGCGGAGATTGTAGCCATAAGCATCCAGGGCTTTTTGTTGTTTTCCCCGAAGCTGCGCGAGGATCTTTCGGCTCTTGCCTGAATAAACCAGGATCTCCCCCTGGAAATAGGACTGTGAAGGCACCGGGACCATGTGACCCACCGCAAAATCCTGGACTCGGTCCCCGTTCCAATCCCCACAAGGGCTCAGGGCCCAGGCAAACCTCTCTCCCTTTTGAGTCCCCGAGATCTTGAAGAGTAGCTTCGGTAGGCCCCCTCCCAGGTGCTTTCCTGAGAAGACCCACAGCGATCCCTGGGAATTGGCCCCCGCCCCAAACTCTCCCACTCCCACATCACAGACTCCATCCCCATTGAGGTCTCCCAAAAGAGCTAGAGATACGCCAAAAAAGATCCCTCGGACCTTGGTGCCGTAAAACCCAAGGATCAATTGCCCCGTCTTCCCTGAGTAAAGAAAGACCTTTCCGTAGCCACGGTACCGATTCCATCGCCCCCCAAAATCCTGATCGGCAATCAAATAGTCTGGGACTCCGTCCCCATCCAAGTCCTGCCCCCCTGCTGCTAACCTGCCAAAGCTCTGAGAGAAGAGAGGAGGATAGACCTTGCGGATCAACTTGCCGGTTTTTCCGGAGAAGAGGAAAGCGGGCTTGAGATCGTGCTGAAGACCCAGAAAATCCGGGGCGCGGTCTCCGTCCACATCGCCTATGCTTTCGAAAGAGTCGAAAAAGCTAAATTCAGGCAACTTTTTATAGTCGATTTTGTAGAGGACGTGAAAAGTCCTCCCTGAAAAAACAACCAACTCCCCCTTCACTCCAGGTTTTGAGTACACCGTAAACCCTACATCAGGCATGCGATCTTGGTCTAAATCACCCAAGACAAAGGGGCAGCTCCGAATCCCAATGGGACCTTTCCCTTTGAAAACGTCCACTCCAGACCTCCCAGAGTAGGCGGTTAAGCCGGAGAGGTAGAGCCCGCCATTGGCTGGCTTGTAAGCTGTTAGAATCTCGGGGATTCCATCTCCATTCAAATCTCCAATGCCACGCGCACAAAAGGGGATATAGTTCCCAAAAGGTATTTGGTCCGCCTCATGGCGAAAGAGCAGGGTCTGCCCAGTCCCAAAAGAGGACAGGGCGATGAGCGAAAAAAACGCCAGAGAAAAAAGCTTCATCGATCTGCCTCCTAAAAGTTGTTTCCCGATTTGTTATAGGGATTGGGTTTCGAATTCAGGAGCCAACCATCGGGGTTCACCCAGGAAGCTCCTTGCATCACCGTATTCATCAGGATGTCCGCCTTTCCTGTGGAGCTGAACCAGATCAGGGACTTGGCCGCGTCCTGGCTCTCTCCCGTTGGCTGGAGGCCATAGTGCATGCTCGTGGACCAGAAATCACAATTCTGAATCGTCACCCAGTCTGCGGACCGCGCACAAATGTTGGCTCCCCCATTCAAATCGAAGGTGCAGCCATCGATGGTGACATGGCCCACCCCCCCTTGGGGGCCATAGGTCCAAATAAAGTTTCCATTGCCAAGATCCTTATACCAGGCCGTGGCGATACTTATGGCCCCTTCCTCGGGCATCCCAAACCCTTCTCCATTGGTTGTGCCCAGGAACTGGGAGTTTTGGATCAACACATCCCCTCCCGCAGGGCCTTCATTCCAAAACCCAATGCTCGGACCCACCAAAATCGCAGCGGAGGTCGAGCTGTCCACCGTACAATTGCTGACCGTGGTGTTCCTATGGAGCATAAAGCCACCCGCACGATTCCCGAAAACGGTCACATGGGAGATCTGAATATCAGATGGGAATTGGCTGGCATCATAAACGTAATGAATGGGCCTTCCCGTTATGTTGGGGAGTGGATTGGTGAATTTGATTCGGATATCTCCTCCACACACAGGTGTAGTAAAACTTTGAACGGGGTTTGGGGCTCCAAGCGGCCGCCCCTCCTTGTCCAAAAACTCGAAGAGGTCCCCAGCCTTGAAGAGGCAAACCCCATTACAAGGTTTATCGATCTCGAGTTCTCTGTTGGCGTAATCCAAACAAGGTGGGATGGAATTGGCGTGCCCCTTGGCAACAACCGAAATGGGGACATAGACATTGATCGCGTCATCCCCCATCCCATCCAGAGTGCAATCGGAGATATTCATGGCTCCCCAACTCTCCCGAATATGGATGGCGTCCGCAGTCGTCGACATGGGAGTCAATTCAGGCTTCGGCGTATTGGGGTCCGGTATCACTTGAAACCCACTGATGTTGATGTTGGAAGAATAATGGATTCCGATTCCCATTCCGGCCCAATGATGGACGGTCGTATCCTGGATGTCCACGCCATCGCAACCAGCAATGCTAAAAACGACATACCCTCCAAATTGGTGGTCGATTAAAACATAGTCGCCTACTCGGATTTTTCCGTAGGAAGGGGAGGCGGGGATATCATTCATCAATTTCCAACCTGGCCTCGAAGTATTATTCAAATCATTCCCTTTAATCCGGTATTGATTTGCAGTTGAGGTTGAAACAATGGAAGCAAAAGGGTTTGGATTGGAATCTTGGACATAGAAAAAATGAAACCCATTTGGGTAAAATGGGGAAGGATAGTGAAGGAGCATATGGATGGTTGAATTAGCTAAGGAAGAGGGAGAAGGAAAAATTGTTGGGTCAACCTTCACTTCAAAAAAGTTATTCCCAATTTGGTTATTCGGGTCTCGAAAGACCACATTGCATTGTCCCATTGTATAGGGAACGCGAGACATCGTTACCGTTAGC
>DROQ01000164.1 GCA_011321845.1 Planctomycetota bacterium | reverse complement strand
TTGGCCTTCTGTTCATGCAGGAACCAAAAGCGCCTGGCACCCGGCAGCACCCGAAGGCGCCCCAGCCCCTGGGTCCCAAAGGGCTGCCCCAGGTAGAGGCTCCCCTTCTTCGTTCCATCGCTGCGCCAGAGCCTGTGGCCCTTTCCCAGGATGAGGGTTTCGGTTCCCACCCCCCCGAAGAAGCCACGCAACTCCTTGGGTGCGGGATTGAAAAAACTCTGCAGGGAGAAGGCCCCCGCCGGGCTCCCGTCCGTGACCCATGGCTCGTTGGGGCCGGATCGGGTCTTCCTCTTGGGATAGAGCAGGCGGTCTCCCTGGGACAGGAGAACCGGGGGGAGGAGGGGATCCCAGCCGTCATGGATCCCAAAACCCTTCCCCACGCTGCCCTGGGTTGGCTTGAAAAAGAAGCCGTGGAAGTAGAGTTGCTCCGCCTGGAAGAAGAGCCCCTGCGCGCCCGCAAGGAGGGGACCGGGAGAAGCGTCGCCGTCACTGTCGGCGGCGATCTTGGCCAGGAGCCGAGTGCCCGCCGATGTTCCGTCAGTGACGAAGGGCTCGATCCCATACCGATCCGAAACCCCGGCGAACAGGATCCTCCCCCCGGGAACAGGGACGCGATAGGTCCCGCGGATCAGCCAGCCATATTCCGCAAAGCGCATCTTGGGGGCAAAGTTCCTGGTTCCAGCGACCGTCCCATCGCTCGCCCAGAGCCCGCTGGTCTTGGTATCAAAGAACAAACGTCCACCGGAGCGGCAGAGCCCCTTGGGAAACGAACTCTGAGGACCCGGAGCGAGATCGGCGAAGAGGCGCAGGCTCGAAGGCCCTCCCTCCGAAACAAACAGCTCGACCCCTGTTTTGGCCGTTGCCCGGGGAAAGAAGAACTTGTCCTGGAGCAGGACCGGTTTCCCGAGGATCTTCAGAGAAGCAGGGAGGAGGATCCTGGTTCCCGAGGGCGTTCCATCCGTTTCGATGACCTGGAGTCCGCTCCAGAAGACCGCCTTGCTGCGGCGCCAACCCAGGAACGCAAAACTCCCTTTTCCCGCGTTTTGAAAGAGTCGCCTGGGCTTCCCGAGATCCAAGGGGATGGACCAGAGGGAGAGCTTGGACCCGGAACCCAGGAAGAAGAGGTAATGCCCCTGCACCTCGGGAAGCTGCGGAAGGACAGGCTGCGCATACACCCCAGGCACCTCATACCCAGGGAAGCGGGAAAGCATGCGCGTCCCCGCAACGCTACCATCGCTCTGCCAAAGCTGAGCCTGGCTTCCCCCGGTCAAGACCTGGTGGACCAGGAACAAGCTCCTCCATGTTCCCCGAGGAGACGGAAGCTGGGTCACCAATGCCCCCCTGGCGAAGACCCCCTTCGCCAGGACGACTCCCTTCCAGGTCAAAGGGTCCAACAATTGCAGGCCATTCCTGGTGGCGGCAAGGGCTCTTTTGCCATCGGGACTGAAAATCAGGGTCGCGGCAAGATCGCCTCTCCCCGAAGAAAACAAGCCACTCCCCTCCTTCGTGCCATCGCTGAAATAGACACGCTGGATCCCCCCCATGTCCATGCTCGAGAAGCTCAGGGCTCCCCCACCCAAAGGGCGAATCCCTGAATAGCTGAGGTTCCCCAGCTCGTAGCTGGCCGGAAGAACCATCACGCGTCGGGTCGTCCCCCTGCGAAGCTCCGTCCGCCAAAGCCCCGTGAACTCCCTCCACTGGGTTCCAAGGAAGTAGAGGGACTCCCCCACCTGGGCAAAGGACTGGGGGTAGGAAGAGTTCCTGTAAGAATAGGGCCACTTGTAGATGTTCTTCTCCAACCTCGCCTGCGCGCCGAGGGGAGCGTTCCACAAAGCCACCATCAGAAACGCGCTCCATAGGGCCAAAGAGCGTCCGCGCGCAAGAAAGGAAGGTGCAAGGGAAGGTAGGATCATCTCGGTCACCAAAGGAAGAACCAGGCCGAAAAGGATGGGTCGGAAAGTGGGAACGTTCGAAATCCCTGAGTCACGAACAACGGCGGGCGGACCCGGAGAACCCCCATCTTATCGAAGCATGGGTTTTTTTGGGGAAAGGAATCCTGGAAAAAACACCAGAGCCTCATTGGGAGAAGGTCGTTGTTGTAAAGTCAAGGAGCTTGGGTTCCCAGGCAAGCATTCCCGTCCCGACCCAGTTTTTTCAAAGACCCCTTTGTCCGTGAGAACATCCGATTTGCATCGAGATCTCCCCAAGGAAGGACTGAAGTGAATTCCCAAACCCCATCCAAGTGTGGTGAGAGGGGAAGAAAAGAACCCTCCTGCAATGAAGAAGGGAAATGAGAGCAATGCGCCTACGAACCATCACCGGCTTTGGCCTTCCTTTTCTGGCCCTCCTTTTCCTCCTCCTCTCTTTGTTTCTTTTATGGATCCCTGGGGGGATCCCATCTCGGGAACAGACCACGGACCTTCGATCCAAGCAAGCAACAAAGCATCCCCCCCTGCAGGAGAAAGCAGTGAGCGCTTACCGGGAGGAGGTAAAGGATTTCATCCAGGATCAAAGAAAAGGGGAATCGAACATTGCGAAGCCAACTGCTGGAGCCTCTTCGATGCAGGTGGCCTTCCACCTCAGCATGGGCGGAGCAAATGCCTCCGGCTTTTCTCTCCATTTGCTTCCATTGGGTGTTCGCCCGACCAGAACGAACGGGGAGGAGAAGCCCAAGTTTCCTTCCTATTCTGGGACCTCGAACAGGGAGGGGATGCTTTGGCTGTCGGTTCCTCGAACCAAAGCCCATTTATACTCTCTGTGGGGCGTCCTCATCCGAAGCCCTGGAAAAAAGATGGTTCTTCGCAGGAGGATTCTTTTGGAAGAGTTCAATGAAATCCTCCTTCCAAAAAGGCAAATCCTTCGGGGAACGATCCTTGCTCCCCTTCCGCCCGGAGCACAGGCCTTTGTCATGCTTTATCTCGTTTCCAGGCGGGATGCCCCAGGAACGTTCCTGGGAAAGGCAAGATTGAAAAAGGAGCAAACCTTCGCGATCGAGGCCTATCCCCAAAAGCAAAAGAGCCTGGTCCGAGTTGTCCTCTTCCTCCAAAACCATTCCTATACAAGCTATTGCGATTGCACCGAACTCATGAGGCCTGGGGGGGCGAGGCTCCCCTTCCCTCTGGTCCAACGCGAGGTTTTTGCCTTTGGAGCGAGGGACAGAAAACCTTTGGGAGGAGTCCGGGTCTGGGTCAGGTGCCGCTCCTCCTTGGAAGCAAGCCTTTCCCTCACCACCTCCCCTAAGGGCAGATCCAAGGGAAGGGTGCGCGCTCTCTTTCCCAAGGGAGAGAGGATCCTGATCATCGCCTCGAAAAAGGGATACAGGGACCGTTTGTTCTTCGCTCCGGGTGGCTCCCCAACCATTCGAATCCCCATGGAAGCCCTTCCCTCTCCCTTCCAGATCAAGGGCCTTGCGGTGGACGCATCCGGAAAACCCCTTTCTAAAACCGTCATCTCCTGCTTCCCCTACAAAAAGGATCTCCCCCTGGATCTCCTTGTTCCCTTGATCCAGACCACCCGGACCGATGGGAAGGGAGCGTTCTCCTTGGTTTTCTCCTACCCCTTCCCCATCGTGCTTGGTGGTTGGCACCGGGAATGGGGCTTCTCCACAAAAAAGGCCTACCTGAAACCCCAGAAGACCTACCGGGTTGTGTTCTCTCCTACGGGCAAGATCCAGGTCCAACTTCGTGGAACCGTGGCAGGAACCCCCATCCAGGGGGGCGCCCTTCGGTGGTTCCTGCTCGGCAGCCATCGGATTTGGCGCCGACGGGGGTACTTCCCCTTCAGCCTCGAAAGTCTATGGATCGATACGGTGCCCCCCGGCTCCTATGACCTCTACCTCACCGATTCCGAAGGGGCATTCTTTGGGAAAGGATCCTTCGTGCTCTCTCGGCGAAACACCAAGAAGGTCAAAGTCTATGTCCTCCCTGGAAGTTTTTTCACAGGAACCATCCAAGGGGACAGCCAAACCATGCCCCCCCTCCAAATGCGGCTCTGGGGCATCCCCTGGGTCGACAAAGGTTTTCTAGGAGACCTCTACAACGCGCAGTGGTCGGGACAAAACTTCCGCCTGTTTTCGGGAACACGCAGCCGCGCCCAAGCCCTGATCTCCGACGCGGGAGGGAAGCCCCTGAAAAGGGTTCTCCTGGTTTCCGGTCGGCCCAACCGCATCCGGCTCAAATGAGAGATCGGGTTTTCCAAGATCCTGCTTTCATCCTCTTTCTAACAGGGCTTTCCCCTTCCTCGTCAATCGATAACGCTGGGTGGGGCTTTTGGGGGAGTCCGGTTGGGTTCGTTCGATCCATCCTCCTTCCAAGGCGGGGTTGAGGTAGTTGGTCCGAAAGGTGGGTCGGTGGGAGAGGCCGAGGGCCTTCATCAGGGCCTTGGCTCCTTGGGGCCCTTTCTCCAAGCCTCGGAGGAGAGCCTGTACTTGGTCGGTTACTTAGTCGGTTACTTGGTCGGTTCCGAGGATTTGGAGGAGGGAATCATGGAGAGCTTCCAGCATGAATTCCACGAATGGGGTCGCGCTTCCTTCCTGGTCGGACTCGGCCAATACGGCGTGATACCGGTCCTGCCTCTCCCGGATCACCGATTCTACCGGGAGGTTGGCTAGGACAGGCTTCCACTCCTTGAGAATCACGGTTTGCCAGAGCCTTCCCATGCGACCGTTTCCATCGGCGAAGGGATGGATGAATTCGATCTCGTAGTGGACCACGCAACTTGCCACGAGGAGGTGGTCCTGGGTCTTGCCGAGCCACCGAAACAGGTTGTGCATCAACGCGGGAATGCGCCCAGCAGGAGGCGCGGCATGAACCAACTGTTCCCCCCGAAACACCCCCACCCCTCCCGTCCGGAAGGTTCCAGCCTGGTCCACCAGGCCCTTGAGAAGGATGGCGTGAGCACGCAAGAAGTCTTCCAGGTGATCAAAGGTCCATTGGTCCATGGCTTCGTAAGCCGCAAAAGCGTTTCGCACCTCCTGGATTTCCCGAGGGTCCCCGAGAACACGCTTCCCTTCGATCACCGCGGTCACCTGTTCCAAGGAGAGGGTGTTGTTCTCGATGGCGAGAGAAGAATGAATGGTCTGGATGCGGTTTTCGCGTCGAAGACGGGGGGTGATGATTTTTCCCTCGAGAGCCTGCAAGGCCCCGACTTGTTCCCCAATCTCGGTGACCAGCTGCAGAACCCGAGGGCTGCGTTCAAAAGGTGGCTGTCCCGGTATTTCCTTCGCCATGAGGAAAGTGTACCAAAGGAGAGACCTTTCTCCCCCTCCTTTCCCCGGGCCGGCGGGGGTATCCTGCCGGGATGAAGACTGCACAACGCACTCGGGGCCTGTTCTTCCTTGCTCCGCTCTTCCAGGTTTCGCTCTTCCTGGTTCCGCTCTGCCTGGTTCTGCTCTCTCCCGCTGGAGCCTGCCAGCAAAAAACGGGGGAGGACTTCCTGCAGCGGGCGGGGGCCAATCGTCCGGTCGTGGAAGCCTTTCTCTCCGAGTTGAAGAAGGAGGGGAAGGGTTCGCAGAAGTTGGAGGCGGCGCGGTTTCTGCTGCGCTGGATGCCGACTTCGGACCTGGCGACCCTGAGCGGCGAGCAGCTGCGAAGCAATTTGAAACTGGCCTTCGAGGCGCGGGAGAAGATGCCTTGGGGGCGCAAGGTGCCTTGGCCGCTCTTCGTCCACTATGTGCTGCCGCACCGCTTCGCGCAGGAGAAGGCGGACAGCTGGCGGGCGCGGCTCTGGCCGGACCTGCGGGAGCTGG
>DROQ01000163.1 GCA_011321845.1 Planctomycetota bacterium | reverse complement strand
GTGCCTGCAACGAAGCAGTATTTTCCTCCCAGGGCCTTACAGAGGCCATCCCCCGCCCGCTTGTTGACCTTTCTGACAAGATTGACGGCTTTCGCGGTTGCCCGGTCTACGAGTTCTTGGATCTTCTCGAAAACCTTCTTGACCTTGGTCAAGATGCCAAAGGCGCTCCCAGCCAGCTTGATCGCTGCGCTTGCTCCTGTAACCGCACAGTCCCACCAGCCCATTTCGGCCGGCTCTCCCTGCAGGCCACCCTTGATCCAGCTGGTGATGTCACGACCCGAAAGGGCCGAGATGATGTCCAGGATCTCTTCGAGGAAGGGGATGGCTCCCACCACCATGTCCCCAAGGATGTCGGCGTTGGCCTTCATGAAATCGAAGAGGCCACTCACCGCTTCGCGGATGCTCAAGGTGCCCATGGGATCGGTGAAGCTCACCGGGTTGGAGAGGGCATAGACGACGGGGTTTAAGTCGTCCTCCATGCCGAGGGGGTCTTCCTGGAGAAAGGTGCCCGTGGCGGGGTCATAGGTCCGTGAGCGGTAGTCGTAAAACCCGGTCTCCTGGTCGTACTCACGGCCTGTGAAGAGGAAGGGGTTTCCGCTTGGCGGCGCGGTGGTCTGCTGACCGTTCTTGTCGAAGATCTTCGGTTTGCCGAAGGGATCGTAGTCGTAACTCTCCACGACCGTGCCGTTGCTCCCAAGGGTGAGGGCCTTGGTGGAGCCTAAGCGGTCCTGGTGGAAGTAGAGGTCGACCCAATCGGTTGTGGAGCCGTCGGCGTCGAGGTCGGCGCGGTCCACCCGCCTGCTCATGACCATGTCATCCACGCCGCTTCCTTGGAAATGGATGGCATCCAGCGCTTCAGCTCCGGTCCCCACCTTGCGGTATTCGGCGATCATGCTCGAGCCGGCATAGAGGTACCGGGTCGGCACGCTCCCCACAGTCTTGGTCTTGCGCCTGCCAATGGCGTCATAGCTGAACTGGGTCACCGCCCTGGTGCTGGCATCGAGATCCTTCTCGAGTTTGATCAGGTTGTCGGCTTCGTCGTAGAGATAGTCCCAGGCGATCCAGGAAGACTGGGCGACGCCCTGCCCGGGAGGGTCAGGGAAATAGAGCCACCGCAGCTGACCCAGCCGCCCTTCGGCATCCCAGCTCCATTCATGGCGGTAGCGCTGGTTCGAATGCTGGAAGCCCTCCCAAACGATCCTCTCGTTGTTGGAATCATAGCTCATGGTCTGGGAGTAGCCCTGATTGTCGGTGACCTGGACCAGTCTCCCCCGCTTGTTCCATTGGTACTCTTCGTAGATGGTGTTGGAGCCCTTCCGGAAGTACCGCCGCTTGGGCATCAAGCTGTTACCGTCATTCGTCAGGGAGTAGTACTCGTAACGGATGTATTTGCCATTGCCCGTCAGGTTGCTCGAAGGGTTTTCCCACTCGAGGATCTTCCCCCCCGAGGTCACCTTGATGGTCCAAACCGAGGGCGTGCTCCTGCCATCCCGAGCGGGGATAGACGCCGTGTGGGTCGTCACTCCGGCCTGGTCGGTGGCCCGGGTATAAGTGACTTGGAAAAGGCTGGGGTTGGCCGATGCGTTCCCTTCGGGAGGAAGATAGGTCGCCTTGCGATGTAAGCTGTCATAGGCCCACTTCAAAACCAGGGTCGCCTGGCCCTTGGGCCCGCCGGGAGCGGTGAACACGCGGGGGGGCCTGCTGCTCGGGGTGGCCGGGAGTCCGTCCCTGGTGCTTCCGAGCCAGACCACGGTGCCGTGTCGGCTCTACCTGGACTTCCGGACCTTCTGGATCCCGCTCCAGCCTTTCCTCAGCGACGCCAAGGGAAACTGGGCGCAGGGCTACACGGCCCCAGCGGACCCCGGGTTGCAGGGGACGAGCTTCGTCCTGCAGGCCTTGTTCCCCAAGGGCGCGCAGGGGCGGACGCTTTTCGAAGTCAGCAACGGCTACCAGGCGACCCTTGGGCGCTGAGGATCTCGGGATAGGATTCTCCGCATGAAAACGATCGCCCTCTCTCTGGTTCTTCTTCCCTTCGTCTTCGGCTGTGAGAGTCATCAGCAGATGACGAGCGGGACCACCCCCAAGTCCACCACCATCATCAATGCGAAGCTCTCCTATGGGTTCGAGACCTTCGGGCCCAAGGGCCTGCCTCCCGCCTGGGAGGTGGGCGAGACCAATGGCCGGGGCAAGCTCGCCACCTGGGACAAGGTCCCCGGAAAGAAGGGGGCGGGCTTCGGGGTCCTCCATACCGAGAACTCGGGCAGCACCTTCAACATGGCCCTGCTCCAGGGAGTGGAACGCAAGGACTTCGTCGCCGAACTATGGGTCCAGGCCCGCAGCGGCCGGGAGGACCAGGGGGGAGGGCTCGTCTGGCGCGCCAAGGATTTCGACAATTACTACATCTGCCGCTGGAATCCCTTGGAGGACAATTACCGCTTCTACAAGGTAGTCCAGGGGCGGCGGAGCATGCTCGCGACGAGCAAGGTCCATACCGACCCCAAGGCCTGGCACAAGCTGCGGGTCGAGGTGGAGGGCCCCAAGGTCAAGCTCTACTTCGACGGCGCCCTCAAGATGGAGGCCGAAGACAGCAGCTTGGAAAAGGCCGGCAGGTTCGGTCTCTGGACCAAGGCCGATGCTGCGACGAGCTTCGACGAAGTCAAAATCCACTGGCAATAAATCGGATTTGGGGTTCTTTCCCCTTGGGACCCGGGGGCGGGAGAAGCTAGGCTCAGGGGATGAAGCGGACTGCCATGTTCCTGTACTTCTTGCTTCCACTCCTCCTGGCCCAGAGCTGCACCATTATGCTCTGGAAGACCCTGCCCGAGGATCTCAGGGACGAAGACCACTCTTTTGTGATCAACACCCAGGTCAGCGCCTTCACCGCAAAGGAAGGTCCCAAGGAGCGCTACCACCTTGTCCTCAAACTGAATTCAAACGAGGCGGACCAACTCCCCGGCGCCTGGCGCTACGGCCGAATCCTCCTCGAAGGCAGCGACCACCCTGAGCACATCCTCCTTCTTTTGAACCACCTCCCCCGGGGATGGGTCCTCCGCTCCATCGACCTGCGCCTCGAAAGCTGGTGGGAGGGCCTTTCCAGGATCCTGTCCACCGACGCGACTCTGACTCTCCGTGGCACCCTCCCCACCCAAGCCTACGCCCGCCTCCTCGACCAGAAAGAGGTGGCCCCCTGGCTCGAGAAGGACCCTGCCCTCAAACTTCCCAGCGGCCCCGGCATCGAACCCCTGGGGGGAGCCCTCCGCCTCTTCGAGGAGGACAGCCCTCCCCCCGGCTTCATCGGCAAAGGCACCCCCTACTGGGACCCCGTCGGCTTCGTCGATGACAAGGGTCGCAGAGTCCCCCTCGGCCGCCTCGTCACCGCCATGGCAAAAGCCCAGGAAGAAGGCCGGGTTTTCCTGGGAACCGGATTTTACCTCCGCGGCCGCATCCAAATGGGCCTGGAGCCTCTCTACAAGGAGGTCCCCCTGACCTTCCTCCTCCTCGGCAAGGGACTCACGGTCGACCCCCTCCCCAACCTGGGAAGCTACCGCTGGATCTGGGTCAAGCGCTGCAGCGCCCGGCCCGACACCGACCCGGGAACTCCCCGGGGCCTGCCCCCCGGCCTGGATCGCATCATCGTCAGTTGGGTGCACCACCGCGCCGTCCGAGCCAGCCTGTTCTGGCCCATCACCCTCCGCGTCCTCGCCACCCCCATCACCATCGCCGCCGATCTCATCGGCGGAATTTTCATCGGCGCCCTCGCCTCCTGGGGCCTCAGCGAAGAGAGCAACGATGACGCCTACCACCATTACTACCACCACCCTTGAACTCCATGGGTTCCGGCGAAAGGTTCGGGTGGGCGTAGTGTTTCGGCGGGGTCTTTTCCGATCAATCCCCCCGGCCGAAGTTTTGGCACCAGTACCGGCCGGCGTTGCCGGTACCGATGTCGACGTGGCTGGGAAAGAGGAGGTTGCGGTGGTGGCCGGAGGAGTGCAGCCAGGCGTTGAGAGCCGCGTAGGCACTGAGGTTGATGGCGAGGTTTTCCCCTGCACCGCGGGAGTAGCCGGCGAGGCGCATGCGGTCGAAGGGGCTTCGGCGACCGGGAGTCGGAGAGAAGTGGGAGAAATAGCCGAGCTTGGCCATCTCCTCGCAGTGTCCTCGACTCGACCTGATGAGGCGCAGGTCGGCCCTTAGGGGGATGTGACCCAACATGCGGCGGTAGGCATTGGTGATCTGGATGAGGATGGCTTCGGTACGGAGCACCTTGCCTTTTTGGACCCAAGCCTCGAGCATTTTTTTGTTGCGGGCGACAATGGCATCGCCCTTGTCGATGAAGCGGCGATCCCGCATGTCCAAGGCGACGGAGCGGATGTTGAGCTTGGCTGGGGCGAGGAGCAGATCGACCCTTTGGTCGGCCTCAGGGTCGCGGCGGCCGAGCCCGGCGAGACGACCCACGACCCAGCGATACAGAGAGAGCTGGCGGGCGACTCTCGGGCTCAAGGAGGCGGCGATGTTTTTGCCGTCCCAGATCTCGCGAACAGCGGCGACGCGGCGATCGACCTCGGCCTGGACCTTGGCGTATTCCTTGGCCTTCTCGGCGCTGACCGCGGGGGGCTTGTAGGGGTAGAAGTAGCGTTTCTCGTCGAAGATCAATTTTTTCGCATAGGCCCGCCGTTTGTCCAACTCCCTTCGGAGGGCTTGGAGTTTCTTCATCGAGGAGCGGATGGGGCTCTTGGAAAGGGAGGCGACGAGTTCGCTCTTTTTCTCCTCGAAGAGCTGGATCAGAACGGGGAGGAGACGGAGGTCGCCGCGGGAGAGCTTGGCGTAAGCCGCGTCACGGGCCTGGTCCGACCTGAGGGCGAAGACGCGGCGCAGCCTGGTCCGCAGCTTGCGTGCAAGGCTGCGCAGCTCGATGTCTCTTTTGGAGACAAAGGCGCCCTTCTCGAAGGCATAGCCCCCCTCGGGATACTCCTCCCCCCGCGCCAGGGCCACCATCCGGCCCAGTTCGGGCGGAATGGCTCCCTTGGCCTCGGCGTCCCCGCGCAGGACCCCTCCCTGGGCCGCCCGGACAAGGAGGCGCAGGCAGGCCCTCCTGTCCTTGGCGCGTAGGTACCACCAGGCGACAGGAAGCAACTCGCGGGGTCCCGAGGCGACCTTCTCCAGGATTCGCCCCAGGGCGACGTCGGTCACCCCACTGAGGGGAAGATGCTCACGCTCCTTTTTTCCGAGGATCAACTCCAGGCCCTCCACATCGAAGAGGTCCCCCTTGCGCCCCATTCCAAAGTCGAGGCCTTGGAAAACCTTCCGGTCCTCCCGCACCCTTGCCTTCATCTTTTCCAAGAGTCCGGCCAATCCCCTCAGCATCCGCTCCCGCAGCCGAAACTCCGCAGCCTGAGGAAGAGCGGCATCCTCGAAATCCTTGGCGATCCCCCCCGCGGCTTCGGCGGCGGCCTCGAAGGCGCGCATGCCGATGGCCTGGGACATCCGCGTCCAGTTGTCCTCTGTGTATTTCTTGGCAGCTTCAAAGGCTTTTTTGGGCGGAGCAAAGGGGTCGGCCATCTTGCGGGCCAGCCTCGCCCTTTCGCTCAGCTCCTCCTGACGCCAGTCCTCGAGAACGTGCCGAAGGCGGGACAAGGGACCCCGTTCGGGAAAACGCTTGCTCTCCTCTCGAAGGAAGGCCACGGCACCCTTTGTGTCCCCTCCCGCACGCATTTTTTCGGCACGTTCGACGAGCCCCTCCATCTCTTTCTTGGCTTTGGCTTCGATCTCCCAGAGGAGGTCCCGCAACCGATCGGCCTGGGACCCTCCCAGGTCCATCTGCTCTCGAAGCATGGCGATGGCTTTGGCATAAAAGCCACGCCGCGCCAGGGCCTGGACATCCTCGAGCAGCAACTCCAGGGCCCGCCCCATCACCTCGCCTTCCGAAGCGGCCTCATCCACGACCCGGGCCTCGGAATCCGAATGCTTCGAAGCCACTCCCAGCCCCCCCGTCTTCTCCCTCTTCATCTCCGCCGCGATCTCCTGGATCCTGGACATGCTCTTTCGGAGAGCAAGCTCCAAGTACCGGTCCTGGACCCGCGCTCGGATTTCGCGCAAGGCGACAATCGCCCCCGTCGTCCCTTCACGCTCGATGGCCGCCCGAACCATCTGGCGAGCCTCGGCAAAGGCCTTCTTCCATCGCCGCACCTCCCCGCGCGTTTCCGCGAAAGCCTCGGGGAAGGCCCTCTCCCCCTGGGCAGCGTCCGCGGCGCGCCCCTTCAGCAGCGCTTCCGCTTCTTGGATCTTGCCCTGGCTCGCCAAGGAAGAGGCCTGATCCAGAAAACCGGGAGGGCTCTCCCTTCCGCAGGAACCCGTGAGAAACAAGAGGCCAAGGAGAAGGAAGGCGAAAAAGCTGTGCTTCATGCAAAAAAGTTCCTGGAACCGAAGAGGATAGGGCATAAGGATTCTACCTTGGCTGGCCCTCGGGAAGGGCACTCAACCACCAGATTCTGACGTTTTTCCAGGAGATCCGTCATGTTTTTGATCGTTCTCGGCGCGGGAGCCATCGGGAAGAGCCTGATCGAGCTGGCCCTCGAGAAGGGGCACCAGGTCACCCTCATCGAGCGAAACCCCGAACGGGCCAAGGCCGCGGCCGAACATCTGGACATTCGGATCATTCATGGCGACATCGCCATGGGCGGCATCCTCGAAGAGGCGGGCGTCGAAAAGGCGGACGCCTTGATCGGAACCAGTGGCGACGACGCCTCCAACCTCATGGCGATGTTTCTCGGCCGCGAGCACAAGGTCCCCACCCTGATCACCATCGTGAACCACAAGGGGCACGAGAAGATGTTCGAACGGTTGGGGGCCAAGATCCTGGTGGATCCCGAGGTCCTCATCGCCAAGCACCTCTTTGGCATGCTGGAGCAACCCACCCTCGAGTCGGTCTTCCCGCTTCCCCATGGGGCCCAGGTCTTCGAGGTGGTCATCGGTCCCGAGGCCAAGATCGCCGACCTCACCCTCGGAGAAGCAGGAGCCCAAAAGATCCTCCCCAACGACCTCCTCATCCTCTGGATCCAGGCAGGAGAGGATTATCGCATTCCCCACGGCAAAACGGTTCTGCACCCCGGCGACCGGATCGCAGTGTTCACCAACCGGACCGTCCCCCCTGACGAACTCAAGATCTTCACAGGCTGATCACCCTTGCAACCTCGCTACGGCACTGTCGCTCGCAACCTGGGAGTGCTGCTCCACATCCCCGGGGTCATGGCCCTGGCAAGCGTGCCCATCTCCCTGATCTTCGGGGAAACGGCAGCGATCTGGCCCTTCCTCGAGACCGCCCTGATCTCCTTCGGAGTCGGGCAGGCCTTCTATCGTCTTCCCAAGAGCGGAGGAGATACGAGGCTGCAAGAAGGGATGCTCATCGCCGCCCTGGCCTGGCTGCTGATCCCCATGTTGGGAGCGATCCCCTTTCTCAGCTACGCCGTGGAGATGTCCTTTCGGGAGGGCACTTCCCCCACCATTCTGCTCTTCGAGAACCCCTGGAACGCGCTCTTCGAGGCCTATTCGGGCTTCACTGGGACCGGGCTCACGATGGCCCTCAAAGTCAGCGATTTTCCGGCCAGCCTGCATTGGTGGCGCTCCTTCACCGAGTGGATCGGAGGCGTAGGGGTCATCGTCCTCATGCTCGCCATTCTCCGCCCGGGGCATGGCGTCTTTCGCCTCTATTTTTCAGAAGGTCGGGACGAAAAGATCTTCCCCACCGTCCGCTCGACGGTGCGGACCATCTGGTGGGTGTTCCTGGTCATGACCGGTCTGGGGATCCTGACTTTTTGGGCCGCGGGGATGGGGCTCTGGGACGCCATCAACTACGGGATGACCGCCCTGTCCACTGGAGGCTTTGGCACCACCGATCACAACCTCGCGGATTTCGACCAGACCATTCGACTTGCCGCGATCCCCGTTCTGCTCGGGGGCTCGATCAGCTTCGCCGTGCTCTATCGCGTACTGCGCTTCGGGGACTTCAAAGCGCTCGTCGGCGATCGGCAGCATCGCTTGCTCTGGTATGTCGTCTTCTTCGGGACCCTCATGGTGATCTTCGAGAACCTCTGGCAATTCGGCCCCGAAAAGACTCCCAGCTGGATCGACAGCTGCTTCCAATGGGTCTCGGCGCTCAGCACGGGGGGGTTGCAGAGCACGGATCTCAAGAGTTGGAGCCATGGAGGCAAGCTCCTCCTCAGCCTGGCCATGATCCTCGGCGCGGCGGCAGGGTCCACAGTCGGTGGATTCAAGCTGGTGCGCGTAGCCTACATGTGGGTCGCCTTGCGCTGGCGTTTCCAACGGATCAAAAAAGCCCCCCACCAACTCCTCAGCTATGAATTCGACGGGGAGCGCTTCGATGAGCACACAGCCATGACCCGGGTGGAGGGGGCATCCCTCCTGATCATCGCGGGACTTGTGGTTCTCGGCCTCGCGGTCTACGTCATGCTCCACTTCATCCCCCAACGCTTTACCCTGAGCGACCTGATCCTGGAGATGTGCTCCACGCAGAGCAACGTCGGGCTCTCCACGGGGATCACGAGCCCCACCCTCCCCTGGGGGGCCAAACTCACGATGATCCTCGTCATGTGGGTCGGCAGGCTCGAGATCTTCCCTGTGCTGTTCCTCGTCCTGACGCCCCTGGGGCGCCCCAAGAAGGACAAGAAGAACAACCGGGGCAACGGGAAGGAGAAGGAGAGGAACGGCAAGGACAGCAAGAACGGCAAGAATGGCAAGGCCGAATCGCTACCGGGGGGCGAGCATGGCGCCGGGGAGGAGGACGACGACTTCGAACTCTTCGGGGAGGACGAATAGCCGGACTTGAGGTCCCAGCCTACAACTCGTCCCCGGTGGCGAGGGCGCTGAGCCTGCGGATCGTGTTCTCGAGTTCGCGGATGTTGCCCGGCCAAGGCGCGGCGAGGAATTCTTTGCGCGTCTTCTCCGAGAGCTTGAAGGGGCGCCCCAGGGCCTTGCGGGCCTGGCGCAGGAAATGTTCAGCGATCAGGAGAACGTCTTCGCCGCGCTCACGGAGCGGCGGGAGGTGGATGTCGAGAACATTGAGACGGTAGAAAAGGTCCTCCCGGAACTTGCCCTCGCGGACCCGGGCCTCGAGGTCGCGGTTGGTCGCGGCCACAAGGCGCACGTCCACCTTTCTGGGACGGTCGCCGCCCACGGCGCGCACTTCGCCATCCTGGATCACCCGCAGGAGCTTGCTCTGCATCGAAAGGGGCATGTCTCCGATCTCGTCGAGAAAGAGGGTGCCCTTGTCGGCCGCGACGAAATGGCCGGGATTGTCCCGGTGGGCGCCGGTGAAGGCCCCCTTCTTGTGCCCGAACAGAATGGACTCGAGCAGGGTCTCGGGGATGGCAGCGCAATTCTCGCTGAGGAAGGTCTCGTGCTTGCGAGGCCCGTACTGGTGCAAGGCCTTGGCGATCAGCTCCTTGCCCGTCCCGCTCTGCCCCGTGACCAGCACGGGGTAGTTGGCGGGGATGATCTTCTCGAGGGACTCGAAGACCTTTTGCATCGCGGGGCTCTCGCCGATGATCCCGAAGCGCTGGGGGAGCGGACGGTCCTCCCCCCCGCTCTCGAAAACCTGGCGGCGGAGGGCCTCCAGGTCGAGGCGCCAGATCTCCAGGACCCGTTCAAGGTCCGAGGGCGAAAGCCCCGCCTTGAGTTCCTCCAACAGTGTCCGGAAACGTTCGCCCAAGCGCTTTTCATCTGCTCCTTTTTCGTCCGAGTTCATGCCCCCTCCACTTTTTCGAGCTTGGCGTATTCCACCAACAATGTGCGGATCCCTCCCTGGAACAGGATCTCGACTTTCGTGTTTCTTCCGCGACCGATCACGGTCTGGATGCTTCCCTCCCCGAAACGGGCGTGGCGCACCCAATCGCCCACGGCGAACTCGGGCAGCTCCCCCGAGTCCTCCTCGTAGACCCATGGATCGCCGCCTCCGCCGAGCTGCTGCCTGCCTTCTTGGAAAAAGCTCGAAGGTTGCTGCGGGTGGAAGCCCCCGTCGAAGCCGCGCCTCCGCTCCGCCCGGCAGAGGAAGAGGCGCTTTTTTGCGCGGGTCACCGCAACGTAGAACAGCCGCCGCTCCTCCTCCAGACCTTCGAGATCGTCCATCGAACGAGAATGGGGAAAGAGCCCCTCCTCCAGTCCCACGATGAACACATGATCGAACTCGAGCCCCTTGGAGGCGTGGACCGTCATGAGCTGCACGGAGGCGCTGTCGGCCTGGCGCTCTTCCTGGTCGGTCATCAGGCTGACCTGGGCGAGATAGGCAGAGACCGGGGAGTGGTCGGGATATTGCTCCGAGAGTTCTTCCCAGCGCTTGTCGAACTCGGCCGCGTCGCGCAGGAGTTCGCCCACGTTCTCCTCCCGGTCCACGTCCTCCCAGGAGCCTGTTCGGCAGATCTCGTTGAGGTAGTTCGTGCGCTCCAGGAAAAGGCGGAGAGTCCCCTGAACCGTCTCGAGGGAGCGGCCGGCGGCTTCTTCGAGGATCTTGCCGAACTCGAGGAACCCTCGCTTGGCCTTGCCGCGGACGCCGGGAACGATCATCCCCCGCCGCAGGAATTCGGCGGGCGGGAGGCCCTCTCGGGCAGCCTCCTCCATGAGAAGACGCCGGGAGACCTGGCCGATGCCGCGCGGAGGCACGTTGAGGCAGCGCTCGAAGGAGACGCGGTCGAGCGGGTTTGCACAGACCTGGAGGAAGGCGAGCAGGTCCTTGACCTCCCGCCGCTGGAAGAAGCCCAAGTCCCCGACGAGGCGGTAGGGGATGCCGAGATTCTTGAAGCAGGTCTCGATCTCGCGGGAGAGGAAGCGGGCGCGATAGAACACGGCGATCTCCCGGGGATCCACCCCCTGGTCGAGGAGCCGCCGGATTTTGTGGCCGACGAGGGTGCCCTCTTCGCTCCCATCGGCGGCTTCGATGAACCCGATCGGCTCGCCCTCGCCGTGGACGGGGCGCAGGACCTTCTCGTAGCGCAGGCGGTTGCGGGCGATCACCCCCTGGGCGAAGGCAAGGATGTTGGCGGTGGAGCGGTAGTTGTTCTCGAGGCGGATGACCTTGGTCCCCGGAAAGTCGCGGGGAAAGGAGAGGATGTTGCCGAGGACCGCGCCCCGGAAACTGTAGATGGACTGGTCGGGGTCCCCCACCACGCAGAGGTTTTTGTGCTCGCTGGCCAGGAGCTTGACGATGTCGTATTGGATCTTGTTGGTGTCCTGGAACTCGTCGATGAGGAGATAGTCGAAGCGGCGGGCGTAGGCGGCCTTCTCCTCCGGGTTGTTCTGCAGGAGGCGCAGGAACTTGAGCAGGAGGTCGTCGAAGTCCATCGCGTTGTTGGCGCGGAGGGCCTCCTGGTAGGGCTCGTAGATCCGCCGAACGACATAGTGGATCGATTCGCTCTGATGGAACTCGGGATCGGTGGGCAGGACGCCGCTGTTCTTGAGAGAGGAGATCTGGGCGCCGATCTGCGAGGGGCGGTGCTCCTTGGGGTCGACGCCGCGCTCCTTCATCAGGGACTTGAGGAGCTGGTCGCGGTCGCTTGTGTCGTAGATCGTGAAGTCCGAGCTAAAGCCAAGAGCCGGAGCCGAACGGCGGAGGAAGGCGGCACAGGCGGAGTGGAAGGTCGAGAGGCGGATGCGGACACCGGGGAGGGCCTCTTCGACGCGGCCGGCCATCTCGCGGGCGGCCTTGTTGGTGAACGTCACCCCGAGGATGCGACGCGGGTCGACGCCATGGGCGAGGAGCCAGGCGATCCGCCGGGTAATCACCCGGGTCTTGCCCGAGCCCGCCCCCGCAATTACGAGAAGGGGGCCGTCCCTATGGGTCACGGCCTCCTTTTGCGGGTCGTTGAGATCCTCGAGAAGGTAGTCCATCCAGGCCCAGTCTACCCCTCATTCCTTGGCCTTTCACCCTTGAGCAGGGAGAGGAGAGGAAGCAGACAGAGCAAGCTGCCCGCGAGGAGCAAAACCGTTCCGCCGATCGGAATGAGGAGGGCAAGACCCGGGGCGAGGGGGACGATCCAAGGACCGGCGAAGGTCAGGACGAATCCGGTGAACGCGGAGAGATAGATCGTGTTCTTGAGGCGCTGGCGGTAAGCGCAGAGTTGGAGAAGGTGGGCGAGGACCATCAGCACGAGGGGGACCGTGAAGAGGTGCGGGTGGGTCACGTCGACGAGGAAGGAGAGGCTCTTGCCGGCCTCGCCGCCCAGGAGCTGGTCTTCGCCGGTGCCGAGGTAGTAGGCACGGATGCTCCCCGGGAGGAGGAGGCCCCGGAGAACGTATTTGAGCCCGCTGAGCCAGAATGCCAGGAGGGTCGAGAAGAGGTAGAAGACCAGGATGCGACGGAGGCCGGGGGAGAGGCTGCTCAGCTTCTTGGAACCTCGGTTGAAGTAGTGCATCAGGCCCGCCCTCGCCGCCTGTGCCGCAGGACATACGCGCTGGTGCTGCGCAGCTCGGCCGCCAGGGCGCTCGGGGCCTGGGCCAGCGCGGGGGGGCCACCGGGAATGGGTGTCCCGCTTCGCGGGTCGCGGATGTGGGGGCCGCGGCGGGCGGAGCCGCTGACGGCGAGGGCGCCGAGGCCTCGGAGGATGAGAGAGGAGCGGAAACCGAGAGCGCGGACCTGGAGGCCGAGGCGCTGGGCTTCCTCCAGGAGGAGGTCGGTGGCCCAGCCCTTGACGAAGGCGCCGGGGTCCAGCTCGCCCGGGCCGAGGCGGCAAAGGCGGCCGGGGCTGAGACCGAGGACGCGCTCCGGAAGGTGGCTGTCCCGGATGGGAGAGAAGGCCCCCTCGCTACGCCTTGTGGCGCGGAGGGCCGTTTGCAGGAGAGCGCCCTCCTCGGGGGAGAGGAAGAGGCTCCCCCCGACCGGGAGACGGTTGAAGCGGGCGGGGAGGCTGCCCGCGTTCCGGAGCGACCAGCGGGCCTCGAGCCGCGCGAGGCGGGAGGCCAGGGCGCGCCGGGCGGAGCGGGGGAGCGGCCCATCCAGCTCGACGAAGAAGAGATCGCCCATGGCCGGGAGGGAGAGAGAGGCCTGGGGGGCGGCCGGAGCCTGGGGAGCGGCCGGAGCCTGGGCTCCGGAAGCTCGGGAAGCTTTTTTCCGGGGGGGCGGGACCTTCTTGGGGGGCGGGGCGGGCGGCAGGACGCGCCTTTTGGCCTTAGCCCTTTGAAAGCGCTGCTTTAGACGCGCCAGCGAACCCGGCTTCTCGCCAGGAATGGGTGTCCCCCCATGGCGGTAGAGGCGGTGGAGGGCGAGGGCTTTTTGGACGGCGCGGGCGACGGCATGGGAGGAGAGGGTTGCGCCCGGGATGACGGGGATGCGGCGGAGGGCCTGGCGGAGGTTCTTCTCGGAGATGCCTTCGAAGCGGTGGAGGTAGGAACGCCGCCGGACCTCGGCGCCCCGGGGCTCCCGGTATTCGAGGACATCCACGTGATGGACCCGGCCCTTGGCGTCCAGGGAGACCATCAGGAAAAAAGGTTCGGTTTTGCCGATCTCCGTCGTGAGAACCGACATACCCAGGAAGCCCCCCTTCTTGTCGAAGGCGAGCCAGGCCAGATAGCCCCGCTCGGGGATCCTCCGGCCGAGCTGCTTCTGGAGCCAGGCCTTTTCCTTCTTGTCCAGGACATGCCGCATCTCCCAGACCGTCCGGGCCTTTGGGAAAGCCCGACGCAGGGCCTGGTCCCGGGTCATGTAGACCTTGCCCTCGGGATGCACCACCCCCTCCGCCAACAGCTCGGGCGCCAGGAGCGGCAGGAGGCCCGGCAGGGCCAGCGCCAGGGGTTGAAAACGAAATTCCATGATCCCTCCTCGTGGATGAAAGAAACGAAGGCTGTTCTCAGAAGTAGGTCGCGACCGAGAGGACGAGGGCGTCGTTGGCCACCCCCGCCGCGCTCCCGCGCTCACGGTTCCACTGGTACTCCAGCTTGAACACCGTCTTGTCCTGGTTGGGACGCAGGTTGAGACCAAGGGTGGTCCGCTCGAATCCGGCCCCCGAGAGGTCCACCCGGCCATGCCGCAGCAAGAAGGTCAGGCGGCTCCCCTGCTCGAAGAGGCCCTTCCCCTCCCCGCCCAGGGGGACCTTCCAACCCCATTCGGCGTACCAGCCGCCGATCTTGCCGGGGACTCCCCCCGCCCGGGCCCCCGCGTCCCGCTCGACATTGCTCATCGCCCCCTCGAAGCGAAAGACCCAGTCCGCGAACAGGCTGTTCCCCAAAGAGGGGAGGGCCGCCGGACTGAACTCCGCGTCCAGGGCGACCATGCTGAGAGCGAGGTCGCCCGTATTGTCCCAAGCCCCACGGTAAAAGGAGAGCCCCACTTCGTAGCCCGGATCCCGAAGGGACAGCCTCCCCGTAACCCCGAAGCCGTCATTGTTGTCCTCGTATTCTTTGTAACCCGCCGGACTCGCCCCGCTGGAGCGTGACCCGCGTAACCCCTTGCTCCGGTCGATCAAGTAGGACCCGTCCTTGTCCTGCCCACGGAACCCCCCATGCAAAACCCCCTCGAAATTCAAGCTGGGCCCGTCCTCCCCAAAAGGGGACAGCCTACCGTGGATCCCCACTCCCGCGTCGCGGAGGGTTGTGGGGATCACGAGTGTGTCCACGAGGGGCCGGTCGGTGAATTCCCGGATCGGAGAGTCGTGCAAGAGGTTGAGGCGTCCCAGCGGGAGGAGAACAATCCCCGTGCGAAGCGCCAGGCGTTCGTGCAGCTCCCAGTCCACGTGCGCGAACTCGATGTCCAACTCCCCCCCATCCTCGATCTCGACCTCGGCCTGGAAGCGGATCTTCTCCGAGACCTGGCCTTCGAAGAGAGGAACAAAACGGTGGGCCCGGAAGCGTTTCTTGGCGTTCTCCTGGTCCCGGAACTCCAGGTCGAAGTACCCTCCCACCTTGATCTGAAAATTCCCACTCTCATAGCCCGGCAGGAGCCCCCGCATCCCCAGCCGGGGCCTCCCGGCTCCCTGGGGATCGGGAAGGAGGAAGGAGTCGATCGTCTCTTCCGCCTCTCCCCTGCCCTTTTCCTGGGAGGGCAATCCAGCCTGGAGGGCCATTGCTAAGCCACTAATCCATAATAGTTTAAGCTTCATTTCCTGCTTCCTTTTGTTTCGATGAGGATTTGTTTTTTGCGAATAGATCGCATCAAAATATCAATAACGCAAAGCCTTCGCAACAGGAAATTTCCTTTCAAAAAAAAAGCTGGGACCAGGCCCAGCTTTTTTCACCCGGAGGATTCCCGAGATTCAATACACAACGGTCTGGCCGCCGTTGCTCATCGAGAGCCGAAGGAAGAATCCTTGGACCCCAAAGGTCATGGCCTGGAAGTAGTGTCCTTTTTGGATAAGGGCCGGATCGTTTGGAATCGAGTACGCGAAGCTCAGCTTCCCCCCTGAAGGAGTGGCGTTGCGCACGGATTTGGCGTTGGCGATCAGGATGCGGGAACCTGGGGTGAAGAGAAAACCCGGAAGAGAAATGTTGGCCCTACCGGTCCCCAGGAACAGAGTCCCCGCAAAGGTGTTGGCGGGGAGGTTGGTGCACTCCATGTTCCAGACAGAGCCGTGGAAGGGATAGTTGCCCCCCATCGAGAGGACGGGACCGCCCGTGCTGCCGTATCGGAAGCGCCCATGAATCTCCTCGATGGTGTCGGAGGTCGCCTGGGAGAGAAGGATGAGCGTGGGTTTGCCGTTCTTTCGGACGAACTCACAGCCCCCGGCGAGTCCGCCGAGAACGGTGCCGTTCGTCGCATCCTGGTAGATGATGGAGGGGTCTCCGAGAAAGCGGTTGCCCGTATCCTTTCCGGTGGCGGTGTCCATTTCCACACCCACAGCCCCTTGCGCGGGAATCTTGGGGTCGAACTGGGTGAACCACCAAACCGTCTTGCGGACTGGGTCATATCCAGCGGCCATGAGGTTGCCCACGATCGTGGGGAAGGACCGGATCAGGGTTCCATTCCGGCGGATTTCGAGGATGTCGCTCGAGAAATCGGCGAGCCAGAGGGAGCCGTTTCCACCATCCCCGTTGGGGTCGTAGGCAAGAGCCCGGGCGGTCGAAACCGTGTTGTTGGCGGGGACGGTCCACTTCCTGGTCGCATCCCACTGCTTGTTCACGATGTCGAAGGCATAAACCGTGTTGCTCGTTCCCGAAAGCTCCGCCCCCGCGAAGAGGAAGTTCCCGCCGTCGTAGGCGAGATCCCGAAGACCGAAGTAGGAGCTGGCGTTGACGGCCGCGGGCTGCGCATACCAGTTGTACTTCCAGCTAGAAGTGTTGCTGTCGTACCACAATTCCCAGAGCCGATGGGGCGTGGCTTTGACATGATCGTACTGCGACCTTTGGGAGGTCAGCCAATAATGCCCAAAACGATCCTGGGCCACCCCGATGAAGAGATTGAAGTCCTGGTTCGCCGAGGTCCCGGCGAGGCTGTTGAGCAGCGCTTGGACATCCAGTTTGTGGGTATTCCCAGGGAAGTTGGGTTGGAACTTTCCGAGCTGGGCACAAAGGGGAGACGCGAGAAAGAGAGCAAAAAGGGGAGTTGAAAAATGCATTAAATCTCCTTTTGAGACGGGTTTAT
>DROQ01000162.1 GCA_011321845.1 Planctomycetota bacterium | reverse complement strand
GCTTTGATTCCTGACCTTCTCCCCTTTAGGGAGGGAGTCGCGCACTTCGCGGTCCAGGAGGAGGGTGGCCTCCAACTCTTTGCGGGAAAGGTTGTCATCCAGGGTTTTGGGGGCGAGAGCCCATATTACCTCTTTCATTGTCCCAAGCCCGAGCTTCGCTCGTTTACGGTGGTGGATGGACGTCCGGGAAAGGACCAAAAACCTGTCTCGGGGGCACGGATCTTCTTCCACATGGATGAGGAGGGATGGCTTCGGGGTCCTCTCAGCGACATGAAGGGCGAAGCCCAGATGAAAGTCCCCGCGCTGGGGGGGATCTACTCTTTCCTTTTCTTTAGCGTCTCCAAGCCTGGGTTTGGGAGAGGATACGCTCGGATGAGCGCCGAAGGAGTCTGTGCCGGAGGTGAAGAGCTTCGGGATTCCAAGGCGCCGCTCCATATCCCGCTCCTGGCGGAGGGGGGGAGGAAGGCCAAGTTCTTCGGCTTCGATGGGAAGGGACTGCCGGAGGTCCTGATGCTGGGGGCTCCAACGGTCTTGGTCAAGGGGGAGCGGAGAGGCAACAATGAGACCATGAAGGATCGCTCCTTGATGGGGCGGTCGGATCCTAGGGGGGAGCTGATGCTGCGGGGCCTCTCTTCTCTTATAAATCGCCTCCAATTTCGTTTTTTCCTTCCAGAGGATGTGTGGAAGAAGGCTCTCCCTCCGGGTTACTCCTACCCTCTCCCTCGAGGAATGGTTTGTTCCGAGGATGTTTTTTTTCCAGGAGAACTCAATCGGGTTTTTGGGCTGAATCTGAAAAATTTCTATTTGCAACCCTTCACGGTGGAAGCCGCAGATGGCGCTCCGGCCTCCTTTGCCAAGTTTCAATTCCTTAGAGGCGGGCAATTCCCGATGCAGTTCCAGGCGGATCGAAGAGGGAGGGGTACCCTCCTTCTCGGGAAAATGGGCGGGGTTCTCATCGCCTATGGGTCTGGGGAAGAATACTTCTTCCAGCGCTTGGACCCTTCTGGGGAGGGGAAGCGGGTTTTGGAGCCTCGGGTTCTGCAAATGAAGGCGGTTCAGACCTTTGTTGCCGGCAGGGTCGTGGACGCGAAGGGGAGGGGGCTTGCGGGGGTTCGAATTGGGGTTCGGGCTAGCATTTTTAAGGATGAGGCTGAGTCCAGAGGGTTTCTTTTGCTGAACCAGCGATTTCTCAAGGGGCGGACTGACGCCGAAGGGAATTTTAAGTTGCCTTATTTGGAACACTCCAGTCTGAGGTTTGTTTTGGAGTTCGAGCTGGGAAACCGAAGCACCAGGCTCAAGGTGGTCCGTCCGAGGAAGGACATTCTCGTGGAGCTGTAGAAAACCCAGGAGAGGTTTTCTACTCGCGCATCATGACGGGGCAGGCGACTTGGTGGTCGGGGCCGGCGTCGAGGAGGAGGGGGCGCTCGGCGGCGCAGGCTGGCTCGGCATAGGGGCAACGAGTCCGAAAGGCGCAGCCGCTCGGCTTGTCGAGCGGGCTGGGCGGCTCTCCTTGGAGCTGGATGCGGTCGGGCCGTGTCTTGCGGGGATCGGGGAGGGGGACTGCGGAGATGAGGGCCTTGGTGTAAGGATGGATGGGGTTCCGGTAGAGGACCTCCGCAGGACCGATCTCCATCAGGTTGCCCAGGTACATGACCGCGATGCGGTGGCTGATGTGCTCCACGACCGAGAGGTCATGGGCGATGAAGAGATAGGTGAGCCCAAACTCCTCCTGCAAGTCCTGCATCAGGTTGATGATCTGGGCCTGGATGGAAACGTCCAGGGCGGAGATGGGCTCATCGCAGACGATGAAGGCCGGGTTCAAGGCCAG
>DROQ01000161.1 GCA_011321845.1 Planctomycetota bacterium | reverse complement strand
GTACAAGTCTGGATTCTAGTTTTTCTGGAAGCATCGATGTACCCACCATAAAGTAAACCTAAATAATCTCTAGCCAAAGTGGACGCGTACCTAGTGTCGTTAAGCTGACGAGAACAAAAGTCATTTAAAAATTCACTGGAAAGGTTTTCTGTCTTAAAACGTGCTAACTTTTGCCGACGTAACCAGCTATCCCCATTAAATTTACTTACCCTGTGGAGAATCTCGTTCCACCTAGCTGGATCCCCCCCGTAAGCTTCAAAGGGGGTCCGGTTCCTTTTTCTTTGGCGGTTTTCTCTAGCCAAACATAAAGTTTTATTTAAAAAAGAGTCATCAAGAGACCTGCTAAAAGGAAGGATGTGTTCAACATCAGCTTTTGGATGAGTCCCGTAAAGATCCGCAAATCCGAACTGAAACCCGGTATAAGGACACTGCCCCCCACACTCTTCAAACAATAGCCCCTTTAAAACATCAGACCTACTGGGGGAACAAATACCGATTTCTTTTTGGATTTTTTTTATAATCTTTTCCCGAGCCTGTTGCTTAGCCCGCATTTCTCGCCACCGTTCTTGACGGGCTTTTTTGCTTCTTTTCAAATCCCGGGCGAGCTCCAACCTAATCATTGTAGGCTTGCCATACTTTTCAATTATTGCATTGATAATTTTTCGAAGTTCCGTCAAAACCCTCGCAACCGCTGGATTTCTTAGACTAGGAATTGCTTCAAAAACTGGAGGCAACAAACCCAGAGGCTCCTTCCCGGAAGAATCCCTTCCCGGATAGGCACATTCTAGTGCTTTAGCATACGTCAACCCCTTCTCTAAAAAAGGAAGTATCTTCCTAATTGCTTTTAATGACAACCTTGCATAGTCATTCTCTAACTGGAGGTCCGCGAACTTAGCTGCCTTTTCCTGTGAAAGCCCCCAAACTCGGGCCCCCTTCCGCTGGAGTACCGAGGGGTTTCGAATCGAAACCAAATCATGATATATTTTCTCTATATCTTTGGGTCCAATAGTATCAAAACTATCTCCAAAAATATTTCGGATTGCAGATAAAGTACGATTTCCAGGGATCCTCTTCTCACCACCTTCTTCTAAGTTAAATTTTACCGCATCTTTCCCCCTCAATGGGAACCCAAGAATCTGTTTAACCCTCGAAAAAGATAAATCTCCCTTTCTTTCAAGGTATTCGATTAGAAGGCTCCTCTCTTTATCACTTAACTTTCTTTCATCTCCGTTTACAAATAATACCTTCAGATTGTTTAGAGTTTGAAGATAACGCCAGCGCTGAACCTCTGGGTAAGATAGAGCCGCACGCCTTTTCTTAGGTTCCAACTCACAAAACCCGATTAAATGCCTTTGACTTTTAAGGGGTCTTTGATAGAAAATCACTTCTCGCAATGCGCTGACAAACTGTCTATCCCTCAGGATCGGGTGAAAAGGGGCCTGTTGTTGGAGAATTTTTTCGAACTCCTCGGTTATCATAGATCGAGAAATGTACCGGCATCGAATACGGGCAACATCTGGATCCAGAGAACATAGATAAGCCCCTAGGGTAGGAGCGCCAGAGGCCTTTATTTCGGCGTCAAGATCGACGATCGATTGTTTAACAACCCCGCAATCTTCATTTTCCTTTGGGGAAGTCTTTCTATTACTTAAAAAACCCCTTCGTTGAGCTAAATGGTAGATTGCCCTCCCCAATTCAAATGGAGTAAGCGCTTCTCTCAAGGCCTTCTCCCTTAACAAATACGGAAGCAATTGTTGGTTTCTATGACTTATTGCAAAAGATAAACGTAGCTGTCCATCAAGGTGCAAAAGCTTTTTATGGATTTCAATTGGATCGCTTGTGTCTGCGGGAGGTAAGAGTTTTGATTTTGCGAGAAGATTATAGAGCTTTTTCTTTCTTCGACTCCTTCGTCGAATTTGCCGCCTTGCTAAACGTACAGACCTGCGCTTGGAGTTCCGACTTTCTTCTCTTCCCTTTTCAAAATCACCATCTACCCCTGCAGGAAAAACCCTGACACCTGATGCAAGGATTCCTGTTGGAGAGGAATCCTCATCCAAAGCTAGCAAGGCCCAACCAATTGAATTGGTCCCTAAATCAAGACCTAACAGAGTCTCATGGGGTTCCTTCATTTTTTCATATCTTTTTAGGGTTGACTGGGAAGCAAGGGCGCATTATACAATTCTTTCGTAGTGTATCCAAGTGGCGCTTTCTGTTTATTACAGTAAGTCAGCTAACTGACGCAGGCTCTGCTTAAGCATCCTGAAGCCCCTCCTGAGGGGCTTTTTTTATGGAAGTAAAGATGAGCCCTAAATTTTTTCTCGAAAACTAAAGTGCCCTAACCATGGCTTTTTAATGCTCACTAACAACCAAATTCAGACTTGTGGGGCAATTCAATCCAACGACTCCTATCGAACTTAGGGGTTTTATTTATTCAAATATAAAATCCCTAACTCACTGATGAAGGGAGGTAGACTATTTCCCCATGAAGGTCGCCCTCTTCGTTCCTTGCTTCGTGGACCAGCTTTTTCCCGAAGCGGGTCTCGCCGCCCTCGAGGTGCTGCGAGTTTTGGGCTTCGCCCCGCGGATCTCCGGCTGCCACTGCTGCGGCCAGGCCCTCTCCAATGCCGGTGACGGCCCCGGGGCCGCCGCCCTCCTCCGCGCCTTCGAAGCGGGACACCCATCCTCCGAGACCGTGGTCGTCCTCTCGGCGAGCTGCACGGAGCACCTGGCGCATGAGCTGGACCTGGAGGCCAAGTCCCTGCGAGTGCTCGAGTTCTGCGAGTTCCTGGCGCGCTTCGGGCCGGAGCGCTACGAGGTGGGTGTCCCCAAGACCCTCCTCCTCCACCAGTCCTGCTCGGCGCTCCGGGGGACCGGCACGGCGGCCGCCACCCGCGACCTCCTGGGGCGCATCCCCGGGCTGGTGGTCCTCGAACCCCCCGCCGCCGAAGGAGAGTGCTGCGGATTCGGAGGGAGCTTTGCCACGACCTTCCCCGAACTCTCGGGCGCCATGGGCCGCGACCGCCTCACCCTCCTCCTGGCCACGGCAAAGGGGGACACCCATTCTTCATGGGGTTCCCCCGGCCCCCCGGGCACCGCAAAGGGGGACAGCCATTCTTCGCCTGGCTCTCCTCCTGCTGGGGGGCCGGACCCCGGGGGCGCGGGAGGTGCGGCCCGGGACCTCGACGGGCTGGTCTCTGCCGACCTCTCCTGCCTGATGCACCTGGGAAGCCTCCGGACCTATCCCGGCTGGCCGCTTCTGCATCCGGCCCAGATCCTTCGGGAGGCTCTGCGATGAAAGGACTGGCGCGCAAGATCCAGGAGCGGATGCGGGACTTGGAAAGGGTGTCCCTTCATCACAAAGCGGTCTGCCACCCGGCGGCCAAACGCCGGCGGGCCATGGCCCTGGTTCCGGAGTGGGAGAAGCTGCGGACCCGCTGCCAGGAGGCCAAGGCCAGGGTCCGCGGAGACATGGAGGGTTTCCTGGGCCGCTTCGAGGAAGCCGCGAGGGCGCGCGGCGCCAGGATCCACCGGGCCAAGGACGCGGCCGAGGCCCGGCGCATCGTCCTCGCGCTCTGCCAAGAAGCAAGGGTGTCCCGGATCGTCAAGTCCAAGTCGCTGACGGTGGAGGAGTGTGGGATCGGGCCCTTTCTCGAAGGAGAGGGGATCGAAGTCATCGACACGGACCTCGGAGAGCGGATCGTGCAGCTCTTCGGGGAGCCGCCGAGCCACGTGACCGCGCCGGCCATCCACCGGACGCGGGAGGAGATCGGGCGGCTGTTTTTCGAGCAGGGGCTGGTGCCCGAGGGGGAGACAGACCCCAAGGTGCTGACGGAGGCGGCGCGGAGGAGCCTTCGACCTTATTTCCTGGGGGCGGACCTGGGCATGACGGGGGCCAACTTCCTCGTCGCGGAGACGGGCACGGTCGTCGTCGTCGAGAACGAAGCCAATTCCATCCTCGGCACCAGCCTCGCCCCCCTGCACATCGCGGTCGCGGGCATCGACAAGCTGGTCCCCGATCTCGATTCGCTGCAGAGTTTTCTCGCCCTCCTCGCCCGCAGCGCCACCGGCCAGCGCCTCACCACCTACACCACGCATTACACGGGCAGCATGGGTCGCCCCTTCCACATCGTCCTCGTCGACAACGGCCGGAGCGCCCTCTTCGGGACCCCGGCCGAGGAAGCCCTGGCCTGCATCCGCTGCGGCGCCTGCCTCAACGAGTGCCCCGTCTACCGCCGCATCGGCGGCCACAGCTACGGCTGGGTCTACCCCGGCCCCATCGGCGAAGTCCTCGCCCCCGCCCTCGCCGGCCCCAGTCACGACGCCCTCGTCAAAGCCTCCCCCCTCTGCCGGGCCTGCACCGAGGTCTGCCCCGTCCGCATCGACCTCGCCCGCCACATTCACGACTGGCGCATCGACCTCGCAGCCAAGGGCCGCCTCCGCCCCAGCCTCCCCCGCACGCTCCGCCGCGTTTGGGGACACCCATCCTCCTTCCGGCGCGCCGGCAAAATCGCCCGCCGGCTGGGGGGCCTGGGCAGCCTGCTCGCGGGGCTCAGCCCGACCGGGCGTGCCTGGAAGCGGGGCGGGCGGCACCTTCCCAAGCTGCCTAGACGCAGCTTCCATGAACGACTCGCCGAGAGCCCCCCACCCCCCACCCCTCCCAAGCAGGACTGGACACCCAAGCCCACTCCCAATACCGAGCCCCCTCTCGAGCTCCCCAAACCACCCCAGGACCTCCCCTCCCTCAAGGCCCTCTTCCGCGAAGCCCTGGAGGAGGCTCACGGCAGGCTCCTTCTCCTCGAGGACCTCCCCAACCAGGCCTTCGCCACCCCAGGGGCTCGCGCAATCGGCCTAAGTCTAGGCCACGACTGGACTCCCGCCCCCCGCGAAGCCCAGGCGATGAATGGGTGTCCCCTCATGATCCTACGTGCGGAGCACGGGATCGCGCGGACGGGGAGCCTTTGGGTTCCCTTGGAGGATTTCGAGGAGCGCATGGCCCTGACCCTCCCGGAGGAAATCATTGTTCTCCTCTCCGAGGACCAACTCCTTTACGACCTCCCCCAACATGGCAAAAAGTTGGATTTTTTGCCCAATTGTGCCACCCTTCTCACGGGGCCAAGCAAGACAGCGGACATCGAACTCACCCTTGTCATCGGAGCCCACGGACCAAAGCGCATGTCCGTTTGCTGGATCCCGCAGGATCTCCCCCAAAACCTCGGGAAAATCCCCTAATTCACCCCCTTTTCCTCTCCTGAAAGGGGGGTATTCTTGGCCATTCACGATCCAGTTCGCTTCCCACCTTCTGTGCACAATCTTTGCGCAGTCTTTTCTTCGGGATCTCTGCATCGTCCTTTCATTTTTCTTTTGAGAGCTGATTTCAACTCTCATTCTTTCGTTACCTCTTTTTCCTTCTAAAGGAGTTCAACCAATGAGTTCGCCTTTCACCTTTAAGGGCCTCGGTGCTTTGTGCCTCGCCGGGTTCCTCACAACGGCGGGAGCTTTTACCCAAAGCCCCACCGTCCCAACGGTAGGAACGGTCAAAGCCTTTTCCTATACTTCACCCAATGGAAGCAATGATGGCCCTGGACAAGTCCTGGTCGCCGAAAAAATCATCCGCTTCCAAAAAGCCTCCTTCTTGCAGGTCGAGTTTTCTAAGATCCAGCTTGGCGAAGGTTCCGTCCTCGAGGTGGAATCCCTCTTCGACGACGAAAAGCAGACCTGGGAATGGAACAAGATCTCCGAAGTGGGAATGCATTCCTACTATTTCAACGGAGACACCATTCGGATCCGCCTCTTCGC
>DROQ01000160.1 GCA_011321845.1 Planctomycetota bacterium | reverse complement strand
GGGCCCTCTCGACCTCCGCTGGCGAGAAAGCGGCCAGGTGCCCTCGCTCGGGCGCGCCCGCCCGCAGGACGGCGAGGGCCTCGTGGCACTGCTCGACCCGCCGATTGAACTCGGAGGCCACCAGCTCGCGCGGTTTATGGGTGTCCAGCACGAGGATCTCCATGTCGGTGCCGAGGGGGACGTGGCGATGTTCCCGGGTGGCGCAGTCGAGGTAGAGGGCCTTGCCCGAGGCGCCGAGGGCGGAGGCGAACTGGTCCATGATCCCGCACTTGACGCCGACATAGCCGTTCTCCGCGCGGAAGCCGAGGAGGGCCAGCTCCTCGAGGTCCGCTGCGGCCTCCGCGCAGGTCAGAAGTCCCAGCCCCATCACGACTTCGAGCGAGGCGGAGGAGGAGAGGCCGGCCCCCCGGGGCAGGTCGCCCCCCACCACCAGGTCGAAACCGGAGATAGGGTGTCCCGCTTGGCGGGCTTCGAGCCAGACGCCGATGGGGTAGGCGGCCCAGCCGAGCTGGGAGGCGGGGGGGAGATGGTCCCCGTCCAGGTCGAAGTCCTGGTCGAAGTCGAGGCTCTTCAGGCGGAGGCGGCGGTCCGGGCGCAGGGCCAAGGCGGCGTAGGTGCCCTGGGCGATGGGGACGGGCAGGACCGCCCCGCCGTTGTAGTCCAGGTGGGCCCCGATCAGGTTGATCCGGCCGGGTGCGAAGAAAAGCCTGGGCCTCGAACTGCCGAAAGAAGCGAAGGTTTCACGCAGCTTCGCCGGAATGCCGCCCCCACCTCCTCCCCCTTTTGGGAGAGAAAGTTCCGCCTGATCGTTCCTTGAGGGGGACTCGGACATACAATTCCATCCAGATGAAAACGACTCGACTCACCATAGCAGGCATCCTCGGCCTGTTCCTATCCTTCGTCCGCCCCGCCCTCCCGGCTCAAACCCGCCCGAGCAAGGCCGGCGAGCCCCCCGCCACCAAGAACAAGCCGGCCCCCCAGGAGGAAAGCGAAGTCCCCCTCCTTCCGAGCGTTCTGGACTTCGAAAAGCACCGGAACCTCCCCATCTTCCGAGTGGACGGACGGACGATCACCCTCGGAAACCTGGCTCGCCACCTCCGGACGCACCTGGACCCGGAGGTCGAGGAACGCTGGACCCGCCCCGAAGGCCGCCGCGAACTCAACAGCCCCGACCTCCCCCGCCGGGCCTACGAATTCGCCGACCTCCTCGCTCTCCTGGCCGAAGCCAAAAGGCAGCGCCTCCCCCTGGCGGACTACGGGAAAAGACTGGAGGCGCGGATGGAAGAGGACTTCCGCACCCGCTACCTCCCCGCCTACGCCAAAAAAACGGGACACCCACCGACCAAGGCCTCCATCCCCGACCTCAGGCGGCGTCACCGCCGCAGCCGCGGTCTCCAGGTCGAGATCCAGACGCTCCTGAGCTACCTCGTCCCCGATCGCTACACCACCAGCGAGGTCAAAAGATTCTATTACCGCCACGGGGACTGGTTCGGAGGCAAGGTCAGGGTCGCCCACATCCTCGTCTCCTTCCGGGACCCCGCAAACGGCCGGCTCAAGCAAGGCGCGAGCCTTTTCGAAGCCCGCCAAAAGGTCGTCCGCATCCTCGACAAGCTCGAGAAGGACGCCTCCAACTTCGGCGACCTCGCCAAAAAATACTCGGACGACAAGATCAGCGCCCAACGGGGCGGCGTCCTCGGCTGGCTGGATCGCTTCGAGCCCTATGTCCCCGCCTCCGTTCTGCGCACCGCCTGGGCCCTCAAGGACGGCCAGGTCTCCAGCCCCATCGAGAGCTTCTACGGCAAGCACCTCGTCCTGAGGATCAAGTTCATTCAGAACCACTTCATCCTCCCCAGCCCCAAGCAGATGCCGCTGATCCGGAAGATCTACCACCGCTTCCAGAAGGAGGAGTTCCTCTTCGGCGTCCGCAAGCGACACAAGATCGAGCGCTTTCTGTAGGTGCCCGGAGAGGGCGGCACAAGCGCCCGGGCATTTTCCGCTAGCGGCACAAGTCGAGCCCCCCTCCAGGCCCGCTCCGGGCCTCTTCAGCCCAGCTCCTCCAGGTCCATGGCCGTCAGGGGATGGGCGAGCATCCAGGGCTTGGGGAGTTCGAGCCTGAGCGCATCTCCTTCCCACCTGGCGTTCAGCTCGGGCAGCCGGTCGAATCCCCGCCCCCGCTGCAGGGCGACCGCCGCCCTCAGGATGCGCATGAGGCGCCTCGCGTCCTCCTGCACATCCTCTCGCAGCTCGGCCCCCGGCTCCCTGGGCAGCTTGCGCCGATGCGTTCCGACCAGGAAGGCGAGCAGCTCCTGCTCGTCCCGCGAGAAGCCGGGCAGGTAGGAGTGGCGGCAGAGATAGGCTCCGTGCCGATGGTGGTGACGCCTGGCTACGCTGAGACCACATTCGTGGACACGGGCCGCCCAGGAGAGAAAGGGCGCCAGCTCCGGCGCGTCCATCTTCTCCCTGGTTCCCGCCCGGTCGAAGATCTCCCGCGCGCAACGCTCCACCCTCTCGGCCTGTTCCTCGTCCACGTGGAACTTGCGCTGGAAGCCCCGGATCGTCCGTTCGCGAACGTCCTCCTCTCCATCGCGCCCGAGGATGTCGAAGAGCAGCCCCTCCCGCAGCGCTCCCGCGCTGACCCGCATCCTGGAGACCCCGAACTCCTCGAAAAAGGCCAGCAGGATCGCCAGCCCACCGGCGAAGACCGGGGCCCGCTTGGGATTGAGGCCCGGCAGCTCCACCTCGTCGAGCCGCTCGAACAGGAGCACCGCCTCGACGAGCTTGCGGAGGGCCTTCTTGCTCAAACCCTCGCCCAGCTCCATCGCGCGGATCACCTCCTCCGCGGCCTGCACCGTCCCCGAGGATCCGATGACATGCTCGAACCCCCGCCCGCGAAAACGCGCCGCGGTCCCGTGGAACTCCTTCCGCGCCAGGAGCAAGGCCTTCTCGAAGCGCTTGCGGCTCAGCTTGTTCTTGTCGAAGAACCTCTGGGACCAGCCCACGCAGCCCAGGAAATGGCTCTCGACCTCCCGCGCCTCGAAGCCTTCTCCGAGGATGATCTCCGTGCTCCCACCTCCAATGTCCACGAGCAGCCGGGCCCCATCCTCCTCCGGGCTCGTCTGCGCCATCCCGAGGAACACGAGCCGCCCCTCCTCCTGCCCGGAGATGATCTCGATGCGATGCCCGAGCAACGCCTCGGCCCGCCTCCGGAAGGCCCGCGCATTCCTGGCCGCCCGCAGCGTGTTCGTTCCCACGACCCGCACCGCCTCCGGAGGCAAGCCCTTGAGCCGCTGCCCAAAGCGCCCCAGGCACTCCAGCGCCCGCTCCACGACCTCCGCCTCCAGGACATCCCCCGGTCCCAGCCCCTCCGCGAGCCGCACCATCTCCCGCGCCCGGTCCTCCGGCTCCGGGACACCCTCCCGCACCCGCGCCACCACCATGTGGAAGCTGTTCGAGCCCAGGTCCACCGCCGCGATCCTCTCGAGCCCCTCCTTCATGCCCTCATCGCCTCGAGTTCCCTCCCACAAAATCCGCGCAGCCCAAGACCCGCCAAACGCCTAACGGAAGACCACATAGAGCGCCACCGTCGCCAGAACGATCAAAGACCCCAACACATAGTTGGACCTCGGCACACGCACGTCGATCTCGGAGCTGGGATATTCCACCGGAGTCTCCATCGGACGCAGCCTCGTGACCCACAGCATGACCAGGATCAGCACCACGAACACCAGCGCCATGTGGTGCAAGAAAGCCCAGTTGTTGAAGTCATAAAGCGACTGGGTGAAACCGCCCACGGCTTCACCCCCCTTTCCAAGGAGAGTCTTGACCCCATCCCGGACTTCGTGCTCATAGACCCCCTCGAAGATCCACTTCGGAACCCGGCAGATCCCGTAGAGGGGTGGGCTCAGGAGCAGGGCCAGCCTCCCCGCCTGCGCAGGCGCCCGCCGGATCAGGATGCCCCCTATGAAAGCCGCGACGATCCCGGGGGAGATAAACCCCCAGATCTCCTGGATGTAGGTGAAGACTCCTTCGAACTTGCCCGGCAGCGGCCCCACGAGGCAGGCGAAGAGGGCGATCAGGGCGGTCGCGACCCGCCCCACGCGGACCTGCTGCCTGGCCGAGGCTTCGGGGCGGATGTACTTCTTGTAGAGATCGATGGTAAAGATGGTCGAGGCCGAGTTGATCCCCGAGTTGAAGGTGCTCATCACCGCCCCCGCGAGCGCGGCCAACATGACCCCGCGCAGCATGGGCGGCATGATCTGGGCGATCATGTGGGGGTAGGCCAGCTCCCCCGCCTTGGACAGCGCGCCGTGGGTCTTCGCCAAAAGGCTGTCCCCGAAGAGCTGGAAGGCCATGATCCCCGGCATCAAGATCAAAAAGGGGATCGCCAATTTGAACAGGCAGGCCAAAAAGATGCCGCGCTGCCCCTCGGACAGGCTCTTGGCCCCGAGAGTGCGCTGGGTGATGAACTGGTTGAGCCCCCAGTAGAACAGGTTGGGGATCCAGAGCCCGCCGACGAAGACCGCCAGCCAGGGGATGTTGGGGTCGTTCCAGGGCAGGATCACGTGCAGCTTGTCCTCGTTCTGCGCGCAGAAGGCCTTCCAACCGCTGAGCACATCCCCCCCGCTCACTCCGCCCCCCGCGACCAGCTCCCCGCCCCCCACCAGGCGAAGCCCGAAGTAGAGCACAAGGGCTCCGCCCCCCAGGAGCGCGCCCCCCTGGATCAGGTCCGACCAGACCACCGCCTTGAGCCCCCCGTAGATCGTGTAGATGGCCGCGATCAGGCCGATCCCCCAGATCCCCCCCAGGGTCGCCCATTCCTGGGCATCCTCCGGGTCCATCTGGAAATGCTCCACCAGCATTTGCGGAAAATCGAAGACCCCGTTCAACCCCTGGGCCCCGCTGTAGAGGACCGTTGCAAGGAGGGCGAAGACGTAGAGCACCAGCAGGTAGATCGCCATGATCGTCCGCGTCCCCCGGTCGAAGCGGTATTCGAGGAACTCGGGCATGGTGTAGATGCCGATGCGCAGAAACTTGGGCAGCAGCCACCAGGCGACGATGACCAGGCTGATCGCGCTCATCCACTCGTAGCTCGCGATCGCGAGGCCCACCCTTCCGAAGGCCTTGCCCGCCATCCCGACGAAGTGTTCGGTGGAGATGTTGGAGGCGATCAGCGAAAAGCCGATCAGCCACCAGCCCAGCTTGCGCCCCGCGAGGAAGTAGTCCTCGGAGCTGTCCTCCTTGCGCGAGGCGAGGAGCGACACGACGACCACGACGAGCAGAAAGGCGACAAAGGTGAGGACGTCGAAGCTGTTGAGATGCAAGAGGAGCCTCCCCTCAGCTCAGTGCCCGCCCCACGACCTCCGCCGTGTTCTTGCTGGGCTTGCTCGCCGCGATCCGTTCGAGCTGGGCCTTCATCAGCTTTTGCCGCTCGCTGTCATAGCGTTTCCAGGAGTTGAACAGCTTGGAGAGCCCCGCCCCCAGCTGGGGGTTGTTGGGATCCACCTCCAGGATGGTGTCGGCGAGGAGCTGGTAACCTGCCCCGTCCGCCCGGTGGAAGTGCGGCAGGTTGTTCGCGGCGAAGGCCGCCACCAGCGATCGGACCCGGTTGGGGTTGGTGTAGCGGAAGTCGGGATGCCGGACCAGGGCCTTCACCCTCTCCACGACATCCTCCCGGTCCGCCATCGCCTGCACGGAGAACCACTTGTCCAGGACATTGGGATCGCCCTTCCACTTGTCGTAGAAGGCTTGCAGCGCCTTCTCGCCCTCGTCGCCCCCGATCCTCGCCAGGAGCGCAAGCGAAGAGATGGCGTCCGTCATGTTGTCGGCCTCCTCGAAGCGTCGAAGCAGCAGTGTCCGGAAACTCTCGTCCTCATCCTTGACCTCCATGAGGTAGGAGAGACAGCTGCTCGCCGTTCGGCGCGCGTTGATCGAAGGCCGGTCGTTGTGGTAGGGACCCTTGGGCGCGTTGAGCCCATAGACCCGGAAGAGGTCCTCGGCGAAGCGCCCGGCCAGCTCCTTGCGCACAAAACTGCGCGCGGCGTGCAGGCCCTCGATGTCCACCGTATCCATGGCCTGCGCCAGGACTCTCAGCGAAGGAATGCCCAGGGCGAAGGCCCGGAACGACCCGTCCAGGGCCCCGTCCGTCAGGATCTTGTGCCAGGCCCCCGCGAAATCGGGGTCCAGGCTCCAGCTCTCCCGGGGCCCCCAGACCATCTCGAGGATCAGCTCCCGGGCGAGCTGCTGCCCCGCGTCCCAGCGGTTGAAGGAGTCCTTGTCATGCCCCATGAGGAAGGCCGCCTCGGCCCGGCTCCGCTCGATCTTGAGGTTGACGGGCGCCGAGAAGCCCCGCAGCAGCGAGGGAACGGGCTCCTCCTCGATCCCCACGAAGACGAATTCCTGCTCCCGTTCCCGCAGGTCCAGCACCCGCTCCAGGGGCGCTTCCCCCTCCTCCCCTTCGAGGCGCAAGGGGAGGGCCTGGCCTTGGCGGCCCAGCAGCCCCATGCGCACCGGGATCGGGAAGGGCAGCTTCTCCTCCTGCCCCTGCGTCGCCGGACAGCTCTGGGAGAGCCTCAACCGGTAGGTCCCCGCCTCGGCGTCATATTCTCCCACCGCCTCGACCACCGGCGTCCCCGCCTGCTCATACCAGCGGGACATCATCGACAGGTCCACCCCGTTCGCGTCCGCCATCGCGGCCCGGAAGTCGTCGCAGGTCACCGCCTGCCCATCGTGGCGCTCGAAGTAGAGATCCATCCCCTTGCGGAACCCATCCTTGCCCAGGTAGGTCTCGTAGATGCGGATGACCTCCGCCCCCTTGTTGTAGACCGTGGCCGTGTAGAAATTGTCGATGCTCGCGTAGGATTCCGGCCGAATGGGGTGGGCCATCGGCCCCGCGTCCTCGGGGAACTGGGCGATCCTGAGGACCCGCACGTCGTCGATGCGCTTGACCGGCCGCGAAGTCATGTCCGAGGAGAACTCCTGGTCCCGGTAGACCGTCAGCCCCTCCTTGAGGGTGAGCTGGAACCAGTCCCGGCAGGTCACCCGGTTCCCCGTCCAGTTGTGAAAATACTCGTGCGCGATGATCCCCTCGATGCTCTCGTAGTCATCGTCCGTCGCCGTCTCCGGGTTCGCCAGGACATACTTGGAGTTGAAGATGTTGAGCCCCTTGTTCTCCATCGCCCCCATGTTGAAGTCGTTGACCGCCACGATCATGTAGATGTCGAGGTCATACTCGCGCCCGAAGCAGTCCTCGTCCCACTTCATCGCCTTCTTCAGCGACTCGAGCGCGTGCTCGCAGCGGTCGATGTTCTGCGGCTCCACCCAGATCTGCAGCTGGACCTCCCGGCCATTCATCGTCTCGAAACTTCCCTCGTGGCATTTGAGGTCGCCGGCCACCAGGGCAAAAAGGTAACTCGGCTTGGGAAAGGGATCCTCCCAGGTCACGAAGTGCCGCCCCCCCTCCAGCTCGCCCTCCTCGATGGGGTTCCCATTGGACAGGAGCACAGGATACTTTGCCTTGTCGGCCCGGATCGTCGTCGTAAACCGGGACAGCACATCCGGACGGTCGGGATGGAAGGTGATCCGCCGAAACCCCTCCGCCTCGCACTGGGTGCAGAAGTTCCCGCTCGACTTGTAGAGCCCCGACAGGGTCAGGTTCTTCTGCGGTTGGATCTCAACCTCCGTCTCTAAAACAAACTCGTCCGGAACCCCCTCCAGGATCAGCTCCCCCTCCCCAAGCCTGTAACGCTCGCTCCCCCACTCCTCCCCATCCACCGCAAGCGAAAGCAGCTTCAGGTCCACCCCCACCAGCCGCAGC
>DROQ01000159.1 GCA_011321845.1 Planctomycetota bacterium | reverse complement strand
CGGGAATCTTCCCCCCGGTCCCAAAGGTGAAGTCCTTGCTCTTGTGGAGAGGCTTGGAAACCCCCGGCCCCGCTTGGCCGAAGGCTAGACTCGTGACGAGAAAAACGGCGAAAGAAAGAGAGAGAGTGTTTCGCATTTCATGCTCCGAGGAATGAGAGAGAACAGGAGCATCAATATACGGAGTTCAGGCAAGCTGGCCAGCCCAGGGGACTATCCCTCCTGGAGAATCTCCTCGAAGGCGATTTTCAATTCCCTCCGGGCGGCTTTGCGCTGGGCGGGGTCTTGGAACTGGCGCCCCAGACGCAACCACTCGATCCGGGCGCGCAGGCCCAACATGCGGCGTACCCACCAGGCGCCGAGGGGTCCCTTCCACTTCCGGTAATAACGGATGCGATCCCTCCCCCAGTGGCGGATACGGCCGGCAAAGTTCCGGGTGGAAGCGCCCTCGTGGTGGCGGATCACCACTTCGGAGAGGAAACGGATCTTGAGACCTTTGCGGTGGATTCTCAGGCAGAGATCCACATCGTTATAAAAAAGCCAAAGATCCGGATCGAATCCCCCCAATTCTTCCCAAAGGGAGCGGCGCAGGCAGAAACAAGCCGCGGGGGGCTGCTCGATGTCCGCGTCGTGCTGGTGGTCGAAGTCCCGGTAGTGGTAACGGTCGTCGAGGCGGCGGAGCAGGGGCCATCTCGCCCAGGGAAGGTCATAGACGAGGGCGGTGCCAAAGCCGGGGAAACGTTTGCAGGAAGGCTGAACGCTCCCGTCGGGGTTGACGAGTCTCGGGGAACTCGCCCCATAGTCCCTGTGCGTCGCAAGGAAGTCCGCGAGTTGCTCGAGTCCTCCGGCCGGAACCTCCGTGTCCGAGTTCAGGAGGACGAGGTATTCTCCCTTGGCCTCGGCGGCGCAGAGGTTGTTCCCGATGGCGAAACCGGTGTTCTCGGGAGAGCGAATCAACCGGACCCAAGGATGTCGTTCGGCAATGGCCTCGGCGCTCCCATCCTCGCTGGCCTGATCGAGCACAAGGACCTCGGAGCCCTCCCGGAGCCGGGCGGCTTTGAGGCTGTCGAGGCAGCGGAGGGTCAACTCCCTGGTGTTCCAGGAGAGGACACAGACCGAAAGGGGAACCATGGGCTCAGCTTCCGGCATGGACCTCCTCCTTGAGAGGGGCGGGGGCGGAAACCCGCTCGAAGCGCCAGAGGCCGACCTCCCTGGGCGTCCCCCCGTCCAGGTCCAGGACGCGGAAGTAATAGACAGAAGGGCCAAAGGCCTCCCAGAAGGAGGGTCCGGGACGCCACTCCTTGCCGCTCCCGAACATGGCGGCCGCGAGGAGGAAGCCGGCGTCGTGGCAGAACTCGAGGAGGCAGCGCTTCATCTCCCTGGGAAAGCGCAGTACGGGAGGCTCGGTGATCCGTCCCAGGTCGCAGACTTCCCGCTCGCGGATGCGTGCGGTTCTCCCCGCGAGGTCGGTATGCAGAATTTTTTTGCAAACTCCCTCGACCAGGCGCCCGATAGGCCCATACCACTTGCCATAGTAATAGGAGCGAGCCTTCCAGTAGCGGCGAAAGGCTTCGCCCTGGTTCGTCGTCCCCGAGCGATTGTAGAAATGCGCCATCTGCGCCTCGGGGACCTGGACCAGGGTCTTGCCCTGGTCGGCGAGCCGCCGGAAGAGATCGGTGTCCTCGAAGTAGAGAGGGAACTCCGGGTCGAAGAGGAATCCGAGCGCGTCCACGGTCTCCCTGCGCAGCATCAGACAGGCGCCCGAAAGCATGGGAAGGGTGAGCGGCTCTTCGGCCTCGAAGATCCGGAGGGCGTCGCGGACCCGGCGCTGCCTGTAAAATCGGTTTACGAGGGGGCTGATCTGGGCAAGCGAACTCAGGACCAGGTCGGAGAGGGTCGGCAGGATGTTCGGAGGAAGCCGCACTTCGCGCCCCCGCTCCCAAAACCCGATGGGGCCTGTCGCCCCGATCCGGGGGTCGCTGTGAAGGCTCCGGTAGAGGCTTTGGACGCAGCCTTCCAGGAGCACGAGGTCGGGGTTGAGGACGAGGATCGTTTCGCCCTGCGCGTGTTCGAAGGCGAGGTTCATCCCCTTGGCATAGCCCAGGTTTTCCTGGGCGAGGAGGACCTTGCCTGGGAGGCGTTCGCGGCCGAAGCGACGAATTTCCTCGATGGACTGGTCGTCCCGCATGGGTGAGGCGTTGTCGACAAACACGAACTCCATTTCCAGGAGTCTGCCCGAAGCGTCCCTGGGACGCTGGGCCTCGAGGGAATGGAGCATGTCGAGGGCCAGTTTGGCGGTGTTGTAGTTGACGACGAGCGCGCTGATGTCCGGCCGGCTCACGCCCTGTCTCCGTCCCGAAACACACGCATGGGATCCATGACCCGCCATTCGTGGTCCTGGATGAAGAGCCCGACCTCCATTCCGCGGTTCATCACGAGGAGATTGCGGGGGGCCAGCATCTGGTGGAAGCGGTGGATGCCCCGCTCATCCATGAGCCAGACGAAGACGACGAACTCGCCGGAGAGAAGGCGGAGTTTGGGGAGGATGAGATCCACAACACCCTCGCTTCCGCTCATCTCGACCCCATCCTGCTCCGTGGAGTGGCCGAGGCAGTGGGTCGAATCCGTTCGAGTGAAGCCCACCCCGATGGCGAGGGGGATGTCGTTGGCGGGGTTTTTCCAGTGCACCCGGACGCAAAGGTCGCAGAGGGGCCTGACCTCGTGAACAGGTTCCTCCGTATGGGCGTCGAGCAGGTCGATGGAGACGATATGCGGGCCCTTGGCGCCACGTTCTACCTTTTCGCCGGGGAGGGCTTCGAGGACATCGGTCTCTCGACCCACCAGCTCCTTCTCGTAGGTCGCGTAGGCATTGGTCACCGCCACGGCGTCATCGAACATCCGGACCTTGCCCTCGTGGATCCAGACAGCCCGGTCGCAGAGCTGGCGCACGTCATAGAGGGAGTGGGAGCAGAAGAGGATGGTCTTGCCCCTCTCTTTGAAGGACCAGATCTTCTCGACGCACTTCTTTTGGAAGTGGAGGTCGCCGACGGCGAGAATCTCGTCGATGATCAGCACCTCGGGGTCCACCGCGATTGCCGTGGAAAAACCCAGGCGGCAGACCATCCCCGAGGAGTAAGTCCGGATCGGGGAGTCGATGAAGGGTGCCAGTTCGGAGAACTCCAGGATCTCCTCGAATTTCTCCTCGGTCTCTTCACGGGAGAGACCCAGCATGGCGGCGTTGAGGTAGATGTTTTCCCGGCCGGTGAAGTCGGCGTGAAAACCCGCGCCCAGTTCCAGGAGGCTGGCCACCTTGCCCTGGATCCTGTAGCGACCTTGGGTGGGGAAGGTCGTTCCGGTGAGGATCTTGAGGAGGGTGCTCTTGCCGGCGCCATTGGGGCCTACGAGGCCGACAGTGCGGCCTTTGCCCACGGTCAGATTCACGTCCTTGAGCGCGAAAACAGAGCGGTGGCGGTTTTTGGACCCTCCGATAGGAAGCCACTCGAGAAGGCGCTGCGAGGGGGTGTCATAGATTTTGTATTCCTTGCCCAGGTTGACAATCTCGATCGCGGGGGCCTCGATGGGAACACCGGCGGGATCGAGTTCGGGGCCTTTCTGTTCGACGCTGCTCATCTCAGACCTCGTCCGCGAAGCGGTATTGGAGGGAACGGAACAGGACGAAACCGATCAAGAAAACAGTAAATGCGGGGAGGGCTGCCTGGCCCACCAGGCCGAGGACGCTTCCTAGGGTGTCCTTCTCTGTTCCGATGCGTGGGATGCAGAGGACGGCGCGAAGAGCCTTGATAATGGGGTTGAGGGGATTCAACTGGAGAAGGCTGAAAATGGTTTGGAGCTGGGGGTTGTTCTTGGCGCCCCCCATCAGCATTTCGTCATACCAAAAAACCGGGGTCGCGAAGAACCATAGGTTGGCGAGGATGGGGAAGATCTGGTTGACGTCCCGGAAAAAGACGTTGAGAGCCGCGAGAATCAGGCCCACCCCGACGGTAAAGAACATCAGCACCACGAGGACGAGCGGAAGAAGGAGGAGGTTGGGCCCCGGAAAGGCGAAGCCCGACAGGGCGGCGATCACGAAGTAGGCGAGGGATCCGACAATGAAGACGACCAGATTGACCGCACTGATGTGAACGGGGAGGACCTGGGCGGGGAAGGCGACCTTTTTGATCAGGTTGCCGTTTTCCACGACCACCGTGGTGCACCGAATGGTGGTCTCTGCGAACACGGTCCAGGCCAGGACGCCTGTGAACAGGTAGAACGAATACCAGAGCGGATGCATTCCTTGGGGAGAGCGGACGTTGAACATCATCCCAAAGACGAGGTAGTAGGTGATGAAGAGAAAGAGGGGATGGATCAGTGTCCAAAAGGAGCCCAGGATGGAACCCCGGAAGCGGCTCTGGAATTCCCGGCGGAAGAAGTTCCGCACGAGGGTCCGGTGTTTGTAGAGCAGGACCGGGTAGAGCAGAGCCTCCCCCAGGAACTGGAGGAGGGAGCCGCTGCCGCGCTCGGCATCGTATTCCTGGACGACCGAGGCCTGTTTCCGCCCCTTCTCGTTTTCTTGTGCAAGGCTTGGTGCCATAGGTGTTTTCTTTGGGTCGACCTGGTCGCCCCTCTCGTTCCTGGATCGCTGCAAACGACCGCTGATGCTCTTGTTCGGAAGAACCGGCCCTCGACCTTTCCCCCCTCTCAATGCTCCCTTTTGTAGTTCCTCATCGGATCGCTGATTCGGACACCCTTTGCCTTGATCCCCTTCTTTCCCAGGAGATCGGCCATTCGAAGGCGCAAGTGGTGCCCAACGAGGGTCTCGGCGCTCGGATCCTGGCTCGTCCCCCCCCACTCGTCTTCCCGGGGATAGAGAGGTGTGGCCATGTCTTTGTACATCTGTTTCTCCACGCAGTAGCGAAGATTGAAACTCCGGGGAGCGAGGCGTTCGATCTCCACGCGGATGCGGGTGCGTTTCCCTCTGCTGAAGGCTGCGGGTTGCACCCGCCATTTGGTCCAGAGAATGCCCTTGCCACGGTCGGTTCGAGCCGGATCCAGGCGGGACTCGGATTCCAGAAACCGGGCGGTCGTGTTGTAGATATCCTCATAGCTCGGTCCATCCACACGAATGCTGCGCCAATCCCGCAGCCCAGTAGCGCAGGAACCCAAGAGGGTCGCCAAACTCAGGAGAAAGAATGCTCGCATGAGGGAAGCCTGCCCGATCCAGGGTTGAGGGTCAACTCCTTGGCCTACAAGCCTCGGAAAAGAAGGCTGGCCTGGCGTAGAGCGGAACGGGCGCGACTCTGGTCGCGCGGAGCGAGGCGGGGCAAAAGCGCCCTGGCGTCGTCCAAATGGGCGGTTTCGAGGGCGAAATCGAAGGCGGTCCTCGCAAAGAACCGGCCCTTGGGGCTGTCCAGGACAGAAGGGCCGAAGCGGCGCTCGATCCATTGGAACAGCTCAGGATCCCGGCGCGCCAGCTCGAAACGCGTGTGCCCATGCGTCACGGGCTGGCCAGCCGCTTTCCAGAGGGACACCCATGCTTCGACGCCCTGGGCGAAGTATTCGGCCTCATTGGCGGCAGCGTAGTAGTCGAGGGTGCGGTGGGTCCGCCGGGCTTTCTCGAACATCCCTCGGATCTCGCGTCGTTCCTTGGCGGAAAAGAGGTAGAGATGGACCTGGTGGGCCAGCTCATGGACCAGGGTTTGAAACCCCCCTTCGCGGGCCTCGTCGAGGGCTTCGACCCCGGTGGCCGCCCGGAGTCCCCCCATTCCACGGACATCGTCCCAGACCCGACCATCAAAGGTCTTTTGTCCCCGGAGCCAGGCCCGTTCCTTGGCGTCGGTCGTGCGTTCCCACTCCCCGAGCAGGTCATGGCGCCCACCCCGGGCCAGGAGGATGGGGAGCTCCTCCGCGAAGGGCCGCAGACTGACCCGCACTTGCAACTGCCTTTCCGGGCTCAACTTGGTATAGCCGGGAAAAAAGGAGGAAAGGGTGTCCCTTCTTAGGGCCTGGTCGTCGAGGAGGATCCAGGCTTGGGGGAGGCGGTCGCCCGCGAGGAGAGGGCCCCGGAGGCGGGAGGCTTCGAAGAGCCATTCGCCGGCGAGGCGGAGGGCAATGGGGTGGCCGGGATCTTTTTCGAGGAAACTCCGGACTAGTTGGAGGGCCTGATCGAAGTTGCCGCTGCGCTGCAGGGCCACCGCCCGCCGAAGGCTGGGCGCGGCCGGCGCGGGGCGCGGCGCGATCAGGCCGGTCCCCATGCGGACCAGGGCTTCGGGGTAGAGAGGGTTCTGCCGGAGCAGAATGCGGTATTGTTTGCGCGCCTCCTCGAGTTTCTGGTTGCGGTAGAGGGCCGAAGCGTGAGCGGCGCGAAAGATGGGGACTTCGAGCAAGCCAAGCCCGGCCCCCCGCCGCGCCTGGCGAAGCGCGCCGGCGAAATCCCCTCCCCGCAGGAGTGCGCGCACCAGCAGAGCCCAGCCACCCGCGGACTTGGGCTCCCGCCGGAGCACCTGCCGCGCGTAACCCAGAGCGAACTGGGTCTTGCCGATCATCAGCCAACTGCGCCCCAGGCCCAGCTCGGCCTCATCCAGCAGCTCCGGCCGCCCGACCGCCAGCAGGTTCAACCGCCGCCAGGCCCCAAAGGCCTCAGCAGGATCCCCCGCATCCAACGCGGCCTGGCCACGACGCACGAGGGCGGCCACCCGGCCCGGGACCTCTCCCCCGGCCGCGACTCCCCCCGTCCCCAAGCAAAGCACCGCAAGCAGGACAGCCTTTTTCCTTCCCAGCACATCCAAGTCTACCCCAGGATCCTGGGACGGACCGCCGCAGCCGCGGAACAGGGGAGGTCATCCTTTGGTTCGTTTCTTGGGCCCCTTCGCGCTATGTTCCCCACCCCATTGGGAGAACATGATGAAACTCGACAAGAAAACCTGCCTTCGGCTCCTGGACGCGATGAAACGGGAGATGGCCCGGTCCACCAAGGGGCTCAAGCTCAAGGGACACCGCCGCCCGTACTTCCTCTCCTATCTTCTCAAGGCCCAGGAGGGGTTCAATCTCTGGGGTCGCTATGGAACCATCTTCAGCGAAAACCCCTGGGTGGAGAACGACCTCTATGTCCAGTGCCGGGTGGGGAGCCATCGCTTCGACCAGACCTTTGACGGCAATCTGGATCAGGACCTCAGCAAGAAGGACAGCTACGGCTGGATCGAGGCGGCCAAGGAATTGGAACCGCGCACCCTGCGGTATTCCCTCTGGCGGCTTACCCAGCTCAAGTACGAGGAGGCCCTGCAGGACTACTACGAGAAGAAGAAGGTCCTCGTCGAGCAGAACCTCGACCAGAGCCTTGCGAGCTTCAGCCGCGAGGAAGTCCTCCGGCACATCGAGGATGTCGAGCCAGTGCGCTTCCCGGTCGCCCGCTGGCGGGGCCTGGTCCGCGAGATCAGCGCTCTCTTCACCAAAAAGAAGCGCCTGGTCGACCCCTACGTCCGTGTCCAGGGCGTCAACCTGGTTCGTATGTTCATCAACTCCGAGGGCAGCCGGTTTTTGACCCAGGACAGGTTCTACGAGATCGCGCTGACCTCCTGGATCCTCGCTCCAGAGGGGCACTACCTGAGTTCCTCCCAGCGTTTCTATACCCGCAGCATCGACAAGCTCCCCAAAAAGAGCGAACTCATCCGCGCCGCGGACGCCCTGGAAAAAGAGCTGCTCGAGCTGCGCGCCGCACCCCCGGTCGAGCCCTACACCGGCCCCGCCCTCCTCTCCGGCCAGGCCACGGGGTTGGTCTTCCACGAAGCCCTGGGCCACCGCCTCGAGGGGGAGCGCCTCCGCTCCCGCCAGGAAGGCCGCACCTTCGCGGGCAGGCTCGGCACACGCATCCTCCCCGAAGGGGTCGAGGTCTTCGACGACCCCAGCCTGGCCGACTGGGAAGGCCAAGGCCTCTACGGGACCTACCAGGTCGATGACGAAGGGGTCCGAGCCCAACGCGTCCACCTCGTCAAGAACGGCGTGCTCCAGCACTTCCTCCAGAGCAGGACCCCCATCCAGGGCTCCAAGCACTCCAACGGGCACGGCCGCATGGAGCGCTACCAGAACCCCATGGCCCGCATGGCCAACACCATCGTCGAAGTCCGCGATCCCTGGACCCCCCAAGAACTGGAGCAGGCCCTCCTCGAAGAGACCGTGGAGCGCGGCCTCGACCACGCCATCCTGATCGAAGGCGTCTCCGGCGGCGAGACCCGCACCGACCACTATGATTTCCAGGCCTTCAAGGGCACGCCCACCAAGGCCCACCTCATCGACGTACGCAGCGGCAAGAAGACCCGCATCCGCGATCTGCAATTCATCGGGACCCCGCTGGCCATCCTCCAGCGGGTTCTCGCCCTCGGGGGCCCCTACGAGGTCGACAACAGCTACTGCTACGCGGAGAGCGGCTCGGTGCCGGTTGCGACCATCGCCCCGATGATGCTCGTCGCCGACCTCGAGCTGCAGCGCGCGGCCAAGAAGAGCTACCGTCCGCCCATCCTCCCCCGGCCTCCGCTCTAGCCCGCCCCCGAAAGGAACCAGAGCCCTCCACCCTCAAAGGAAGCTCCCCCCGAAATCCTTCCATTTTTGGGACAATGAGAGAAAGGGGGGACACCCATCCTTTGCTGTCTTGCCCTACCATGGGGGGATGAGCATGCAGCAACGGTTCTTCCTGTTCACCTCCCTCTTTTTTTCCGCGCTCTTCCTGGGGAGATGGGGCGCCACGCAGAAGAAGCCCCCCACCAACCCTCGCTCCACTGCCACTCGCTTCCGCATGGGGCTCTTCCAGGATCCCGAGCCGAGCGACAAGGGCAGGCATGGACGCTTCGAGGTCGTCCACAAGGGGATGGGGAAGCCGGGGAAGAGCTACTTCAAATCGCATAAGAAGGGGGAGGTCGCCGAGTACCACCTCTTCATCCCCGAAGGCATGAAACCCAACAGGCGCTACCCCCTCCTGATCGCGTTCCACGGCGGCAAGGACGGGGCCTCCGGCAGGGGGACCTGCGGGAGCATGGCAAGGGTCTCCACCCGCAAAAACCCCGTCATCGTTCTCGCGCCCAACATGTACACCTACGATTCCTACCACGAAATCCTGAAGCGCAGGGACCTCCCCATCGACCCCAAACGCATCCTCGTCATGGGCCACTCTTCGGGGGGAATGGGTGTCCGCCAAGGGTTCCTGGAGTGGATGGAGAGCAAGGGGAGCTTCCTCCCCATCGCCTATGTCTCGGTGAGCACCACGGCCTCCCTGGGGCGGACGACCTACCCGCCCACCCCTTATTACGTGGTGGCCGGAGAGAAGGAGACGCCCGAGTTCGTCAAGAACAAGATCCTCAAAAACCGGCGCTCGGTCTGTCGCCGCCACGCCCTGGTCATGCAGGCCGTCTTCAAGGATTGCCACTACATCGAGGTCCCTGGGACGGGGCACAGCGGAGGAACCCCCAAGCACATCGCGCTTTTGCGCAACCTCCTGGCCCTGAGCCGCCCCCTCCGCCTCGGGCTCAAGCTCAAACGGGGACACCCTAGCCTTGCCGCCTTCCAGGACAGCATCGAGAGCGGGGACTGGAAGGCGATCCGCCGGCAGATCCGGGCGCTGGACCAGAACCCACCCTCCAAGGCCAAGCTCAGCTACGCCACCCTAAGGCGAAAGGTCATGGGAACTTTGGCCAAGCTGGTGGCGCGCGAAGCCAAGGCGATCCAGAATCTTGGCCCCAAGTCGGGGACCCTCGAGGTCCAGCGCGCCCTCAAGGTCTTCGACCAGCTCCAGGAGATCCAGAAGCTCTTCGCGGACACAAAAAAGGCCAAGACCATCCGCATCGCGATGAAGAAGATCGACAAGAACCCTTGGTGGAAGAAAGAGCTGGAGGCCCGGGCGGCTTTCTACGCCCTGATGGAGGAGCGCCCCTCCAAGGCCTGGAAGGCCAAGCTCATCGCCCTGAGAGCCAAGTATCCGGGCACCGAATTCGGCGCGCGCCGGGTCGGCGAGAAGCTCCTCGCCTTGGAACTCTGACCCCCGCCCCACAACCGGCCGCCCTTGGATATGATGCGGCCCATGAGCGCCAAGCACCCCTTCTCTCTCCAAGGCCGCCGCGTCCTCATCACCGGCGCCAGCTCGGGCATCGGGGCCGAACTCGCCCGCCAGGCCAAGGCGCGCGGCGCCACTCTCCTCTGCCAGGGCCGCGACCCCGCCCGCACCCAGGACCTCGCCGACGAGGTGGGGGGACAGGCCTTCCTCTGTGATCTCCGCGAGCCCGAGGCCCGGCGCAACCTCGCCCGCAGAGCCTCTCCCATCGACGTCGGTGTCTGGAACGCAGGCGTCCTGATCGGCGGCCCCCTCGAACAACAAAGCGAAGAGAGGATCCCCGACCTCCTCCGCCTCAACCTCGAGGCCCCCCTTCACCTCAGCCGCCTCTTCGCCAAAGGCCTCCTCGAACGCGGGGGCCGCCTCGTCCTCGTTTCTTCCGGGGTGGCCCTCCTCCCCCTCCCCTACTGCACGGTCTACGGCGCCTCCAAGACCGGGCTCACCGACTTCGGCCGTGCCCTCAACCTCGAATGGGAGCACCAGGGCCGGTCCGCCCGCGTCCTCGTCGCCCACCCGGGCGCCACCGACACCCCCATGCTCGGCCACCTCGATTCCAAGGCCGCCAAAAAACTGGGCTCTCCCAAGAAGAGCCCCAAAGGGGTCGCCCGCGGCATCCTGGATGCCCTCGAGGCGGGCGAGAGCGAGTGGAGCGCCGGCGGCCCCCTCCCCCTCTTCGAGCGCATCTTTCGGGCCTTCCCCCGCTTCGCAAAAAAACGCGTCCTCGGGAGAGCCGGAACCCTCGCTCAATTCTTCAGGGGAACCGAGGAAGGAGCAAGGGCTCAAACGGAGCCCTGATGCTCCCTTCGCTTCCTTTTCTTCTTTCATGACGCAAGACGCGGAGCAAGCACCAATGAGAACCAAGCCTAATTACAAACCCTTCGCCTCCCCTTTCATCCCCGTGCTTTTCGATCCTGCGATCCGCGAGGGAACCGCGGATGCCACGGAGATCCGATGCTTCTCCGTCGAAAGGAAACCAGCCTTTATCGTGAAGACGGAGGATCCCCTCCCCAAGGAGGAAGACCTCGTCCGTTCCACGGTCGGAGAGATGATCCAAGTCGACCCAAGCACCATCCCCGCCCTCGGGATCTTCCCGAACTGGTACGCCAGGCGCAGGAATCGAAACGCTCCCTGGATTTTTTTTTCAGACTCCCCCCACTGGCAGATCCCCGAGCAGGGATATGAGCTGGTCTTCGAAAAGGACCCCTCCTTTGCCCACCAATACTGCGGCCCCCACGACATCCCCGGCGCCCATTGCAGCAATTGCGGACGCAAACTCCATCGCATTCTGACCCTCGACAAGAGCGACTCGAGGATCAACCTCGAGGGATTCCCCGCTCCTCTGATCCACCTCCTCTATTGCTGGGAATGCGGCTTTCCCGATCCCAAACTCGTGGACAAGCCCCAGGGAAAACTGATCTACCAGATCCGTGACGATCAAAGGGTCTACCCCATCCATGTCCAATCCATCAAACCCCCTCTCCTTGAGACAGGCCCGTTCCCTGAGTACTTCCCGGGAAGGCCTGTGAGCCTCTCCCCTGTCACCGAAACCATGCAGGAGATGGCCAACCGCATTCTCCAGGAAATCGTGGGTTTCTTTGACACGGGGCTCAAACAAAGATCCAACCTCTTCGTCCACCCCAAAAACCAGGTGGGAGGAGGCCTCTGCTTCCAAGGCCTGAAACCCGCGGAAATCTGTCCCTATTGCTACCGGGGCCTCCTCTTCCTCGCGACCCTCAATTGCGAACACCCTGACGGGACACCCATGTCCCAGTGCCGCTCCCAGCAGCTTGTGTTCATGGTCTGCGAGGAGGATGGGGTCATCGTGGCCTTCGAGGACTGCGATCCGGGCGTTCCCCAAAACCCGAACAATTATTGGACTCCCTGAGCTGCTCCATCGAGGTCGGGCACAGTAGCGCTACACTCTCCTCCATCCGACATGGAGGATGGAATGCAACGATCGCCTTACCCGATGGGAATCTTCGCCTGCTTTTTGATTTTCGTTCCGGGGCTCTGGGCCTCGCAGAGGGCGGGGGCGGAGCCGGCCGCGGTGCTGGTCGAAACAGGCCCCCAGCCTTCCGAAAGCATCGACGCGCAGAAGGCTGGAGGGGAGTCGGCCGCGGAGGTCAGGCACCTGCGGCCGGCCTCGGTGTTTCAGGATCACATGGTTCTGCAGCGGGGACGGGAGAACCCCGTCTTCGGGCGGGGAATCCCCGGGGCGGAAATCGTCTTGCGCGTCCAGGGGGGAGAGCGGCGGGGGAAGGAGCGCCGCGGGAAGGTGGGCGCGGACGGGCGCTGGAAGCTCGCGCTGCCGGAGCTGAAGGCGGGCGGGCCCTATGAGATCGAGCTGAAGAGCGCGGGCGAGGCGCTCAGGTTCCAGGATGTTCTGGTCGGAGAGGTCTGGCTCTGCTCGGGGCAGTCCAACATGCAATTTGGTTTGCAGAGGGCCT
>DROQ01000158.1 GCA_011321845.1 Planctomycetota bacterium | reverse complement strand
GCTGAGGTCGATGGGGGGAGGGGTGTGCAGAGGATGGCTGTCCCCCATCGCCGAGAGGTTGGCCAGAGGGCGGAGGCGGGGGGCCAGGCGGGGGGGGGGATGACTGACCGCCGTGCTGGCCGAGAAGGCGATCCACTGGCGCGGGCCGGGGTGCAGGTCGCCTTCGCCCCAGACCGTGCGAACGAGGGGAATGCGGCGCTGGCTGAGCTGCAGGGCGAGGGCGGCAACGAGGTGGTCCCCCGCCTGGTGGCAGTGCAGGAGGTCCACCTCCCCCCCATCGATCCAGGTGGCCAGGGTCCCGGCATCGCGCAGCAGCGCGCCCAGGCGAACATGCCGCCGCAGCTCCAAACCCTCGCGAAGGGGGACAGCCAATTCTGCGGCCCGCTTCTCGATCGCGTGCTCCATGCCGGGGTGCACCCAGCCCGCCTTGGCCAGCCGCGCCTCGGGAAAAGCCTGTGCCCAGAGCAGACACAGCTCCGCCGGCCCCGTCCATTTATGGTTGCTGTAGAGGTGGAGGACCTTCACCAGTCACCCTTCTTCTGGAGTTTCCTGAGTTTCCGGTACTTGAGGTAGCCATAACGCCCCGCCATCCAGGCCGCCAGCCCCCCGCGCCACCCATCCAGGACACCCATCTTGCCCAAGGAGGCTGAAACGAAGCCCCCCAAGCCATGCAGCCAGGGGGCGAGGAGGCCGGCCCTCTTCCCCTCTTTCCAGAGCGCCTCGGCGGCGATATCCGTGAAACGTTCGACCGTCCGTCTGTGCTCGCCGAAATCCCGGTAGGAGTCGTGGAGGATGGCCCCGCGGAGGGCGCGGACCCCGCCACGGGCCTCGGGCTTCAGCTCCACCCGGTCGTGAGGATCCGTCCCCCCCCAGCAGGCCCGCCGCCGGTCGAAGAGCCGGAGCTTGGTGTCCGGCCAGAACTTGCCGTGGCGCATCCAACGCCCGAGGTAGCGGTTTTTCCGGGGCATGCTGAAGCCGGCCGGGCCTTCGAAGGCGCCTGAAGCCTGAGCCCCCCCCTGCCCTGCAAAACCCTCCTCGCCCAGCAGCTCCCGCAACTCGGACCGCAGCTCCTCGCTCAGCCACTCGTCCGCGTCGAGGGAGAGGATCCAGTCGTGCCGCGCCAGCTCCACCGCCCTCTGTTTCTGCGCCCGGTGCCCCAGAAAAGGAACCTGTACCTCCACCCGCGCCCCCAGATCCCGCGCGATCTCCACCGTCCGATCCGTCGACCCGCTGTCCAGGACCAGCAGCTCCCCGCAGAAGTCCATGCTCTCCAGGCAGCGCGCGATCCGATCCTCCTCCTGGAACGTGATCACGCAGCCGGTGACCGGGATCACGCCCCTTCCCCGCCGCGCCGCCTGGCCCGGGCCTCCCGCTTGTTCTCCCGGCGGATCCCCCGCCGGCCCTCGAGCAGTTGCGCCTTGACGGCCGCGAAGCGCTGCTCCCAGCGTTGAAAGCCCGCGTCCTTGTCGAAGGACCGCGCCGAAGCCTTCAGGACCTTGTCCAGCTCCTCGTCGCTGACCTCCAGCTTCTGCCGCAGCAGGTAGCTCTGCGCGTGCGCCAGGATCTGCAACCAGCGGAAGCGCTCCAGCATCTCGGACATCAGCTCCAGGAGCTCCAGCTCAGCCGGCTCCACCCCTGCGCGGGCAGCTTCTTTCTTGCGTTTTCGGTGGGAAGTCATCGCTCAGCTCCCCCACCGTAGCCCCTGGATCCCCCAGGTCCAAGCCTGGGAAACCCCCTTCAGTTGCGGAGTTGGATCGTGATGGACTTGGACCCCATGTTGCCCTTGATGTCATAAGCCCGCACCGTCAGCCGGTAGCTCCCGTTGGGGAAGCGCAGCTTGTTGTTCAGGTCGCGCTCGGCCGAGTCGAAGTAGCCCTTGGCCTCGTTCACCTTGTACCCCGTGATCCGGTTCGTCAGGCAGTAGTAGAACTCCCGCCGGCTGTAGTTGCCCGAGGTCGTGTAGGTCCGGAACCCATCCCTGGTCTGATAGCGGAACACATCCCAGACAAAGGCGTTGCGGTTGGCGCCCCCCGGAAGGAAATCGAAGTCCCAGAGCACCGTCTCGGGCACGTTGTGGGTCCTGGTCCCCCCCAGTTCGGTGAGCTGCCAGCTCATCTTCTTGATGGTCAACTGATAGGGCTGCGTGCCGACGAAATCCTCCGCCCGCGCCACGATATCCAGCTTGCCCGAGACCACTGCGTTGTTGCCTCCGCCCGGATTCAGGACCGTGTTGCTGCCGTTCCTGGTGACATAGACCCGGTGCACCACCGGCGCCCGCGTGTCGTTGATCGGGAGCATGAAGTTGAGGGGGTTGAGGTAGCGCCCGTCCGGCCCCAGGACATTGAGGTGGATGTGGTGGAAGAGCGAACCATAGGCCCGCACCGGCCAGTAGACATTGGCCCCGATCTTGGTTCCCCGGGGGATGCTCCCCCGCCTCGCCGCGATCTGCGCAATGCTCGCCGGCACCTTGTTGCGGTCCACGTGGTGGTACTGCCAGACGAAGCCCGCCGCGTCCGTGATCCCGATCTCGAAGTAATAGGGCTTGCGGTTGTACCAGTAGAAGCTCGTGATCTTCCCCCCCTCCGAAGCATAGACGCTCGAGCCCGCGGGCTCGCGGATGTCCACGCCATGGTGGAAGTAGGCCGAAGAGAGCCCGCCCCCATACCACTGGAACTGGTGATGCGTGTGGGCAAGGGGATGGGGCCGGTTCGTCGGCGCGAAGAACCAGGGCTTGCGCTTGGACCCGTCGAAGACGATGAAAGTCCCGCTGTCCACCCGAAGTCGCCCATCCTGGTCCACCGCCTGCCCCACCAGGGTGTGCTTGCCGTCCGCCAGCGCCACGTTCGTCCAGAGCGCCCGCTCCCCATTGCGCGCGAAGTTGGCCGTCACGTCCTTGCCGTCCAGGAGGATCCTGAGCGTCTTGAGCTGCATCCCCACGCCCTTCACCCGCCAGGCCACCTCGAGGTCCGTCCGCCCTCGATGCACGAAGTCCTTGTCCGCCGGCCGCAGCCGCAGAGGCGCCGCCCCCACGAACTTGGGCGGCTGCTGCACGAAGAGCGGCGCGGCGACCTTGCCCACCTTCTTCCGAGCCGGATACCCCAGGCTCTTCAACACCGCGT
>DROQ01000157.1 GCA_011321845.1 Planctomycetota bacterium | reverse complement strand
CAAGCGCAAGATCAAGAAATCCGGCAAATTCCGGGTTGGATAGGGAGTTCAACCCCTCTCTTCGCATTTTTCCTACACAGCGGGCTCTCTTCCCTGCATCCTGTTCCCTGAAAGATGTGTGGTCGTTTTACGCTCGCTACTCCCCTCGATGTCTTGATCGAGGTCTTCAAGATCCAAGAGGTGGACGGGGCCATCCAGGCCAGGTGCAACATTGCACCGACGCAGGAGATCTACGCCCTCAGGGACTGTAGTCCGAGGCGACTCGAGCCCCTTCGCTGGGGTTTGATTCCGCCCTGGGCCAAGGGTCCGGAGGTGGGGAGCCGGATGATCAACGCCCGCTGCGAGACGGTAGCGGAGAAACCGAGCTACCGGAGAGCGTTTCGTGGGCAGCGCTGCTTGATCCTCGCTGACGGTTTCTACGAGTGGAAAAAGGAGGGGAGAGAGCGCCTTCCTTACCTCTTTCGGCGCAAGGACCGGAGGCCCTTCGCTTTTGCAGGGATTTGGGAATCCTGGATTCCCAGGGACTCGAAGGGTTCTGGGGGCATGCAGCAAGCGGATCCTGTCCTGAGCGCGAGCCTTCTTACGACCGAAGCGAATGCCCTGGTGGAGCCGGTGCACCCGAGGATGCCCGTCATTCTCCAGGAGGAAAAGAGCTGGGAAGCCTGGTTACGTGGACCAGCCTCCTTGGAACTCCTGCAGGAGCTTTGTCGTCCCCTTCCCAGCGAGGGCTGGCTGTCCCATCGCGTGGACAAGAAGGTCAACAAGGCCGGCTACGAGGACCCCTCCTGTATGGACGCCTTGGAAGGGGAGGTCTGAAGGTGGCGACCAGGAGCCAGGGTCTCCGTATGGTTCCCGGGGGAGGCTGGGAGGAAAGCCGGTGGCCCGGCCTTGTCCTCCCTGGGCTCTGCAACCTGCACTCCCATGCCTTTCAGGTTCTCCTCACGGGGAGGACGCAGGAGCGGGGGGGAGGCCCTGGGGGAGCGCCGGACTCCTTCTGGACCTGGCGGGAGCGGATGTATGCCTTGGCCAGTTCTCTCGGGCCGGACGAGCTGGAAAAGGTCGGGGCCTGGCTCTATGCGAGGATGCTGGCCCACGGCTTTACCCATGTGGTGGAGTTCCACTACCTGCACCAGGGGGGCGCGGAAATGGGGGCCGCTCTCCTACGAGCCGCGAAGCGGGTGGGAATGGGGATCACCCTCCTCCCCGTCCTCTATCTCCACGCGGGGCCTGGGGAGGAGCTTGCACCCCGCCAGGCTCCCTTCGCTCTGCCCGGGGGGGTGGAGGGCTACCTGCGCGTCTACGAAGAGCTGGCCTCCCTCGTGGAGCCCGAGGCGGATCAAGTTCTGGGCTTTGCTCCTCATAGTCTGCGGGCCGTTGCGCCCGAGGAACTGGAGGAGGCTCTCCGGGCCCTCCTCCCCAACAAGCCGCCCATCCACATCCACATCGCCGAACAGCGCCGCGAGGTGGAGGAGATCCAGGCTGCCTACGGCGCCCCCCCCGTCCGCTGGTTGCTCGAAAACGCTCCGGTCGATTCCTCCTGGTGCCTCGTCCACGCGACCCATCTAGGTGCCGGGGAACGGAAGGATCTGGCAGGTTCGGGGGCCACCCTCGGGCTCTGTCCCAGCACCGAGGCGGACCTCGGAGACGGGGTTTTCCCCCTTCCCGAGTTCCTGGAGGAGGGGGGGAGTTTTGGCATCGGGACCGATGGACAGGTGGGCCTCTGTCCTGCCCAGGAACTGCGCCTCCTCGAATTCGAGCAGCGTCTTCGCCTGGAAGAGCGCAATGTCCTGGCCGGAAATCGTGCACCTCGGACCCATGTGGGACGTTTCCTCCTGGAGGAAGCCCTCGGCGGAGGACGCAGGGCGGCTGGCCTCGGCCCTCCAGCTTCCGAGCGAGGAAGCTCCGATTTCATTCTTCTGGACTCGGGGCATCCTCTTTTGGAGGGAGCGGGACCGGACCAGGTCCTGGACGCCTGGATCTTCCATCTGGGCGCGGAGCTGGTCCGGGAGGTCTGGAAGGGGGACAAGTGCCTGGTGCAAGAGGGGCGGCATGCCCTCCAAGAAGATCTGGACCGAGAGATACGGGAGGTTCTGAGACCATGACCGAAACTCCTTTTTTCGTAGACGAGGCCCAGGGGGAGCCCATTCCTCTTCTGGTCAGCCTCCCGCATGCCGGAACCGAAGTCCCTCCCGGGATCCTGGCCCGCTTCGTGGAGGAGGAGGCCCGGCAACTTCCCGACACGGATTGGCACCTGCGCAGGCTTTACTCCTTTGTCCCCACCCTGGGAGCGGACCTCCTCTCAGGGCGATACAGCCGCTACGTGGTGGACCTGAACCGCCCGGAGGATGGGAGTCCCCTCTATCCGGGGCGGGCGGAGACCGAGGTCGTGCCCAGCTCGACCTTTGCGGGTCTTCCCATCTACGGCGAGGGGGACGAGCCCGGCCCCGCCGAGATCCAGGAGCGCCTCACTCTCTACTGGAAGCCCTACCACGAGGAACTCGCCCGCCGCCTGGCTGCCCTCAAGGAGCGCTTTGGCTACGCCCTTCTCTGGGAGGGGCACAGCATTGTCAGTTTTGTTCCCCGCTTCGCCCCGGGGAGGCTCCCCGACCTGATGCTGGGGGATGTGGAGGGGAAATCGGCTGCCCCCTGCTTCTCCCAATCTGTTCTCCAAGCCCTCGGTGCGGGCTCCTACCAGGTCGCGCACAACCGTCCCTTCAAGGGTGGTTTCATCACCCGCAAGTTCGGCCAACCCGAACAAGGGAGCCACGCCCTCCAGCTCGAGATGTGCCAGCATCTCTACATGGAAGAGGCCCACCCTTTTCCTTATGACTCCTCCAAGGCGGCGGTTCTCGCCGACCTGATCCAGGACGCTCTTCAGGCCTTTATCGGTCAGCATCCTGGCTAGGAGTTGGTCGGCGCAAGCCCTTGAACTCGTTCCACCCGTACTTCTCTTCCCGCCGAGCAAAGAAAGAGAGCCCCCCAGCGGGCGGAGAAAGGCCGGGTTTCGGTGGGTAAGCCCGAGGGGCGATGAATCCGGATTCAAGGCTCCAGGATGCCGCGCCAGCTTTGGAGGAGGTGGATGTAGTTGGCGCGTTTGTAGATCTCGGGGTTGGGGCAGCGGGCGAGGTTGAGGGCTCCGCGGGCCTTGTCGAGGGAGGAGTATTCCATCTCTTCGAGCCAGTTGGAGAGGCCCTCGCGAAGGGAGCCGAAGAGGTGGGCACCGTGCTCCAGGACGGCCGAGACGACCTGGACGGCGCAAGCGCCTGAGAGAATGGCCTTGATCCCGTCGGTGGGGCTGTGGACTCCACCGCTGATCGCGATGTCCAAGCTCCGCTCGGCCGAAAGGATCCCCGACCAACGCAGCCGGTTCAGGAGTTCATTGGATTTGGAGAGATGGAGGGTTCGGGTCCCGGTAAGATTGTCAATATCGTAGTCCGGCTCGAAGGGGCGATTGAAGAGGACAAGGCCCGCAACGCCCGACTCCTCGAGCTTGAGGGCGAAGTGGGGCAGGGAGGTGAAATAGGGGGAGAGCTTGACCGAGATCGGGAGGTCGAGCATTCCCCGCAATTCCCAGACGATGTCGCAGAATTGGGTCTCGATGTCTGCCGAGGACTGGGAGGGGTCCTGGGGAATGTCGTAGAAGTTGAGCTCGAGGGCGTCGGCCCCGGCTTCCTGGATGAGACCTGCATATCGGAGCCAGCCTCCCCTGGTCGTCCCATTGAGGGAGGCGATGACTGGGATGGAGAGGCATTCCTTGAGCTTGCGGATGTGATCGAGGTAGGGCTCCGGTCCCAGGCTGAACTCGTCCGGCATGGGAAGGAAGTCCAGGGCTTCGCCATAGGCCTCCCTGGCGTCGTCCAAGGGGCCCAAGGTCGCCAATTCTTCCGCCAGAATTTGCTCTTCGAAGAGGCTGTGCATGACGACGGCAGCCGCGCCACCGTCCTCGAGGCGACGGACCGTGTCCAGATCATCCACGAGGGGAGAGGCGCCCACCACGAAGGGGTGGGGGAGGGAGAGACCTAACCAAGTGGTGTCGAGTTTCATTTGCTGTCGGTTCCTTCTGGATTCGAGGCGCTCTGATCGGAGGGGAGTTTGATCCCTGCCAATTGCTCGAGATAGGCGTATTCCTGGTTGATGACGCGTTGGGCTTCTTTTTGGAGAAACTGGTAGCGACCGGGATCCATGCGTTGGACCATGCGGAAGCGGGTTTCGTTTTCCATGAACTTGGACACCGGATAACGGGGTTTCCGGCTATCGAGCTTGAGCGGGGCTTCGCCCGCGTGGAGCCTGCGGGGATCGTAACGGTACAGGGGCCAAAACCCGGTGTCGGTCGCCATGGCCATCTGGTCCGCGCTGTGAGCCAGGTCGTAACCGTGGGCCACGCAGGGGCTGTAGGCGATGATCAGGGAGGGGCCTGGCCAGGATTCGGCCTCTTTGAAGGCCTCTACGGTCTGATTGATTTTGGAGCCGAAGGCCACCTGAGCAATGTAGACATGGTCGTAGCTCATGGCTTCCCGCCCGAGATCCTTCTTGGGGATCCCGCGCCCCGCCACCGCGAACTTGGCCGCGGCGCCGAGGGGAGTGGCCTTGCTCTGCTGGCCGCCGGTGTTGGAGTAGACCTGGGTGTCCATGACGAGAAGGTTGATGTCCCGCTCCATGGAGAGGACATGGTCCACGCCTCCGTATCCGATGTCGTAGGCCCACCCGTCCCCGCCGAGGATCCAGACACTCTTGCGGACCAGGTAGTCGGCCACGTCGAAGAGGCGCTGGGCCTTGGTTCCTTCCATCCGAAGGAGCTTTTTCTTGAGATCGGCGACCAGTTCGCGGGCCTCGAAGATCCCCGACTCCTTGCGTTGGTCGATGCTGAGAAGGGCGTCGACCAGGGAGGGGCCGATGGGTTCGGCCAGCTCCCTGAGGAGGTGTTTGGCGACTCCTTCGAGGCTGTCTACCGCGAGGCGGAAGCCCAGGCCGAACTCTGCGTTGTCCTCGAAAAGGGAGTTGGACCAGGCGGGTCCTCTCCCTTCGTCGTTGGTGCAGTAGGGGGTGGTGGGGAGGTTGCCGCCGTAGATGGAGGAACAACCCGTGGCGTTGGCGATCAGCAGCCGGTCCCCGAAGAGTTGGGTGAGCAGCTTGATATAGGGGGTTTCCCCGCAGCCCGGACAAGCGCCCGAGAACTCGAAGAGGGGCTCCAGGAACTGGGATCCCTTGCCGTCCAGCCTTCCGATCTGCTCCCGTTTCGGCTCGGGGAGTTCGAGGAAGAAGTCGAAGTTCTCCCGCTCGATGTCCACGTGTTTCAACTGGGGCTGCATATTGATGGCTTTGAACTTGGGGTTCTCCTTGTTCTTGGCCGGGCAGACTTCGACACAGAGCCTGCAACCCGTGCAGTCCTCGGGGGCGACCTGGATGGTGTAGGCCTGCCCCTTGAAGTCTTTGCCCTTGTAGGTCAAGGACTCGAAGTGCGCGGGAGCCTCGGCGAGGAGAGCCGGGTCATAGACCTTGGCCCGTATGGCGGTGTGGGGACAGACGAAGGCGCATTGGTTGCATTGGATGCAGACTTCCTTGTCCCAGATGGGGATCTCCTGGGCGATGTTCCGCTTTTCCCACTTGGTGGTTCCGAGGGGCCAGGTGCCGTCGGGGGGAAAGGCGCTGACGGGGAGGGCGTCTCCCTTGCCTGCCAGCATGACGGCGGTAACGCTCTGGACGAAGTCGGGGGCGTCGTCGGGGACTGTGGGGGGCATGCGGCGGTCGGTGGTGACCTTGGTGGGGACCTGAACCTCGTGGAGGTTGGCCAGACTCAGGTCTACGGCCAGGCAGTTGCGGCGGACGACTTCTTCGCCGCGTTTCCCGTAGGTCTTTTGGATGGCTTTCTTGATCTCTTCGCTGGCTTCTTCGCCGGGGAGGATGCCGGTGATCTGGAAGAAGCAGGTTTGCATGACCGTGTTGATCCTGGGGCCGAGGCCCGCCTCCTTGGCCACCTTGTAGGCATCGACGATAAAGAAGCGCAGCTTCTTCTCGAGGATGGTTTGCTGGACCTCCAGGGGGAGCTGGTCCCAGACTTCCTCGGGTCCATAGGGAGCGTTCAGGAGGAAGGTGGCCCCAGGGGCCGCACGGTCCAACATCTCGAACTTGTCGAGGAATTGGAATTGGTGGCAACCGATGAAGTTGGCGCTCTGGATCAGGTAGGTCGAATGGATCGGCCGCGGCCCGAAGCGGAGGTGGGAGACGGTGACGGCTCCGGCTTTTTTGGAGTCATAGACGAAGTACCCTTGGGCGTAGTTGCCGGTCTTCTCTCCGATGATTTTGATGGAGTTCTTGTTCGCTCCTACGGTCCCGTCGGAGCCTAGTCCGAAGAAGACCGAACGCACCACATCCTCCCGCTCAATGTCGAAGGAGCTGTCATAGGAGAGGGAGGTCTGCGAGACATCGTCCACGATTCCGATGGTGAACCCCCGCTTGGGCTCTTTCTTGCAAAGCTCCTGGAAAATCCCGTTCACCATCGCGGGGGTGAACTCCTTGGAGGAGAGCCCATAACGCCCTCCGACCACCTGGAGGTTCTCAAGGTTGGGTCTGAGTTCCGAGGGAGCCTGGTGCAGGGCGGTGAGGACATCCTGGTAGAGCGGCTCGCCGATGGAACCGGGTTCCTTGGTGCGATCCAGGACGGCGACCTTTTCCGCCTGGGCGGGAAGAGCGCGCAAAAAGGCCAGCTCCGGGAAGGGGCGGAAGAGGTTGACCTTGATCATCCCCACCTTTTCCCCCTGGGCGCAGAGGTAGTCCACGGTTTCCCGCACGGTCTCCGCCCCGGAACCCATGAGGACGATGACCCGGGAGGCCTCGGGGTCCCCGTGGTAGCTCACGAGGTCGTAGCTTCGGCCGGTGAGTTGTTCGAAGACCCGGAAAGCCTTTTCGAGTTTGGACGGGCAGGCCGCGTAGAAAGGGTTGGACGCTTCACGGGCCTGGAAAAAGGTGTCAGGGTTCTGCGCCGCCCCTCGGAGGACGGGGCGATCCGGGCTGAGGGCCCGCATCCGGTGTTCGTGGATGCGCTCCTCGTTCAGCATTTTTCTGAGGGTTTCGTCGTCCAGCCTTTCGATTTTTTGGATCTCGTGCGAGGTGCGGAAGCCGTCGAAGAAGTGGAGGAAGGGGATCCGGGATTCGAGGGAGGCGGATTGGGCGATCAGGGCGAAGTCATGGGCCTCCTGCACCGAGGAGGAGCAGAGCATCGCAAAGCCCGTCCCTCGACAAGCCATGACGTCACTGTGGTCCCCGAAGATGGAAAGGGCGTGGGTGGCCACGGTGCGGGCGGCGATGTGGAAGACGGTGCTGGTCAGCTCCCCGGCGATCTTGTACATGTTGGGGATCATGAGGAGCAGGCCCTGGCTGGCGGTGAAGGTGGTGGTCACCGAGCCGGACT
>DROQ01000156.1 GCA_011321845.1 Planctomycetota bacterium | reverse complement strand
TTAAAACACCTACTGAGCCATAAAAATCAAGTCGTTACTAGAGAGGAACTCTTAAAAGATGTTTGGGGTTACACCACGCTTCCAAACACTAGAACAATAGATAATCATATAGCTCGACTTAGAAAAAAGGTTGAAAACAATCCCGAAAACCCAACCTATATCATCACAATTCACGGGATCGGCTATAAATTTGTTACAGACAAAGAAAAAAAATGAACCTTCACTTTTTAGCTTTCCTAATTCTCTCCCAGCCCATTCCACACCAATTCCCCATAGACCAAACAAACAATCGTCTCAATAATCCAGGGACAAAAAACAGTCTAGCCTTAAGGGCTTGGGAAAAAGGAAACATATTGGGAGATCCGGATTCCGAATTTAGCACCCTCATAGAATTCCTTAGCAACACAAGCTCCTGGAGGACGAATCCAAAATCTCTGAAGCGTTTGGTTGTTCTTGGATTACTCCAAGGAAAAAACAAGCTTGTTTTAAAGCGTCTTCACAAATTTAGTGCTCGCTCCTTATTCGATTACAAACTCCAAGAGCTTCTCGAATCCGATTCAACCTCTTCTTCAAGGTCTCACATTAACTCCTTAAGAAAGAAGATCCTTCAAGAAGCTCAAAAAAACGCACCTAAATATTCAACCCTTTTAAATAACCATCTCATCTTATTGTTCACCAAGGAAGCGTTAAGGTTGTCAACAACTTTTGACACCCAATGGGTGGCCCTTTTAAAGCAAACAAGGCCCAAAACCCCCCCATCAAGGAAGGGAACTTTCTTCCAATTGCTGACCCAACTAAGAAATGCGCGCCTTTCAAAAAACCGCAAACGATACCTAGCCCTCCTTAAAAAGCTCAGGATATATCAAGAAAATTTCAATCAAACCCAGAGTCGCACCCAAAACATATCTAGCTTTCTCTCCAACCTAGAAAAGAGACTATTGCTCAAAAAAGAGCACTCACGCCTCAAAAAAAACCCCAAGCTTTACCAAAAAACAAAAAAAAGGCTAATGCTCTTCCAAAGGTTTATGGAATCCATTCAAAGCCTTTCAAAGCCCAAGATCTCGATCCCAAAAGATCACTCTATCGAAATGTTCTTTGGTGGCGCGATTGTTGCACTAGAGGAGCTACAGGCAACCCTACTAAAAAGAGGCTTTTTTAAAGAAGCTATTTCGCTCGAAGCCCACATGAAAACGATTGAAAAGCTGATGAAGAAAGGAGAATATCAAACTGCAATGTTGGCGCTACGGGCCACATTCCGCACCCCTATCTTTCGTTTTTTCCTAAGGATCAAATAGTCAACCCAGAATACTAAGCAATATATTTTCTCCGGTTGACCAGCCCTGTCCTAGATATGTTTTCTCCACTCGCCAAGACTAAATGCTGAGTCCCAAAATCCTGATGGCAGAAAAGGGGAATCTGATTTCGGAGAGCGGGGTTACAGCCTTAGTGACCCCGGTCACTTCAAAACCAGCAACTAAAAGCTTTGCAATAGCTACAACGATTTCTTTTTCGCTGCAACCCCCAGCCGCTTGGACCGGCAACTTTTTCCTTTGATCGAGATAATCTCCGCCACTGACATAAAACCATCCAAAAGGGCCGTTGCCGAAGGTCCATCCTGCAGCAATTTTCCCCATTCCTCGATGGGCCGATTCGAAGTCATGATCGTCGATCGGTTCTGGTGTCTCCTCATGATGATCTCAAAGAGGTACTCTCCCGACCGCTTGGGGAGTTGCTTCATCCCCATGTCGTCGATAATCAAGAGTTCTGGCTTCAGGTAGCGGCCCAGGACCTTTTCATCCTCTCCCAGGTTTTCTTCGCGCAGGAAATCTCGCACGACATCGAAGATGGACCTGTAATAATAGACCGTGTGCCCCTGCCGGATGGCTTGCATTCCCAAGGCCTGGCAAAGATGAGACTTTCCAACACCTGGTGGTTCCACGAAGAGAATGTCCCTGGACTCTTCCAGGAATTTACAGGTCCCAAGTTCATAGATATGGCTGCGTTTGATGCTCCGGTTGAAGCTCCAATCAAAATCCTCCAGGGTTTTCAGATCCCTGAAACTAGCCTGCTTCCTTCTTCTTCCCATGAGGCGGTTTCTCCGCACATCCAACTCAGACCTGTCCAAGATAGCTTTCCCAAAATCTTCCAAACGTAAGCCTCCAAACCAAATACCTGGAAAGTAGACAAGGGGAACCTGATTTCGAAAGGTCGGGTTTTGGGCTTAGGATGCAGGTTTCAGCGGGAATGGAACGGGTTTCGAGAAGAGAGCCGGATGATCTTGGACAGCACTGCATCCAACTCATCTTGGACAATGAGTTCCAGGAACTCCTCATGAGTCAACCCATTCCCTGCAGCTTCCTGGAGCCGCAGGTCCATGGATTCCAACATCCCACTCAAGCGCAATTGCCTGAGACTCGTTCGCAACGGATCCTTCCTTTTTCCTCCTGTTCAGTTGCTGGAAAATCCTCCGGATCCGGGACCAGGGCCCAATAAACCGCAGGATCCCGGATCAAAGAATGGACTTCGAAAAGCTTGGGTTGGCTCTTCGTGGGGGGCCAGCTAAGAAAGCTTCGGATCGATCGAAGACGATAAGATCCCACCTCCAGGGCAGATTGGGTGGCAGCTTCAAGAGCCTTTGCTTGATGCTTCTTGGCCAGAGCAAGGAATCCGATCAAGGGACGAATGCTCTCCACCTTTCGCTCGGTTAAAAGATTCCTCCCCAAGCGTGCAAAGTTGGGGCCGATATTTCTTGCTCGGCTCAACAGGTAATCGGCCCCCTTCTCGACTCTGGAGGTCTTTTTTCTGCAAATGTGTTTTTTCTGGGTGCTGAAGGAGCCCTCCGACACTCTGGCATGGACAGCAATGGGGACAAAGTGCTTGTTGAAGATCCGCACCACGTGGCTGCCCAGCGGACCCAAACTTTACTTGCCAAGTACTCGTGGGGAACGGAGTAATACGCTCCCCGGAAAGAGACATGACCATCTCGATGGACCTTGCGAGTGCCTTCTTCGAAGGACGGAAAGCGGGTCAGAGGAAGAGGCTTCAGAGCAGGCTTTTCTCTCTCTTCAAAGATGGCCCCGACTTGTTTTCGGGTCGTACCGTGAATCCTCTTTTCCGCGATCTGGCTTTCCCACTGCCTCAGGAAGGCGTTTTACTCTTCCAGGGTGGAAAAAGTCTTTCCCTTTAGGGCATTGTCCTGACAGTATTTGATGCCGCTCTCTACTTTGCCCTTATGTCTTGGGGTGTAAGGGCGTGTAGGGACACAAGCGATCTCATAGTGTTTCAGGAAATCTCGGAATTTGGGGCAAAGATCAGGGTCGTACCAATCCGCCCTCGACACAGCAGCCTTGAGGTTGTCGATGACCAGGACTTCTGGCACTCCTCCAAAATGCTGGAAGGCATTTTCCAGGCATCGGATCAGGGAGTCGGTCGTTTGGCGATAAACACTCTCCGAGTAGGCCTTCCTTGAATGGCTCAGGACGATCCGGAAAAGGTCGGAGGACGGCGTTTTCCATCCTTCCCCACGATGAAAGCTCTTTGACCAAAATCAACTTGTCCTTCGGCCCCCGGATTTGTCTCCATCTTCCTAAAAGGCAGGGGATTTTTCTTTCGGAGCTTTCGGACAAAGCGTTTGACGCTCTCATAGCCTCCCTCAAAGCCCTCTTCTTTCACAAGGTCTTGATGGATCCTTGTTGCGGAAAGCCCCTCTTCGAGCATCTCCAGAATCTTGGCTCGATGCTCTTCACATCGACTTCGAGTCCTGGAAGACCCGGTGGTCACTTTGGCTGGTTTTGGAGGATCGCTGAGAGAAAGATGGCGGGATACCGTTTCCCGGTGAATCCCTAACTCCTTGGCAATCCTGCGTTTAGACAAGCCACGTTGATAAAGAAGCTTTAGACTGTTGATCTTTTCCATTTTGAGCTCGTTGGACATCTCTCCCTCTTAGCAGAGGGAGAAAAACCAGGTTTTTCTGCGAGCTCCTAGTGGCTGGTTTTGAAAGGTTCCTGGGTGGCTGGTTTTGGGTGACCGGTGACATCAGATACCTTCTCTATTGGAAATTTTTCATCAAGATGTCACCCCTCATTCCTTTTTCCCTAAGCAAAATTATCCCCCCAAAAAAATTTTTAGGAGACCCATTGCTCTTTAAAAAAACATTTTTATGGAAGGTTATCACTACACCAACGTTTTCGATTCCCCAGGATGGAATAAAGTGTTGCTGGAGGGAGAGATCCCCAAAGGTCAACTGGGCCATCAAATTTACGTCTAGTTCAACTGAAGGGTGAGTCCCATATAAAACGTCAAGGCTTCCTTTCCCCTCGCTTTTTTATAATTAAACTCATATTCAAAAAACCGAGAAAGCCCACGCAAAAATAGGAATGGAAAAGTCTAAATTTCCTAAAGGGTCAAGTTAATATTTAACGAGTATA
>DROQ01000155.1 GCA_011321845.1 Planctomycetota bacterium | reverse complement strand
GACGAGCTGATTTTGCCGCAAGATGGCATTGCCGAGTCGCAATCGACCCCTCTGGGGTCCTTGCGACTCGGCAATGCCATCTTGCGGCAAAAGCGGCCGTCAGATGGATCGAGATCATGCAGAGCACGGGTTAGGTGTATGATTCTTGCGATGGAAATGAAGGTTTGTCCCATCTGCGAGGGCTTTACCGCAAGGGCGCATCGGCGTTGCGGGCATTGCGATGTTCCGCTCGTGGCGCGGAGCGAGCTGGCATGGCCGGTTCGGGAGCGGGAGCGGGAGGGGGGCAACCCATGGGTCGGGCACTGGGTGGGGGGCAAGTACCGGATCACAGGCATCCTTGGCAAGGGGGGAATGGGGACGGTCTACCGGGCGCGGCACGAGCTGACGCTGGCGCAGATCGCCCTCAAGATCCTGAATCCGGGTCTGGACCGCAAGCCGGAGTATCGGGCGGGCTTGATCCAGGAGGCGCGGAAGGCGGCGGGGATCCGGGGGGATCACGTGGCGCGGATCCTGGATGCCGGGGAGACCGGGGACGGCGGGGTCTACATCGCGATGGAGCTGGTGCGGGGGGTGACTCTGCACGACCTGGTTCTCGCGGAGGGGCGCTTGCCCTTCGAGAGGGTTTTGGACTTGATCCTCCAGATCGCGCAGGGCTTGGACGAGGCCCACGAGGCGGGGCTGGTGCATCGGGACCTGGCCTCGCGCAATGTCATGGTTTCGCCCATGGCGCGGGGAGTGCGGGTGCGCATCCTCGATTTCGGCATCGCGCGGATGGCGGACGAGGGGGAGGGGGGGATCCGGGGTTGGGTGAACCCGCCTTACACAGCGCCGGAGATCCTGCGGGGAGAAGAAGGCGATGTGCGCTCGGACCTCTTCTCGCTGGGAGTGATCGCGGTCGAGGCGCTTACGGGGACGGTGCCGTTCCGGGGGCGGACGGTGCAGGAGCGGATCGAGCGCTGCCGGGACCTGGAGCCTTCGGACTGGCCGATGCCGCATTCGGCGCCGGGGCGGTTCCTGCGGCTGCTGCGGCGCCTCTTGGACAGGGACCCGGGGCGGCGGCCGGGCTCGGCCCGCAAGGTCATCGAGGAGCTGCGCAAGATCAAAAAGAGCCGGGGGCGCCTGCTCAAGGTGGCGGCGGTGCTGGTGTTCTTTTCGGGGACCTCGGTGATGCTCTTCCAGGCGGGGCGGGAGGCGCCTCCCTACCTCGCGAACACCAGCGGGTCGCCCCTGGTGCTGCGTGCGCGCAGCGAGGAGGGTTTCGCCCGGCTGCAGACGATTCGGGGGGAGGAGCTGCGGACGCTTCGCTTCGAGGCGGGTGGGTTCTCGGCGGGGGACCTCCTGCTCGAGGTCTACAAGGACCCCAAGGCCAAGACCAAGCTGCGCCTGGACGCCGGCGGCCGGCTCCAAGGCTCGACCCTCATCCTCGACCAGGCCGCGCGGGGCTGGAAGCGCGCTTATGCCTACCTGCAAAAGGCGGGGGCGCCGGTCTTCCTCGCCTTCCGGCTCAAGGGGCGGGAGGGGGCGGGCCGGCCGCTGGGTTTCGCCAAGGTCCAGCTCGACAGCGCTCCTCCGCGCATCGCCCACCTCCTCGCTTCGACCTCGGGCAAGACGGTCGGTCCGCTGCGCATCGCCACCAACTTGCAGCTCGCGGCCGAGGATGACAGCGGCCTGGCGGACCTCCGGCTGGAGCTGCTCGAGGCGGACGGGACGCCCCTGGCCCGGCTCAAGATCCCGGCCCGCGCCTCCCAGGTCCTCCCACTCGGCGCTCCTTCGGGCGGCGCGAGCGAGGGGGCCGGCAGAGGGGGGGCTCCCCAAAGTTTCCGCATCCCCATCGGCCGCCGCCTGCTCGAAAAACGCGTCCCCGACCGTGATGGCCCGGTCACTCTTCGCATCGAGGTGCGCGATCGCGTCGGCCGCGTGACTCGGCGCTCCCTGGTCTTCGAGAGCCTCGATCTCTCCATCCCCCGGATTCTCCAGGTCGCCGCGCCCGACGGTTCGCGCGATCTCGCCGTGACGGGCGGCTGGGCCGAGGCGCGGCTGCGCTTCGCCCAGGCCAGCGAGGAGGCCTCCCGCCTGCGTGTGCAGATCCGGCAGGAGGGCGACGAGGGCGCGTGGAAGGCCATCCGCACCCAGATCGTCGAGGCGCGCCCCGAGGGCCTTCGGCTTCGTTTCAACCCGCCCGCGTCCAAGGGGGACAAGAGCGTCTTCCTCCTCGAGTTCTTCGTGCTCGACAGGGCGGGCAACCGCAGCCGGGGGTATCGCGCCGAGCTGCGTTTCCGCAACCTCGACCTGCAGCCCGAGCTGGAGATCGCGGGGGAGGGGGCGAGCCGCTTCTTCCCGACCGAGCGCCGGGTCCTCTACGACGACAAGGCGCTGGTCCTGCGCTACCGCTGCAACCAGGCCTACTTCCCCAGTCTGCTGCCCTTCTCGGGGCCCAAGGGGGAGCGGCCTCCCGTCGAGATCCTCGGCACCGGCGCCGGCCTCCTGGACCTCAAGGTCCTGCCGACCGCCGAGGCCAAGGCCTTCGCCCTCAAGATCACGCACAAGCTCCGGATCCACACCGACGACGGTTCTCCGCTGCTGCGCGAATCGGGCCGCAGCTACGAGCTGGGGCTGACCTGCCTGCCCGAGCCGCCGATCTGCCGTGTCCCGTCCAAGGCCCTCTCCTCCGGCAACTGGACCCCCGACCTCGTCGCCCTCGGCCTGCTCGAGGCCCGCCGCGACCAGTATGTGCTCGGCGCCAAGCTCCGCATCCAGGCGCCTACCGAGGGCGGGATGAAGGTCCGCCTCGGCCTCCTGCGCGGCGGCGCGCTGGAGCCTCTGACCAATTTCCAGGGGCCGGCCTTTCTCGTCGGGCGCGCGCCCGTCCCCGTCTCCGAAGGCCTCAACCTCGTCGTCCTCGAAGGCACCGACCTGCTCGGGCGCAAACTCGAGGTCCGCACGCTCGCGGGCAAGCGCATCCCCAACTTCCAGGTGAAAGGGCACAGCCTCTGCCCGATCGCGCGTTTTCACCACGACGCCACGCCCCCGCTGCCCCTGGAGACGCCGGTCGAATACGGGCGGGACCTCCGCGTTCGTCTCGAGGAGGACAAGGACCTGCGCCGGGGGAAACCTCCGGTCCTCGTCCTCGGCGACGGCGGCCCCCCCCTGACTGGGCGCGAGTTGTCCCTGGGATCCAAGTTCTTCCTCGAGTTCCGGCTGCCCTTCGCGCGCTTCGCCTCGGTTTCGCACCTGGGCGGGGTGGGGCGGGCCGACTTCGCCCAACGCCCTCCGCTCAAGGTCCTCGCCCGCGTCCTCACCCCGGCGGGACAGTGGAGCGTGGACCTGCCGTTTCGGCCGATCCAGTCCCTGCTGACCAGCGTGTCGCTGCGCGGACTCGGCGCCAGGCTGCCGGCCGGCTTCCCCGCCATGCGGCTCGTGCCGTTTCTGCGGCCGGACCCCTCGGAGCCCTTCGACTTCGGCCCGCCGACGGGGCCTTCCAAGGGCTCGGTAGTGTTGGCCAAGCGCCTGCGCATCGTGGGGCTCGACAACTTCTACCTCGGGAGCGGGGAGGTCACGCGCCAGGCCTACTGGGTGTTTTTGGAGGACCTGGCGCGGCTCTCGCCGCAGACGCGCAAGCTCCTGGCCAAGGCCCTGGTGCATCCCGACGACCCGCTGGGGGCGCGGCGCTTGGAGCGCGCCCACTTGCTGCCGGATCTGCGGCTGTTCGGGCAGGGTTTGGAGGCGCTGCACAAGGCGGCCCCCGAGCGGCCGGTCAGCGGCGTGGGGTTTTACCAGGCGCAGTGCTTCGTGCGCTGGCTGGGGTGGCGGGGCTTCGGCAAGCCTTCGATCCTGCGGCTGCCCTTTGGGGCGGAGATGGAGTGGGCCGCGCTAGGGCGCTACGGACCGGCCGGGCGGGGGCGCTGGAACGCCATCCCGCTCGCGGCCGCGAAGACCTTTTACGATCGGCTGCGGAGGCTGCGCCGGGTCGCGATCGCGGGGGGCCGGCCGCTGCCCGCCCTCTGGCCGCTGCTGCCGAGTGAGCTGGCCGCGCTGGGGGACCAGAGCCGGGGCTTCGGTGGGGGAAGAGTGACGGGGCTCGACTTTGGGATGCGGGAGTGGGTGGAGGACATCGCGCTGGTCGAGGGGGACGACTCCTATCTGTTCCTGCGGGAGAAGGTGTCGAACCATCCCAGCCATCTGGCCTTTGTGCGGGAGCGGCTCGCGGGACGGGGGGACGACCTGCCCGCCTCGGCGCGCGCCTCGCTCAGCCTCGGGGTGCTGCGTGGCTACTCGCTGATGGAGGACGCGCTGGGGATCGGAACAGGCTTCGGACTTCCGAGGCGATTGGATAGGCTGGGGGGCGTGAGACGCATGGTGTATCTGCCCAAGGCCGGGACCGAAGAGGGTGAGGCCGGGGGCCTTTCCCTGATCGGGGTCAGTGGTTTTCGCGTGGCGGGGACCAGGGAGTTCCTGCGCATGGTGCGCGAGGAGCGGCGTTGAAGGCGCTCGGGTCCCTGCTCCTGCTGCTGTCCGGCCTGCTGGCTTCGTGCGCGGGGGGCGGCGTGCTCAGTCTCGAGGAGCTGGCGGCCGAGCCTCCGCTTCCCTACCGGCTCGGGATCGATGGGGGTGGCTTCCTCCTCCGAGGTGGAGCCGGGCGGGTGGAGCCGGGCGGACGCATCCTCGCCTCGACCCTCTTCGACGGGAAGAAGGGCAGCGAAGTCATCCCCTTCGAGCGGCTGCTCGACAACTTCCGGCGCGGGCGGCTTGCCAGCTCGCTGGTGGTGCTCGCCGAGGGGGATCCGGCGGCGCGGGCCAAGGTCGCGCGGACGCGCGGGCCGGGGGCCGACCTGGAGGCGCTGCGCGCCCGGGCCCGCAAAAGGGGCTGCGACCTTCTGCTGGTGATCGAAGGCGTCGAGGACGCCCCCGTCCTCAACCACGGCGTCAACGGCCAGTGGCCCATCGCCAGCCTCGGCTGGCTGCTGATCGGGCTGGGGATGTTCGTGCCGGACCACGACTTCGAGGTGCCGGTGCGGTTCAAGGCGAGCCTGCGCGACGTCTACAGCGGCAAGGTCCTGCAGAGCATCGTTGTGACGCCCGGGCCCTTTTCGCTCTCCCTGTTTCAGCGGGGCAGCCTGCTCGGCCTCATCACCAGCATCATCGTGCCGCCGCCCCTCGTCGGCAGCGATCCGGAGGTCGTGGTTACTAAGCTGCGCAGGGAGAGCCGCCGGCGGCTGATCCTGCGCATGCTCGCCCGGCTCAAGGATCCGCAGACCGACGAGAGCCTCAAGCGCAACCTCCCGCTGCGCCTCGACCTGCTCCCCGGCCGGCGCGGCGAGGTCTCCGTCGCGATCCGCGGGCGGCAGGAGGTGCTGGCGCTGCGTTTCAGCCTGGATGGCAAGCCGCTGCCCGGCAGCCGCCAAAAGGCCGCTGCCCTGCTCGCCACCGAAAAACGCGAGGCTGGCCAGGTCTCCTATGCCCGCGTCCTCGGCGGCCTCCCGCGCCGCGGCCTGCTGCGGGTCCATGTCCGCGACCTCGCCGGCAACCAGGTCTCGGGCTCCCTCGACCTGGGGGGCCGGCGGTGAGCATCCAGATCCGCGATCTCGCCGGGAACCTGGTCCCGATCTTCTTCGTCCTCGGGAGCCCGCAATGAGGATCCAGATTCGTCGGCAACCAGATCTCGGTCTCCTTCGACCTCGGGAATTGGCAAGGACCATCCGGATCCGCGACCTCGCCGGCAACCAGGTCTCGATCTCCCTCGACCTCGGGAGCGCGCCATGAGCATCCAGATCCGCGACGACCTGGCCGTGGCCTACGGGACCCTGCGCGGGCCCGTGCGCCCCGAGAACCAGGACGACTTTTTGATCTACGAGGCGCGGGACAAGGCCGAGGCCGGGGCGGGCGAGCGACTCTTCGCCATCGCTGACGGAATGGGGGGGGAGGCCGGGGGCGCGCAGGCCAGCCGGGCCGCGCTGCGGGCCTTCTTCGTCGCCTGGCTCGAGGCCAAGGGCCGCCCGCCCCGGGACCGCCTCCAGGCCGGCATGGCCGCCGCCTACCAGGCCCTTCGCGAAGAGGTCAAGACCGACCCCTCCCTCCGCAAAATGGGCACCACCCTCACCGCCGTCCAGATCCTCCCCGATCTCGCCCACGGCATCCACGTCGGCGATTCCCGCTGCCTCAAGTTCGGCAAGGGCGGCGCCCTCTGGATCACCGACCTCCACCAGGATCGCGAACAGACCAACACCCTCACCCGCGCCGTCCGCGCCGAAGGCGACCCCAGCGAAGCGCAAGTCTTCGAAACGAGCCTCCAAGTCGGCGAAGGCCTCGCCCTCTGCACCGACGGCCTCTGGCGCAGCCGCGATGAAAGCGAATGGGCCGCCTACCGCGCCCCCGGCCCCCTCGAAGACAAAGCCCGCGACCTCTTCCTCGACTCCGTCCGCCGCCTCGGCGACGACAACGCCACCCTCATCCTCCTCCGCCGCGACAAACCCAACCTCGGCACCCCCCGCGAAGTCCCCGAACTCGACACCGAATCCAAAACCGTCTTCGGCAAACCCCGCACCAAACCCCTCCTCGAACGTCTCCTCCCCCTCCTTCTCCTCCTCCTCGGCCTCCTCCTCTGGTACCTAGCCCTCCACCCCAAGTAGAAACCCCAGTAGAAACCACCGGTAGAAAACGCCGGTAGAAAACGCCGGTAGGGAACGCCTCCAGGCGTTTCACGTAGAAAACATCTCCAGATGTTTTACGTAGAAAACGCCTCCAGGCGTTTTAAGCAAAAAACG
>DROQ01000154.1 GCA_011321845.1 Planctomycetota bacterium | reverse complement strand
TGCAAGGTCCGGGTCGAGGACTTTGAGCGGTTCGGGGATTTTTCGGTGCGCACCATCGGATACCAGGGATTCGGGGCTCTGGGAGCCTGCTTTGGCTGCTTCATCACTTCGGTCTCCCCAACCGCGCCCGAGCTGCGCACTCAGTTCTCCTGGCGGGTAACGGCCCGGCATGAGTTCTCCCATGTCCTGCACCTCGTTCTCTCCCGGGGAAGGGTTCCTCGTTGGTTGACCGAGGGGCTCGCTGTCTACGAAGAGCTGGCCATGGATCCGTCCAACGATCGCCGGATGGAGAGGGAACTTCACAGTTACTGGAAAAACGGGGAGGTCTTTCCCGTCTCCGAGTTGAATACAGCATTTCGTGGCCCCACGATCCTCTTCGGTTACTACCAAGGAGGGCTCATTGTGCGGCATATCGCAAGGGATTTCGGGTTTCCTAAATTGGTGGAGATTGTCAAAGCCTTCGGCAAGGACATGGGGACCGAGGCGATTTTTCGAAAGATTCTCGGGATCACCAGCAAGGAATATGACCGTCGCTTCTTGACCTATGTGGCTTCCAAGGTGGGAAGTTTGCGGCTTGTTCCCCGCATCCACGAGAAATGGTTGCAGCGGCTCCTGCTTCGAGTGGAGAAAAACCCAAAGGATGTGGAAGCCAGGGTGCTTCTCGCCCAGGCCTTCACTCAGCGCAACAACGAAGTCGATGCGGGGACCCAAATTGCAGCTTTGAAGAAATTGGATCCTGACAATGGAGCGATCTATTTGCTTCGGGCCCAACTCGCCTTGAGGAGGAAGGACCTCCGGGAGGCCCGCAAGCTCTTCGAACTGGGCTTCTCCCATGGAGGCGACGATTTTGACTCCAGGATGGCTTATGTGCGCATCCTCGAGAAGGCTGGTAGGAAAAAAAAGGCATTGGAACAGGTGGAACGGGCGATCTCCTGTTGGCCGACTTGTCCCATCAGCGGCAACGGGTCGCCCTTCGCCACGAAGGCACGTCTCCTCAAGGCCCTTGGGAAAAAGGACGAAGCCCTCCGTACCTTGGAGACCTATGTCCGGTTCAACGCCCGGGATTATGGGGTGTATCGGTACCTTGCGCGGGAGTTTCGAGCGCGGGGCCAATGGGCCAAGGAGAAACACTACCTGATGAAGGCCCGCGACATTGACCCCTTCGACCGTGGCCTCCATGAGAGGTTGGCCGATCTCTTCCTGAGGGAGGGAAAGGAGTCGCGGGCCCTCTTTCTCTTGCAAATCGCCTTGGCAACCCCGCTCACCAAGGACCGTTCTTCCCAGAAGGCGGTCCCGGGTCTGAAGGCTCCCAAACCGGAGGATCCCAAACGGGTGGAGGCACGCATCCGCATCCGGATCGCCGAGATCCTGGAGAGCAGTGGGGACGGGGATGGGGCAAGAGCCATGGCGAAAAAAGCCAGGGACTTGGGGGTGGAATTGGATTCGGACTTCGCGGAGCGGCTGAGAAAGCTCCTACGGTGAGGTTGGTTACCCGGCCTGGACTCGAACCAGAACTGGAAGAATCAAAATCTTCAGTGCTACCGATTACACCACCGGGTACCAGAGCGCGGATGGGGCGCGGCAAGAAAGCCGAAGGAAGGATGGTTACCCGGCCTGGACTCGAACCAGGAACGGAAGAACCAGAATCTTCTGTGTTACCAATTACACCACCGGGTATCAGACCCTTCGCTCGACTTCTTGCGGGCGTTGACCGCGCCTGGAGGGAGGTCCCTCTCTCCAGGGAGGGGGAAGGTAGCAGATTTGTGCCATGGGTCAAGACTGAGCTGTCTGCCCTTTGATCCAGCCTATCCGCTGAACAGCCGGAGCCATTCCTCCTCGGTCTTCGGCTTGAAGACGTAATTCAAGCTCTTGGTCTCCTGGAGGGTGGCGGAGGGAGCCTCGGAGTAGAGGTGCCCCGGAAAGATCACGGTCTCGTCGGGGAGCTTCGCGAGCTTGTCATGGATGGAGTGGTAGAGATCCTTGCTGTTCCCCCCAGGGAGATCGGTCCGGCCGCATCCTTGGAGGAACAGGGTATCTCCCGCCACCAGGTTTCCCTCGACCAGGAAGCATTGGCTCCCCGGGGTGTGCCCCGGGGTATGGATCAATCGTATGGGGATTTCACCCACATGGATCAGGTCCCCCGAGTCGTGGAGCGACATGTCCGTCTTGGAGATCCCCGTCATCTCCTGGATCCAGGGAGCCTCGATCCGCTGGGCGTGGACTTGGACGGGTCGAAGCTCGAGCAACTCCTGGACCCCTTGAACCGAGTGGCCCATGAGGTCTCCTCCGATATGATCGGGGTGGAAATGGGTGGCCAGAACTCCTTCAATTTCCATTTCGTCCTGGGCGGCAAGATCGAGGAGTTCCTGGACGGCATAGGCAGGATCCACGACTAGGCAAGTTTTGGTCTGTCGGTCTCCGATCAGGTAGACAAAGTTGACCATCCCCGCTGCAACGGGGTCCCCATGGGCAAAGTCTCGACCCGAGAGAAGCTGGCGGAAATAGAGACGGTCCTTCATTTCGGTCTTCCCGGACCTTCCGAGGTCCTGGATCGTTTGGGGGCTTTCCGCCCCGAAGAGGAAAGAAGAGGATTGCTCAAGGCTCGCTCTTTCCCAGCGTGCTGGTGTTGGTCGGGCAGGTGGGATTCGAACCCACGACCTTCGGCTCCCAAAGCCGACACGCTAGCCAAGCTGCGCCACTGCCCGTTTTTGTCCCAAGTTTCCCCGGAGAGGAGCCTCTTCGGGAAGCAAATTGAGGCGCATGATCTAGCAGGGGACCGGCCGAAACACAAGGGCCAGTCCCCTTCGAGGTGCTTTCATTCCTGCACTTCGAGACGGTAGAGGGTGAATTGCGTACCCGGTGGGACAGCGAACATGGATGCGACTCCCCTTTGAAGAGCCCCAAAACCGCGGCCCCGTCTGGGGCGCCCCCCAGGTGGAGGAGGGGGTTTGGGGAGTTTCAGTTTGCCGATTTTGACGAACTCGGTCCCTTCCGGGAGTTCTTTTTGCACCCCCTCCACGGTCCGGCTGCTCCGAGCCAACCAGAACACCTCCTGGCCCCTTTCCCTGGTGAGAGCGACCAGATCGGCTGCGATGCGCTGGGCTCTTTTCTTGCGATCTTTGATTTCATAGGCCTTGCGGAGCCTTTTCCCCTTGTTCCGTTGCATGGGGCTGGCTCGGTTGGGTCGGTTGGAACCTTGTGGATCGGCGGGGCCGGCAAGGGGGCGGGAAGTCCGGTTTCGGGGATACCGGACCTGGCTGCCGCGGCCTCGCCGATTCCTCCTCAGCCAGCGTGACCATCGGCTGCTTCTGCTCGAAATGGAGGAAACAAGGCCTTCGTCCAGGAGAGTCCACTTGGGATAGTACTGGAGGCTGGAATCCAGGCGTCGGTCCGTGATCAGGGCAGCGCCCTGGGGGACGTGTTGATCCAGGTATTCTACGGCTGTCTGGACACCCTGGAGTTTCAGGTGGATCTGGTCCATTTTTTTGAAGGTCTTGGGCGCCCAGATCCCAATTTGAAGGAGGAGGATGGCGGCGAAGCCGAGACGGGCTCCCTTGGAGCTCAGGGTCTGCTTGAAGCAATACCCCGCTGGGATCAACCAGAGAGGAATGGTTGGAAGCAGGAAGCGCAGGCCGCTCATCAAGCTTCTTCCCCCCGATCCCCAATAGTAAGCGGAGTAGACCAGAGTGATCGGAATGCAGATCCCGGCAACCAGGAGAGCCATGGGGCGTTGTTTCCGTTCCCTCAGCATGAGAATGAGGCCGAAGACAGCGAAGCCGAAGGCAAGTCCCACCCCTTGTCCCATCAAAGTCTCAAAGTAGGTGTTCCATTTTTCTCCCAGGAATTCCAGGCGAAACCCTGTCTCGAACTGCTGCTCCCCGGTAAGGGCGTACCCAGTCAAGAAAGGGGATCCAAAGGCTTTGGCGTTGCGCCACATGAGGGCACCAATGGGGAGGGCGGCCCCGAGGAGTCCCCAGACCAGGTCCAGGTAACGTTTGTTTTGCTTGAGGATGATGTAAAGGAGGAAGGCTGCGACTCCGATCCCCGCAACGACCTCGGCGTAGCGAAAGCTCGGAATGGCTCCAAAGGCAAGACCGGCGAGGGCGACCTTCCAGGCCTTTGGGTTCCTGGACCAGGAGTCCAGGCACAGGGTTCCCAAGAGGAGAAAGAAACCAACATGGGTGTGGGCTCCCCAATTGATGGCTTGTTCATTCAAATCGGGGTGGAAGGCGATGGCGGTAACGAGGCCGAGGGCGAGCCAGGAGTTGGCGCGCTTTTGAATCAGCAAGAAGGCCAGGAGGAGAGAGAGGCTCCCCAGGAGGAGAGTAAGGCGAAGGGCGGCACCCGGTCCCCATAGTTTGTAGGGGATCAGGAGGAGGACGGCCACTCCCGGGGGATAACGGCTGAAAAAGCGTCCGTCGGGGGTCTCGAGCCAGTGGAGGCCGAGATAACGGAGAGGGGTTTCAGGCCGGAACCAGTCCTGGCCGGTCTCGGCCATGAGGGCGGCTTGGGGGTAGTATCCCCCGGCGTCGGGGGAGGAGAAGACGGGTGGAGAGACCTGCTTGAGCCAGAGGAAGTGGAGGGTGGAGAGGAGAATCGCCAGAAGCAGAGGGATTTTCTTACTCATGCTTGGATTACGGGGGGGGT
>DROQ01000153.1 GCA_011321845.1 Planctomycetota bacterium | reverse complement strand
GGGGAAAAGGCCTTTGGCCTTTTCCCTTTCGTTCTGACGAGCTGATTTTGCCGCAAGATGGCATTGCCGAGTCGCAATCGACCCCTCTGGGGTCCTTGCGACTCGGCAATGCCATCTTGCGGCAAAAGCGGCCGTCAGATGGATCGAGATCATGCAGAGCCCGGGTTCCCCGTTTCGATTTTTGGGGGGTGAGATCGATTTCGTTCTGGGCTTGGGCAGCTTTTGACGCATGAGCAGGATCCTTCGGATCCTTTGGTATTGCCGAGACGCAAGGACCCCAGAGGGGTCGATGGCGACTCGGCAATGCCATCTTGCGGCAAAAGCGGCTCGTCAGAACGAAGGGGAAAAGGCCAAAGGCCTTTTCCCCTTCTTGGATCGATCTCATGCAGAGCCCGGGTTCCCCGTTTTGCTTTTGGGGGGGAGATGGATTTTGTGCAGAACCTGGTTTGTCACGGTTTCACTTTAGGGGGGTATTTTGGGGGGATCGGTTTCATGTGGGACTTGGGTACCCCGGTTTCACTTTGGGGATAGGCAATTGGGAAAGGGGGGAATATCATTCTCCTTCCACCGGAGGGCTCAACATGCGAGCGAACGTTAGACACTTGAGGGAAACGCGACCCATCCAAGGCCCGGTTCCTGTTGCTTCGATCATCTTTCTCGGGGGCTTTGCGACCTATGCTTTCTTTTGGGCGCGAGGGCACTTCCACCTTGTCGGTCTCAGCACTCCACATGAAATGTTGATGGGCAAGGTCGCGTGGTATGCCTTCTCCGGCCTCTTCGCCCTCTCAGGCTGGATCCTTGGAAGAGCCTTTGGGGAAAAGACAAACGCCAGGGGTTTTCTGGCAGGTCTTTTTGGGGGAATGTTTTGCTGGCTCCTTTTCCAAGGCCTCATGCAGGCGATCTCGCATGACCTCATCGTTGGCGTGTTCCTTCCCTCCCTTGTAGCCCTGGGAGGATGCCTCTCATGGCTCGCTGGCTACCTTTGGCAAAAGAAAGCCGGGGGCAAGCTGGCCTCCCTCCTCCTCGCAGCTTTGGGCTACGTTTGGGTCCTCGGTGTCGCTTGGGTCCTGCTTTTCTACGAGTAGCCTCTCCTCTAACCTCCCAAGCCTAGAAGGACTCCGTTGCTTGTTTGGATGGGGACGACGGAGCCGATCTGGATCCACCAGGTTTGGGCGGCGAGGCAGAGGCCGTTCAGGCTCTGGTCCTTGGGGAGGGGGACTTGCATGACCCACTTGGGGGGGGGAACGGCTCCGAGGATGAGTAAGGGGTGGACCAGACCGAGGCATCCCCCAGGGAGTTTGGTGGGGGACCGGGGGGCCAGGTCCAGGAGGAGGAGGCCCAGGTTTCCACGGGGCCCATGGTCGCCTGAAAAGCGCATGGTCTTTCCCAGGATGGGGAGAGTGGCGTCCATCGAGGGCTTCTGTGGGGAGCAGGGATTACCGAAGCGCCGCACGGTGGCTCCGGGGGCGTCGATGGCCCACAGCTCATGGGAGGTGGCCGCCGAAAACGCAGAGAACAACAGCTTGCACCCACAGAGGGCCAGATTCTTAGGGAAGGTCAGCTTGGGACAGATCCTCCTGGTCCCCGCCGTCGTGCCGTCACTGACCCAGAGTCCTTTGACCTTGCCGTCGTTTCCCTGGAAGTAGACACGCGAACCCACCCCCGTCAACTCGATCGGTGAGGACGAAGTCGAGCCTGGGATCAGGTCCTTGACCAGAACTGTCCCCGCCTTGGTGCCGTCCGTCTTCCAGAGCTCCACCCCGCTTCGCCTGCCATTGGCGCTGAAGAACAGGACTCCGTTCGCGCAGGCCAGATGACCCGCTGCGGTGAAGGTGCGGTTCGCGACGTTGTTCACCACGGGGCGGATCCCGTTCGCGTCGCGCACGTAGAGTTCCCCGGCGAGGGCGGCGTTGTTGGCGATGAAAAACAGTTTGGTCCCGCAGGAGGTGAACTGCCGTGGGAGGGAGCTTCCCGAGGTGTTGAGATCCTTGACCAGGACCGTCCCCTTGCGCGTCCCGTCCGATTGGAACAGCTCCGTCCCGGTGCGCCCCGGCCTCGCCCCGAAAAAGAGCGTCCCCCTGTGCACGAAGAGTTCGTTTGGACTGCTGGCGTTCACCCCGGTGTTGATGTCCTTGAGCAGCTGGGTCCCATTGGTCGTCCCGTCGGTCATCCACAGCTCTCTCCCGGCCACTCCATCGTCCGCCGAAAACAGGACCCTCCCGTTCAAGGCCCGCAGCCAACTGGGATCGCTTCCCCGGGCCCCCAGCCGAATGTCTTTGAGCAGCCTGGTTCCAGCCGTCGTCCCGTCCGAGATCCAAAGCTCCGGCCCCGCGACCCCACCATCGGCCCGAAACACCACCTTGTTTCCCAGGCAGGCGATATCTCGAATGTCCGACCCCAGCCTTCCCTTGGCCCGGATGTCCTTGACCAGCCTGGTCCCGGCCGGGCTCCCGTCGGTGACCCACAGTTCCCTCCCAACCTTTCCATCGTCCGCTGAGAAAAATACCAGCGATCCGCATGCGACGAAATCCTTGGGAAAGGACCCCACGCCCCCGGCCCGAATGTCCTTGAGGAGGACCGGTTTTCCCCCGGCCTTGGAGACATAGGGCTCCTGCCCGACTCCTCCCCCCGCAGCGCTGAGAAACAGGCGATCCCCGAAAAAACAATGCAGGCGGTTGGGGTTTCCCGCCCCCGTTCCGGGCGAAAAATCGGCGACCAGGCGGCAGCTCTGCGCCGAAGCAAGAGAGGCCCCGAAAAGGGCCGCGAAAACCAAAAGAGGAGCAGAAGGGAGCAGAGAAGAGAGAGAACGAGACATCGCGAACTCCTTGGATGGAGGCCCATGGATGGGACCCATGGCTGGAACGGGAATCCTTCAGTCTAACGCAGCCCGCCATCGAGGGCCCTCCCCTCGGATGCCGCGATTTTCCGCGAATCCCCCCTTTTCTTCCCCAGATGGTTCCCCGCCCTGCCAAGGTATGCCCTCTGCGCTCCCGCGCTCGCTCGCTTTTCTTCCCCTGATCGTTCCCCGCCCTGCCAAGGGGACTTGCGTGGCCCGGAGGAGTCCGTGCCCGGCTGTGCTTTGCCGCGCCCGGTAGATCGGTTACCTTGAATGCCTCCAGCGCCTGGATCCAAGGCGAGATCTCGGCCCGGTTGCGAGCACAGTCCTCCCCTTCCCTCCCTTCCCCTTTTCGAGAACGACAATGCACAAACGAATTCAAAGGGTCCTCCTCCCCCTGTTCGCGCTGGGGATGCTGGGAGTCTGCAAAGCGCAGGGGGTCGTGATCAACGAGTTCGTCTATGACGACTCGAGCCGGGACAGCCGGGAGTTCGTGGAGCTGTTCAACGGCGGGAGCACGGTGGTGGACATCTCCGGTTGGCAGCTCCTGTCGGAGGATCCCGGTGGGCCGAACAAGAGCTACACCATCCCCAAGAACACCAGGCTGGGGCCGGGAGCCTTCTACGTGATGGGCAGCGCCAAGGTGCCGGGCGTCCACCTGGTCCTGGGCGTCAACGATCTCTGGGAGAACGACAACGAGTCGCTGACCCTGGTCGACGCGAGCCGGCGCGTGCAGGACAGCCTGATCTACGAGAGCCACAAGGGCGTCTGGAACCGCGCGCTGACCGAAGGCGACGGCGTCTACGGCGCGCTGGTCTCCATCGACGGGAGCGAGACCTCCTGGTCGCGGCCCGTGGATGGCAAGAGCGGAGGGCTGGGGCTCTCCTTCGTGCTGCTTCCCGCGACGCCCGGCAGGAGCAACCGGCTCACGGCCTTCAAGCCGCTCCACGAAGACTTCGACCAACTGAAGGCGGGCTCGGAGTGGAGCGCCTTCGGAGCCTCCTTTCGGCGGCCGCGCGTGGTCGACCCGCGGCGGGTCAGCCTGGACAACCCCCACCTCCTCCCGTCCTCGCCCCAGGGCGGGCTCGCGCTGGTCTCCTGGGATCCGCGCGGCGGCGGCAACGCCAACATGCTCCTGCGCGAGGTCCCCAGCTCCTTCGTCCTGGAGGCCTACGTCTACATCCAGGCGCAGAAGACGGCGGCCAGCGACCTCGAGTCCTGGAGCATCGGCGTCGGAACTACGGACGGCTTCTTCGCCCACCCCGACCCGACCGGGACCCTGCGGAGCAGCGCCAACGGCAACACCGGCCTCGCCCTCGTCTTCCAGCGGAGCGCCGCGGGGGCTAGCCTCTTCCTCATCGACCACGGCGACGGCGGCTGGGGCAGCAAGGTCCTGACCCCGCCCAAGATCCTCGGCAAGCTCGCATTGAGCCCGACCACCGACAGCGGGTGGAAGCGCCTGCGGCTGGAACTGCGGGGCCTCGAGGCGCGGGCCTTCTTCGGCGGCACCCCCGGCTGCGCCGACGGCAAGCGCCTCGAAGGCAAACTCCTCACCGCCCCCTGGGGCAGCCTCTACCTCGGCTACAACGGCAACTTCAGGGACCGCCGCGCCGCCCAGCCCCTGCTCCTCGACGCTCTGCGCCTGGACCTCCCCAGCGACCGCGTCCTCCCCTTCGGCAGCGCCAAGGCCACCACCAAGGGGACACCCACCCTCGCCCTGGACCTTCCGCCCCTCCCCGGCGATCCCCGCCTCGCCCTCCAGGCCGCCGGCCTCGTCCCCTCCTCCACCACCTTTTTCATGCTCTCCTTGGGCAAATTAAAAACGCCCCTCGACCTCGGCCTCTTCGGCGGCCAAAAGGGCGCCCTCCTCTACCTGCAAACCCCCCTCTTTTTCCCCCGGCTCAGCGACAAAACGGGCAAGAGCAGCCTCCCCCTCCCCCTGCCCTGCAACCCAAAGCTCGGGGGCCAAACGCTCTACTTCCAGCTCCTCGATCTCGACCCCGCCCTCAAACTCCCCCTCTCCTTCGGCACTTCAAAGGGCCTCGAAGTGCACATCGGTACCTGACAGCATTTCGGACTATTTGTTCTGAAAGGGGGGCAGGGAAACGCCAGTAGGAAACGCCAGTAGGGAACGCCTCCAGGCGTTTCACGTAGAAAACGTCTCCAGACGTTTTAGGTAGAAAACACCTCCAGGTGTTTTAAGTAGAAAACGTCTCCAGACGTTTTAGGTAGAAAACCCCTCCAGGGGTTTTGCGTAGGGAACGCCTCCAGGCGTTCCCTACCGGCGTTCCCCACTGGGGTTTCTACTTTTAACGCTTGGGTGTGTTTTCTGCTGCTAAGTCCGCATGAGGCATAAGCGACCCTTACCGAAGAATCGTCTCCACGCCGTTGGAGAAGAGGAGCTGGAGGCGGTTCTGCAAGGAAATGACCAGCTGCTGGTGGTAGATCCTAAGCCCTCGAAGGCTGGGCGTGTTGGGGATGGGCAGCTTGGCAAAGCCCCACCCCATCTTGTCCAGGCTCGGGAGGAGCAGGATCAGATCGGGGCTGGCATAGAGGAAGCAGCCGGGTGCCCCAAGAGCACTGAGGTCGACGCCGAGTTTTTTGAGACCGAGAAGAGTGAGGAGCGGGGTCAGGCCCAGTTTTTTGCCCCCCCAGACAAGGATTCCGTAGTTGGAGTTCCCGAGGCTTGGGATTCCATAGGCCCGTGAGCTGAGGCTGTGGCAGGAACGCCCATAGTTCATCGGTGAAGCGACGCGGGTGGCCACGAAGTAGCTGAGCTTGTCGCTTTGCACGGAGAGGCTGTTGGTCTTGGCCGTGGAGGCTTGGATCTTGATGTAGACCAGGTTGGGGAACCAGTTGGGCCATGTCCTGAGGACGGTCCAGGACTTTTGCCCCCGGGGACGGACGAGGGCGGCGATCCACACCTTGGATTGCAGCGTGTAGCGACGGATGCGCAGCTCCCCCGCGGTCGCGGTGGTCGCGCGCTTGGCGAAGCCCTGGAACTTCCCGGCCTGTTCGGAATACGTGGAGAACTGGATGCCTCTTCCCGCACCTTCGATGGAAACACCCAGGTGGTTCTCGACTCCGATGGGCCCCTCGGCGTTCATCACCGAGAGTTCGAACTCGGCGTCGAGATTGTTGCTCCCCGGAGCGGAGAACTGGGAAAAATCGAGGACGAAGTCGAAGTCGCCCTTCATCGCCTCCATGCTGATCATTCCGGATTTCTGGTTGGAGGAGAGGCTCATCTTCATCTGAGATTTGCCGAAACTCCGCGCCGAAACTTCGCCATAGGGCCACCACAATTTTTTGTTGAGGCTCGTCCCCGTAAAATGATCGAAAACTGTTTGGGCAGCACCGAACGAGGCAAAGAAGAAGCAAAAGAGGAAAAAACCAAGGAGAGATTTCACAGCCGACTCCAGGCGAAGACCATCAAGG
>DROQ01000152.1 GCA_011321845.1 Planctomycetota bacterium | reverse complement strand
GGAAGAGGTGATCACCCAGGTGATCGAGAACATCAAGCCTCGTGTCGAGGTTCGTTCCAAGCGAGTGGGTGGTGCGACCTACCAGGTTCCGATGGAAGTCAAGGCGCGTCGTCAGCAGAGCCTGGCTATCCGTTGGCTCGTCGAAGCCGCTCGGGCCAAGCGTGGCAAGCCCATGGCGCGGCGGCTCTCCGAGGAGATGTTCGACGCCTACAACAAGCAAGGGGCCGCCGTGACAAAGCGCGACAACGTCCACAAGATGGCCGACGCCAACAAGGCTTACGCCCACTTCGCCTGGTAGGCGCTCCGGTCCCTGGTTCTTCCCCTGGTCCTTCCTCGTTCTTTCCTTGAGGAGGGGAGCGCACGAAACAGCCCGCATCTGCGGGCTGTTTTCGTTTCTCTCCTGCGCTAATTTGCCTCCAGGCCTGGTCCCTCTCGGGTTGGATCGGGGATAAGATGGCCCAATTTCATTTCCGAAGTGGCATTCGGTGCGGCGAGGGATGCGATGCGTGAGTTGGTGAAGCAGCGGGTTTTTGGAGTGGCTGCGCATATCGACGCGGGAAAGACGACCGTGTCCGAGCGCATGCTCTTCCTGGCCGGCATCCAGCATCGTGAGGGCCGGGTCGACGAAGGGACGGCCACGATGGATTTTGAGGAGGAGGAGCGGGAGCGAGGCATCACGATCCATTCGGCTGCCATCGACCTGAGCTGGAAGGACTGGGACTTCACTCTGGTCGACACTCCGGGGCATGTGGACTTCACGATCGAGGTTGAACGGTGCATGCGTGTTTTGGATGGAGTGGTGCTTGTCTTCGATGCCGCCTGCGGAGTGGAGGCGCAGACGGAGACGGTCTGGGAACAGGCGACCAGGCATGGGGTTCCCAAGATCGGCTTTTTGAACAAGTTGGACAAGATCGGTGTCGATTTCGAAGCGGCCATACGGTCCATCGAGAGCAGCTTTGGCGTGGTTGCTCTCCCCCTGCAGATTCCTTTCCTGATCCAAGGGCATCGGATCAAGATTGCAGACCTCAGGGATCGGACGGTCCTTTCCTATACCTTCGATCATGCAGAATCCCAATGCGTTCCCGAGCCTTGGCCTGAGGGGGAGACGGCCGAGGCGCTGGAAATGGAGCGCTCCTCCTTGCTCGAGAGTCTGGCGGACGCGGATGAGCTTTTCCTTGCGGATTATCTCGAGGACAGTGAGCAGGGCCGTGAAGCGATCGACGCGGCCGTCCGGCGCTGTGTGCTGTCGGGGACGGTGTTTCCTGTGCTCTGCGGGGCCGCTTTGCGGGGAGTCGGAGTGGAGTGTTTGTTGGACGCGGTGGGGAGTTTTCTTCCATCCCCCCAAGACAGACCCGGCTGCGACGCTCTGGACGCAAAGGGCAAAAAGGTTCCCCTTGCCCTCGACCCGAAACAGCCTCTTGTTGCAAGGGTGTTCAAAGTGGTGGCTTCCAAGCATGGTCCCATCGCCTGGCTCCGGGTTCACCAAGGGAAGCTGGAGGCCCATGCCCAGGTCTGGAACTCTCGCAGTCAGCGGGTGGAGCGGGTGCATAGTCTCTACCGGCTCGAGGGGGGACATCTGGACCGGGTGGAGCATTGCGGCCCCGGAAGAATCGTGGCCATGAGGGGGTTGCAGGACCTAAGAACGGGAGACACCATCAGCGATCGGGCGAAGCGTTTGACCCTCCCTCCCTGGACCTTCCCAAGGCCGGTGATCTCCATGGCGGTGGAGGTCCGCAAGTCTGAGGAGCGGGAAGAATTGCTCCAGGCTCTGGAGAGTTTGGAGATCGAAGATCCTACAATGGCTTTCAAGAATGATGAGGAGACCGGCCAGGTCTTGCTCTCAGGAATGGGGGAACTCCACCTGCAAATCCTTGCCTCGAGGCTCAAGAGGGAGTTCCACCTGGATCCTCTCCTGGGGCGTCCGACCGTGGCGCACCGGGAGTCTCTCCGGACGCCCTATTTGTTCGAGGAGCGGATCCAGAGGAGTTATCAAGCCAAGACGCTGGATGTGCTTCTGCGGGCCCGCTTTTCTCCCCATCCGGAAGAGGTTTTGCCTGTGGTGGTCCTGGATCCGGGGGCCTTTCCCGAGGGGAGTGGTCCGATGAAGCGGGTGTTGGAGGAGAGTGTGCTGGGGAGTCTTCCCCGGGATCTGGAGGCGGGTTTGAAATATGGGTATCCCCTGGTCCACTGCCGGGTGGAGTTGCTCCGAGTGGAGGGGGAGGAGGAAGGGAGCCTGCCTTCCCAGGAAGACCTGGAGACCGCCCTTTCTCTGATGTGTCGTCGGGTGGGGGAGGAGGCGGAGGTCGAGTTGTTGGAGCCCTGGATGCGTGTCGAGGTTCAGGTTCCAGAGGCGCATTTGTCCCCCATTCTCGGGGATTTACAAGCCCATGGGGGAGAGGTGGGGGGGGTGGAGATGCGCGGCACTCTCGCCTTGGTGCGGGGGAGGGCGCCCCTTGGCCAGTTGCTGGATTACTCGACCCGGGTCCGCTCTCTTTCCCAGGGGAGGGCTTCGGCCACGGTCTTCTTCGAGAGTTGGAGAGCTTCGCGCTCCCAGAGGTAGTCAGGGCTGAGAAATCGCGCCGGGGAGGAGATCCAAGTCTTGACTCTCCAGGGCAATCTCCGTAAAGTATCCGCCCTTCGACTCAAAAGAATCGGGCCGGAAAATTCGTAAGATGTTCCCTGATAAGGGGTTGAGGCGTCGATCTCAGGGGCTTGTTCCCAGTCGGGGTTTCAAGGGTTCCAAGAGCAAGAGTTTGCCTTTTTTGAAGGATTTTTGATGCAGGACAAGATCCAAATACGGATGGAAGCATACGACCACGAGGCGCTGGATCAGGCGGCTGTCGACATTGTCGAAACGGCCAAGCGGACAGGCGCGAGAGTGGCCGGGCCAATTCCTCTCCCAACGAGGATTGAGCGTTACACGGTTCTCAGGTCCCCTCATGTGGACAAGAAGAGTCGTGAGCAGTTCGAGATTCGGACGCACAAGCGCTTGATTTACATTTCGGATCCTACCTCCAAGACCGTGGACGCATTGAGTAAGCTCAACGTCCCGGCCGGGGTCGGGATCTTGATTCGGGCTTGAGTGGTTTGGCGATCGTTTTCATTCGGAGGTTAGGAGCAAGGAAATTCTCGAGCGAGTAGCGTGACCCGTTTTGCCCCGGTTTGTGGGCAAGGGATGTGGGCGCTGCTTAGCGACAAGTGAGGTTAGTGACATGGCGACTGTTCACACGTACGGTGGCGGGAAGAAGGATACCCGCGAGGTTGATGAGGCCTTGTTCGGGGGGAAGATTCTGGGGCGTAACCTCAAGGATATCCTTGTGATGTACGAGGCCAATCTTCGCCAGGGAACGGTGAAGACCAAGGAGCGGGGGGAGATCGCGGGGAGCAACAAGAAGCCTTGGAAGCAGAAGCACACTGGGCGTGCCCGCGCGGGAAGCAAGAAGTCGCCGATTTGGAGGGGCGGGGGGACCATTTTCGGTCCCAAGCCGCGCGATTACTCCTATGCCGCTCCCAAGAAGCAACGCCGCCTGGCGCTCCGCTCGGCTTTGTTGGCCAAGCTGCAGGATGGTGAGGTTTTTGTCATCGATGGTTTTCCTTCCGATGCCCCCTCGACCAAGAAGGCTGCGGCGCTTTTGGCTGCCGCCGGAGTGGAAGGAGGGGCCACGGTTGTGACCAAGGAGATGGATCTGGTCTTGATCAAGTCTGTCCGGAATCTCCCCAAGGTCGACGCCACGACTGTGGGGGACCTCAACGCGAGATCGGTCCTGCTTCGAAAGAATTTGGTGTTTACCCCCGAGGCGTTCGACTCCCTTCTTGCGCGTGACTGGATGTTCGGGGTCAAGGCCAAGGCCGATTCCGCCCAGGTTGCCGAGGATGCTGCAGCAGAGGGAGGGGCCGTCTCCTGAGTTACAAGAACTCCCGAGATACCACTGGATGGGAATGAGCAATGAATAACAAGGACCTAACCTATTCGATCCTGAAGAAGCCGCTTTTCACCGAGAAAAGCTCCGCTCAGCAGGAACGATTCAATACGTATTCTTTCGTGGTCGCTCCATGGGCGACCAAGGTGCAGGTGCGCCAGGCTGTGGAGTCCCTTTTTGGGGTTCACGTCACCAAGGTGAATACGCAGAACGTTCCCGGCAAGGTCAAGCGACTTGCAGGGGTCCAGGGTCGAACTTCCGGCTGGAAGAAAGCCCTTGTGACTTTGAAGGAGGGAGAGGCCATCGAGCTTGCTTAGGCAGCTTCGGTGGCTTTTTCTTTGGGTGCATGCGGGTGAGCCTTGCGGGGAAGAGATTGAGGTAAAAGAAGATGGGAATCAGGAAATACAAGCCGACATCGCCGGGTAGGAGGAACTCCTCGGTCAATGATTTCTCCGAAATCACGAAGAAGTCCCCCGAGAAGAGCCTGGTGCAGAGGATCTCCCGGACGGGCGGCCGCAACTCCCAGGGGCGGATCACTTCGCGTTTCCGGGGCGGCGGACACCGCAAGCTTTACCGGGTCATCGACTTCAAGCGACGCAAGGATGGGGTTCCGGCCAAGGTTGCCTCGATCGAATACGATCCCAACCGGACCGCCAACATCGCTCTTTTGCATTACGCTGACGGGGAAAAGGCCTACATCCTCGCGCCCAAGGGTTTGAAGGTCGGGGACGTCCTGATAAACGGTAAGGGCGGTGAGCCCAGAGTCGGGAACTGTATGGATCTGAGGGATATCCCTCTGGGGCTGGAAATCCACGCCATCGAACTCCAGCCTGGGAGGGGGGCACAGCTTGCCCGGGCCGCGGGGGGAGTTTGTCAGTTGATGGCCAAGGAAGGTGACTATGCCGTCATCGTCCTCCGCAGTGGCGAAATGCGTCGTGTTCACTTGGATTGCCGGGCCACAATCGGCCAGGTCGGGAACGTGGATCACCAGAACGTCCGGTGGGGAAAGGCCGGCCGTCTTCGCTGGAAGGGTCGCCGTCCCCACAACCGAGGAACCTCTATGAACCCCGTCGCCCACCCCATGGGTGGTGGTGAGGGGCGTTCCGGAGGAGGCCGGCATCCTTGTTCTCCCACGGGGAAGATCGCGAAGGGTGGCAAAACCCGGAAAGGGAAAAAGGCCAGCAACAAGTTCATCATCCGGCGTCGGAAGAAGAAGAGGTGAGAAGGTTTGGATCGAACATTTGGGAGCCTCTCTTGCGAGGAGCCCTTTTGAAGGCGGGTAACGGAGCAAAACGATGAGTCGCAGTATCAAAAAAGGTCCCTATATCCACCCCAAGGTCCTCAAGAAGGTCCGGGACATGGAATCCAAGGGAAAGAAGGAGCCTGTTAAGACTTGGGCGAGAGCTTGCATGATCATGCCCGAGTTCGTGGGGCACACCTTCGAGGTGCACAACGGTCGTCATTTCATCAAGGTCTATGTGACCGAGGACATGGTCGGACATCGACTCGGCGAGTTTGCCCCGACCCGAACATTCAGGGGCCATAAGAAAAAGGATTAAGGGTTTGGGTTGCGCCCTCCTCGCTTGGGTTGAGGGGGAGTGGATGGAACCGTCCAAAACCCATGGAGTGTAGAAATGACCAAGGAATTCGTAGCAAAGCATCGATATGCGCGAATGACGCCCCGAAAGGGACGTTATGTCATGGATTTGGTTCGGGGGCTTCCTGTGAACCAGGCCCTGGATGTTCTCGCCTTTTCCGATCGGCGGGCCGCGCATTTCATCCGTAAGGTCCTTGCATCCGCTGTCGCCAACGCCAGTCAAGATGCCGAGGTCAATGTCAACAAGCTTCGGATCAAGAAGGCCTTTGTTGACGATGGTCCTACGCTGCGCTTCCGGTGGCGTCCTGGACCCCAGGGGCGGGCTATGCCGTTTCGGAAGCGGACCTGCCATTTGACGATTATTGTTGGCGAAGAAGAGAACTCATAAAGGAACGGTTGAATCGAACATGGGTCAAAAAACACATCCAATCGGCTTCCGAATCGCGATCACAGAGCCCTGGCGCTCTCGTTGGTTCGCCAATAAAAAGGACTTCGCGACCTTCCTCAAGGAAGACCAGAAGATCAGGGAGTACATCAAGAAGAACTGCTATTTCGCGGCTGTTCCCAAGGTCGAGATCGAGCGCGTGGGTGGGACGGTCACTGTGACCATTCACACGGCCCGGCCCGGGAGGTTGATCGGGAAGAAGGGTTCGGAAGTGGATCAGCTCCGGGAGTCCCTCGAAAAGCTCACCGGAAGGATGGTGCGCCTCAAGATCCAGGAGATCCACAGGCCGGAGTTGGAAGCGGTCCTTGTGGCCGAGTCCATCGGTGAGCAGCTGATCAAGAGGCAGGGCTTCCGTCGGGCGATCAAGAAGGCGATCGAGTCTTCCATGGCCGCAGGTGCCCAAGGGGTCAAAGTTCGTGTCGCCGGCCGTCTGGGGGGAGCGGATATGGCCCGGACCGAGGTGCAGAAGGAGGGGCGTGTTCCCCTGCAAACCCTGCGGGCCCAGATCGATTATGGTCTCGCGGTTGCGCGGACCACCTACGGTGTGATCGGTGTCCAAGTCTGGATCTTTCGGGGCGAGCTAGAGCCCGGGGAGAAGACGCTGGGGCTCAAGCCGATCCGTCAGATCCAACCTTCCATTGGGCGTTCGGGAGGGACCAGGCCTCGCAGGCGTCCCCGGCAACGTCCCGCGGGGGGGGCTGCCGGTCCCAAGGCGGATCCCCATCCCGATCCAGGCCCTTCGAGCCCTCCTCCCAGCCCGTCGGCTGGGTCGGAACCGGGCAATTCAGGAGACACGAACCCTTCCCCCGAGTCGGGTTCTTGAAAGTAACGAGGTGAATGATGGCGATGATGCCAAAGCGTATGAAGTATCGGAAGGTCCAGCGGGGCAAGGTCCGCGGAAGGGCCACCCGGGGGAACAAAGTCTCGTTCGGGGATTTTGGGATCCAAGCCCTCGAGCCGGGTTATATACCTGCCAAGACCATCGAGGCTGGGCGTGTTGCTTGCACTAGGAACGCTCCGGGGGCCAAGGTTTTTATCCGGATCTTCCCACAAAAGCCCATTACCTCCACTCCCGCTGAGACGCGTATGGGTAAGGGGAAAGGCGAGCCGGATTATTGGGCGGCGGTCGTGAAGCCCGGAACCATTCTTTTTGAATTGGAAGGGGTTACCGAGGATATCGCCAAGCTGACCTTCAACCGAGTTGCTCACAAAATGCCGGTGCGAACCCGCATGGTGAAGAGGAGGAGGATCTGATGGGGCGAAAGGAAAAGGTCCAAGAGATCCGGGGCAAGGACACTCGGGAGCTGAATTACGACTTGGAACAGCTTCGAAAGGATCTGTTCCATGCGCGGCTCCAAGTCCCCACCGACACAGGACGCTCCTCGGATATCCGAGGGATCAAGCGCCAGATTGCGAGGATTTTGACCATTCTCAAGCAGCGTGAAGTCGAATTGGCGGGCGAAGTCAAGGATGCAAAGGAATAGGAGTGCACTGGAATCCCGGGCGACATCCGCGTCCCCGTCTGCTGCCTTGTTCAAGGGCTTAGCAGGCCAGGTGCGGAGGCCTTCCTGGGCCAGGAACTCAACAAGAAGAATTTTTATCTGAGGAACGACCATGTCGGAATCGGGAAGCAAGAGTCAAGTCAAGAGCCGGGGAACCCGGCGGACAGAGGTCGGTGAGGTCATTTCCACCAAGATGGCCAAGACCGCTGTCGTCAAGGTAGTTCGCGTGCAGAGGCATCCGAAGTACGAGAAGTTCGTCCGGAAGGCGGTCCGCTTCTTCGTCCACGATGAAGAAGGGAAAGCGCGGGATGGGGATACGGTTTTGATCATGGAAACCAAACCCCTCTCCAAGAAAAAGCGCTGGCGGCTTGTTCGCGTCTTGAGGCATGAGCACGGGGAGGCATGAGCGATGATTCAGCTTCATACTATGGTAGATGTGGCGGATAACACGGGTGCGAAAGCAGCCATGTGTATCAAGGTCCTTGGGGGGAGCCGGCGCAGGTACGCCTCGGTTGGCGATATTGTTGTCGCTACCGTTAAAAAAGCCCTCCCAACTGGCGAAGTCAAAGCGGGGACCGTGGTGCGAGGCGTGATCGTCCGAACCGCCAAGGAAGTCCGGCGCTCTGATGGGTCCTATGTTCGTTTTGACCGAAATGCGATGGTCTTGATCGACAAGGATAACAACCCCAGAGGCACTCGTATCTTCGGAGCCGTTGCTCGCGAGCTGCGCGAGAAGAACTTCATGAAGATTGTCTCCCTGGCGCAGGAGGTGGTGTGACATGGCGATCAAAGGCGTACATAAAGGAGTCGCTAAGAAGATTCGTCTTCGCAAAGGTGACAAGGTCCAAGTGATTTCCGGCGCGGAAAAAGGGAAGGGACCCGTGGAAGTGATGAAGGTCTTTCCCGAAACCGGCAAGGTGCTTGTCAAAGGCGTCAATATCCGGACCAAGCACTTGAAGAAGACACAGGAGAACCCCAAGGGGGGGATCGTGAAAAAGGAATTCCCAATCGATGCGAGCAATGTGCTCCTTTTCAGTGAGAAGCTGAACAAGGGGGTTCGGATTCGCGTGGAAAGGGAGGAAAAGAAATCGGTTCGAATCGGCATCCCTTGTGGAACCCGGTTCGATTGAACTTTGGTGTTGATGGAAGAAAAAAACATCGATCATCGATACAAGTAACGGAGTGCCATCGTGAGCGAAATGCCGCGTGCTCAAAAGAAATACGTCGAAGTCGTTAAGCCGAAGCTGAAGGAACAGTTTCAGTACAAAAACGACCATCAGATCCCGAGGCTGACCAAGATCACCATCAATATGGGGGTGGGGAAGGCTGTCGAGAACAAGGCCCGGATTGAACACGCCGTCCGGGATTTGACTCTGATCGCCGGCCAGAAGGCGGCCATCACCAAGGCCCGGAAATCCATCAGTCAGTTCAAGCTGAGAAAGGATGTTCCGATCGGGGCGATGGTCACTCTCCGTAAGGCCCGGATGTACGAGTTCTTCGACCGCCTGGTTTCAGTGGTGATCCCCCGTCTCCGTGACTTCCGAGGAATGAAGCGGAAATTGGACGGACAGGGGAACTACTCTTTGGGACTATCGGAACAGATGGTGTTCCCTGAGATCAATTTGGACAATGTCCAATTCGTTCAGGGAATGGACATCACCTTGACTACTACCGCGAAGACGGATGAGGAGGGCCTGGCTCTCCTGGCCGGACTTGGAATGCCATTTAAAAACGAAGGGGATTCGTAGAGGAAATCATGGCCAAGAAATGCTGGATCAGGAAAGCGAACGCCACTCCTAAGTTCAAAGTTCGCAAAGTGAATCGCTGCAACCTCTGTGGGAGGTCGCGTGCCGTCTACCGTAAGTTTGGGATCTGCCGGCTTTGTTTCCGGTCTCTCGCCCTCAAGGGGGAGATTCCCGGGGTTCGCAAGGCATCTTGGTGAGTGGAGGAGAGACCATGACGATGACAGATCCAATCGCGGACATGTTGACCCGCATCCGAAACGCTCTGATGATCAAGGCTCCCCAGGTCACCATGCCTGCATCCAAGATGAAGGTCGGGATTTGCCGGGTCCTCAAGGATGAGGGCTTTGTCGCAGACTATTCCGTCCTTGGGGTTGAAGGCAGCCCCAAGGCCACTCTTCAGATTCAGCTGAAATACGATGAGGAGGGAGATCCCACGATCCGACACCTCTCAAGAGTCTCGACTCCCGGTTGCAGGCGATATCGTGGTGTGGGAGAGATTCCCAAGGAACTGGGAGGTTTGGGGATCTTTGTCCTAACGACTCCAAAAGGTATTTTGTCCGACCGGGAATGCCGGAAGGAAAATGTAGGGGGTGAGCTTCTCTGCAAGATCCACTGATTTTTGAGAATCGACTGGCTTCTCCAGCTCTCTCACTAAAGAGAGAAAAGGGTGGCCCCGGGCTTCTCTAAGGAGGGTCCTTTGGAGAGGGTCCTGTGGAGAGTTCCAAGAACAACGAGTTTTTAAACAGAGTATTGAGGTTTCCAAATGTCCAGAATCGGTAAGATTCCAGTCGCCATTCCCGCGGGAGTCGATGTGAAGATCGATGGGTCCCTTTTCAAGGTAAAAGGTCCCAAAGGTGAGCTGTCGCTGAAGCTTTATCCGGGGATCGTAGCCGAACTGGAGGGAAACCAGCTCCATTTCAAGCCTGAGGAAGGTCGGGAAGAGGAGCTTTCTCCCTTCCACGGTCTGGACCGTGCTTTGGCTCAAAACATGGTGATCGGGGTGACCCAAGGCTTCGCAAAGAAACTCAAAATCGTGGGAACGGGCTATCAGGCGCAGCTTCAAGGGAAGAAACTCTCCCTCCAGGTGGGGTTCTGCAATCCTGTGGAGATGGAGATTCCTGCCGGGTTGACCGTCGAAGTTCCCAATCCGACCGAAATCCAGATCTCAGGAGTGGACAAGCAACTGGTGGGAGACTTCGCGGCTCGGGTTCGCAAGGTGCGTCCCCCCGAGCCATATAAGGGGAAGGGCATCCGCTACCACGACGAGGTTGTCCGCCGGAAGGCCGGTAAGGCCATGAGCGCAGGTTGATCCTGAAGGCCCTTTGATTGGAATGGAATAAAAGAAACAAATCGGACCACGGTCGGGATCGTGGTCGGCACAAGAGGAAAATGAGATGAAAACCAAGTCTGAATATATGCGCTTATTGAAGAAGCGTAAGCGGACTCAGATGCATGTTCGTTCGCGTCTTCGCCGGGAGTCGACGAGACCTCGTTTGAGCGTCTTTCGAAGCCACAAGAATATCTCCGCCCAGATCATCGATGATCTCAGAGGTGAGACCCTTGTCATGGCGTCGAGTCTGGACAAGGGAATGAGAGACCTTGTCAAGGGAAAGCCCAAGTCCGAGGTCGCGACCGAAGTGGGGAAGCGTCTTGGCGAACTCGCCAAGGAAAAGGGCATCAGCAAGGTTGTCTTTGATCGTGGATATTACAAGTTTCATGGCCGGGTCAAGGCCCTGGCCGAGGCCGCGCGTCAGGCCGGTTTGGAGTTTTAGGAAGGCAGTGGAAACATGGTGAAGAGAAAGTTCAACGTACTTCCCCTTCAGGAAGCATCCGAGTTGGCCTTGGAAGACGACGTGGTCAAGATCAATCGCTCCTCCGCGGTGGTCAAGGGTGGTCGCCGCTTCTCCTTTTCAGCGCTCTCCATTGTGGGGAACCGGAAAGGAGTTGTTGGGATCGGGTACGGCAAGGCCAAGCAAACGCCATCGGCCGTCGAGAAGTCCGTGAAGGATGGCAAGAAGAACCTGGTCAGGGTGACTTTGGATGGTGCGACCATCCCCCATGAAGTGATCGGAAGATATGGAGCCAGCATCGTCAAGATGGTTCCGGCCTCTCCCGGCACAGGTCTCGTTGCGGGGGGGGCGGTTCGGAAGGTTTTGGAATTGGCCGGTGTGCACGACATTCTCGCCAAATCCTTCGGGTCGAACAATCCGATCAATCTTGTCAAGGCGACCCTCGATGGGCTCGTCCAGCTTCGTTCGCGAGAGGAACTTGCGGAACGAAGAGGAGTTGAACTCTGATGGATCTAGGAAAAGCAAAATCTCTCGGGATCGCTTACACCAAGCGGAATCGCG
>DROQ01000151.1 GCA_011321845.1 Planctomycetota bacterium | reverse complement strand
GGGTATGGCCGTTGATATAGGGTTCGGCGATGACTCCACTCGCTCCCGTCAGCCCCCGCTCGAGGCCCGCCGAGAGGAAGGAGGGGCGGCTTCGGTTGGGGTCGTGGAAGTTCTGCAGGGAATTCGAATCCAGGTCGCAAGCGAGGGCCCCTGGGACCCAATGCCAGACATCCAGGAATTGGCTGTAGTTGTACCATCCGAAGTAGAGGAGGGCGTTAGGAGCGGAGAGAGCGGGTCCGCCCGAGGCCCAAGTCGCTCCTGTTTCCCCGATCTCGAATCCCGTGTATTCCCACTTGGTGGGGATCCCCTTTTGGATGGGGAAGGTTTTGCCATAGGACATCATGTAGGAGTAGCGGGCGTAGATGCTCGTGACTCCAGGATAGGTAGGGTAGTTGTCCCTGAGGTAGGTGTCGGTCTTGAACCCATGGCGGCTGTCGATGTAGGCGGTGCCGCTGATTTTTCCTTGTCCCAGGGCCCCGTATTTTTCGTTGTACTGGGCCGAAGCGATCAGGTCCTTGGCGTTCTGGAGGTTGACTCCGTCGAGGCGGCAGACCATGTAGGTCTCTGCGAGCCCGGTCAGGCTGTGGGAAAAACGGGGCCGATCGGCGGATTTGGTGGGATTGGTGTGAAAATAGGGATTGATGGTTTGGTAGCGGTTGGTGGTGACTGTGGAGAGGCTCAGCCTGCTGTGAAAGGGCTGATCCAGGAGGTCATCGATCGAGCGGAGAGGACTTGAAATGGTCCCGGGCAGGTTGACAGCGTGGGGGACTCCGTAACAGAGGAGGATGGTGTCGATCTTGGTTTTTCCGATGCTGTTGAGTTTGTTCCGGATCGGGACCACCAATTCGTTGATGAAACGGTCCCATGCCACGTTGCGGGAGCCCGGAAAGGTTTTGCGATTCGTCGTGCTGAGGTGGACTCCGAGGAGGCGGTCCCTGGGAACCCTCCGCAGGTAGCGATAGGTATTGGCCAACTCCGTGGAATCGCCCTGTCCATTTCCATTCTGATCGGGCCAGGCACTGTTGTAGACCACGAGAACCCGGCTGGGGTCCGAAGGCGTTCCTGTTTGACTTGGAAGCCGCCTTGTGAAGGGGAAGAGGAGGCAGGGAAAGAGGAGGCAGGGGATGAGGAGGGCAGGACTGAGGTTCCAGCGCATATCATGCTCCTTTACCCGGGCGGGTCGGGACGCCCCATCGGGGAAGGCCAGGAACCCTTCCGGGTTGCAAGTGGAAAGAGAGACGAGAGAGGCATTCCAGGCTAGGGTCAGGCAGATCTCTACTCAAGGGATGATTGCCTGAGTTCCTTAGGATGAGGAAAATGCTTGTCCCGGAGCCTGGGATTTGAGCAAAACCCTGTTCCCCAAGAAAAAGGTTTCCCTGGAACCTTCGTAGGGCTCCCCTTTAACCGTTCCTTCCTTCCCTGGATCTGGTGGGCCAAAATGCTGTTCACGACCATTCTCCTGACTCCTCTCCTCTTCCAAGGGCCCCAAGCCAAAAACGTTCCCAGGGAAGACACGGCGCTCCTGCCCGACTCCTGCGTGGCCTACCTGGAGGTCCCCGGAATTGCCAAGAAGCGCTGGACCTCGTTGTTCGAATGGCTGAGCGCCCAGCTCGCGAGCGGGTCCAGGTGGGAGCCTTTCTTTCCGGCCAAGGTGCGCAAGGGGATGCCGCTGGTGCGAAGCATCCTCAAGGGCCTCCCGAGGAACGGGATCTATGAGCGGATGGTCGACCTCGCCTCCCGACCGTTCTCGCTGGGGCTGCTGCGGGGCGGGGCGGGGAAGCTGGGGTTTTACGAATCTTTTCGTTGCTCTTCTCCGGGCATGGCGCGCTACACCGCGCGCAAGCTGCGCTTCCCTTCGCTGCGGACTTCGGCCTTGGGGAATCGCGTCCTCCTGAGTGATGATCAGTGGGTCCTGGACGCTTTCCAGGAGGCATGGGCCAGGCAAATGCGCGAGGGGAGCCCCTCGGCGGCGGCGCTACGCGTCGGGGCTTCCCTTCCCAAGACCATCGGCCCACGGGGTTTCCTGGACCTCGTCGCCTTCCGCCCTTCGCGGTCCGGAGGAAAGAAGGGGATGCGGCCTCTGGGCTACCTCTTCTTCGGGAGCTGGGCCGAGCTGCTCCAGGGCTCGGATGCGCTGAGCTTCGGCTTGGAAAAGGATGGAAAGGGTTTTCGGGGGAGCGTCCGTTTTAAGGGAGTGGTGGAGCGGATGGGGGCTTCGACCAAGGCCATCCTCGGAGTGGGCAAAGCCCCGCGCCTGGGCGCCGCGCCTCCAGGGGACTTTGTCTTCTCGATGGCCTTCGATCGCGAGATTCCGGCCTTCCTCTCGAACTTCGAGAAGCTCTTTCCCCTTTCCGACCAGCAGGGGCTCCAGGGGTTTTACCAGCAGCTGGAGCTGTTTTTCCGGGGGCAGCGGGCGGAGAAGCTCCTCGCCTCGCTGAAGGGGCCCTTCCGCTTCACGGAGTATGTGCCCGCTCCCAAGGCTCCCGCGCTGCGCCGGGGGGGCGGGACCTTGCAGCTGGGGGGGGCTTTTCTCGAGGCGGGCTGGGCAGATCCCAAGACGCGGAAGATGTTGCCCTCTGCCATGCAGCTCTTCTCGGTGGGGGCGAACCAGCAGCGCAAGAACCGTGGCAAGCGAAGCTTCCTGCTCCGCAAGAGGGGAGGGCCGGAGCGGGGGATGCTCCGCGCCTCGCTCAAAGCCCCGCTGCGGGAGGAGGAGCGGAACCTCGAGGACCTTCTCGAACCGCGCCTGGCCTGGCTGGGGGAGCGGGTCGCCCTCGGGATCGGTGGCGCAAAGATCTGGGATGCCCTCGAGAGCCCGCCCCAAGGGAACCGATTCCACGAGTTCTACACCCTGGACTGCGCCCGGCTCTGGGAGCTGGTCGATCGCCTGGGGCCCCTGGCCAAGGCATCGATCAGCCTGAACACCCAGTTTCCCCCCAAGGTCATCGAGAAGGCCTATCCCCTGACACAGGCCCTCTTCGAAGGCTTGGGGCGGCTGTCCCTGGGCCTTCGCTGGGGAAAGCGGGATGCCCTCCTCTCGCTGCAATGGCGCCCTGGCACGGGCGAAGGAGGCGCACGATGAGCGGCAAGGAATGGATGTCCCCCTTCGAGCCCTCGGCGGTTCGGCCCTTCGACCTGGCGGCCAAGGCCCACCTCTGCAGGCGGGCGGCCTTCGCGGCTCCGCCCAGCTTGCTGAAGGCCCTCGAGGGCAAGGACCCGGTGGCCTGCGCGCGCTTCTTCGTCCAGGGCGAGCCCGAGTCCGCCGATTACAAGAAATTCGCTGGCTGGCGGGAGGTGTTCCAGGTCGTGGACTCCAAGTCGGTGGTCGCCGGGTCCTGGCTGGGGCGCATGGAGTTGACCCGCCACCCGCTGCGGCAGAGGCTGGCGCTGTTCTGGCACGACCACTTCGCGACGGGGGCGCGCAAGGTGCAGCATCCCCAGTGGATGGACGCGCAGGTCCGGGCCTTCGAGGAGGATGGCTTGGGACCTTTCCCCAGGCTCCTCGCCCGGGTGGTCAAGGGACCGGCCATGCTGCGCTGGCTCGATGCCGACGAGAACCGGAAGGGACACCCGAACGAGAACCTGGGTCGCGAGCTGCTCGAGCTGTTCACCCTGGGGCGCGGCAACTACAGCGAGAAGGATATCCAGGAAGCGGCGCGCGCGCTGACGGGCTGGCGCATCCACAGGGGGGACTTCTCCTTTCTCCAGAGGGCCCACGACAAGGGGCCCAAGACCATCCTGGGCGAGACGGCGGATTTCGATGGCGACGCCCTGCTCGCTCTGCTGGTGCGGCAGCCGGCCTGCGCCGAGTTCCTGGCCAAGAAGCTCTGCGCGGCCCTGGTCGGCCCCGGGGTACCGGAGGAAGCGGTGCGGGAATTCGCGGGCGTTCTGCGGGAGAAGAAGCTGCACATTGGGGATAGCCTCGAAATCCTGCTTGCTTCGAGGCTCTTTTACGATCCGCGTTTTCGTGGGGCGCGGGTGCGCAGTCCCGTCGATTTTCTGCTTTGGATGGCGCGGAGCATGGAGGCCTACATGGCGCCTCGGCCCCTCTACTTCGCGGCCGCCAAGCTTGGCATGCGCTTGCTGGATCCTCCCGACGTCGGAGGCTGGCCCAAGGGCAAGGCCTGGCTCGCGGAAGCGCCTTGGATCCTGCGCGCACGCCTTGCCTCCCAGATTGCCCGGGGCCGGAAGCCGGGGCCGATGTTCCCGGATCTGGAGACCCGTTTCGGGGATCTCAGCCTGGAGGAGGCCCTCCAGGAGCTGAGCGGGCGGCTCTATCCGGAGGGGCTCAGTGAGGCCAAGCGCTCCCTCCTCTTGCAGCAGGCGCGGGAGAGTGTGGACCTTCCGCCCAAGGTGGCTTTGGCTGGTTTGTTCGGTTCTCTCTGCAGCCTCCCTGAGGCATGGAGCGAGTGATGGGTTCTCAGGAAGAGATGGTTTGTGGGACGAGGCGAAGGACGGAGGCGAAGATGAAAGACCAGGTGGAACCGAGGATGGACCGACGGCGGTTCTTGGGGCAGGGGGCCGCGGCGGGACTTGGGCTCATCGCCCTGCCGGAGTTCTTGCGGGATGGGTCCTGGAGAGGTTCGGGTTCCCGGGAGCGCATCCTGCTGGTGCTCGAGTTCGTGGGGGGCAACGACGGACTCAACATGATCGTGCCGACCGAGAGAGACGCTTACTACCGGGCGCGGCCCAAGCTGGGACTGCGCCGGGGGCTGCTCTCCCTGGGAGAGGGTTTTGCGGTTCCCCGGGGGATGGAAGGCTTTCATCGGCTCTTCAAGGAGGGGGAGGCGGCGGTCATCCACGGCGTGGGTTACAAAGGGCACGAGCGCTCCCACTTCCGGTCGCGGGACATCTGGCACAGTGGGCGCCCCGAACTGAAAAAGCCCCAGGAGGGCTGGCTGGGGCGGGTCTTGTCTGAACTGCGGGGTTTCCTCCCCGCGGCCGCGGTGGGGGACGTGGAACTGACCCTCGCCCTCCGCTCCAAGAGGCGCAGCGTCCCAGCCCTCGAGAACGTCGACGACCTTCGGCTGGATTGGGATCCTCGGCGGGCCCACGAGCGACGCTGGCTCCAGCGTCTGGCGGCCCTGCAGAAGGGCTCCGAGGGCCTGGCGGCGGAGGTGGGCCAGGTGGCGACAGCCTCGATGGAGCAGGCCGAGCGGCTGCGCAAAGCTTTCGCGGCTTGGAAGCCGAAGGCCCGCTTTCCCAGTGACCGGCTGGGGCGGGGGATGCGCTTTGCGGCGAGCCTTTTCGAGGCACCGCTGGACACCCGGGTGGTCTACCTGCGCCACTTCGGCTTCGACACCCATGCGGGGCAGCAGCGGACCCATCCGCAGATCCTGCGCTCCTTCTCCCAGGCGGTCTGGGCCCTGCGGAACCAGCTGCGGGCAAGCGGTCTCTGGGAGCGTTGCTGCCTGTTCTGCTGGTCCGAGTTCGGGCGCAGGCTCGCGGAGAACAAGAGCCTCGGCACCGACCATGGCTGGGCCGGCCCGGTCCTCCTCCTGGGCGGCGGGCTCAAGGGGGGGTTCCACGGAAGCTTCCCCTCTCTGACCGAGCTGGACGACGGGGACCCCAAGGTGGGAGTGGATTTTCGTTCGGTCTATCGGAGCCTTCTGGAGGACTGGATGGGCCTCCCCAAGGCCCCTTACAAGGTGAAAAAACTTCCGGGTCTCTTCGCCTGAGTTCCGATCTCTCTTTCCCTATGGAAGGCCGGCAGCCCTCGGCCTATCTTGGGCCGGCCGAGCGTAAGCAGGGTCCCCATGGGGGAAGAAAGGAGGAACAGTGGCGAGCATTCAAGAGGTCATGCAGGAGGCTGAGGAGCGGAAGGCGGGCCAGGACGAGCAGGGGACCAAGGGTTTGATCCCCGTCCACGAGGCGACCCCTTCCAACCTGGTGGTGTTGCCTTTGGAGCAGGCGGTTCCCTTTCCGGGACTGGTCATGCCCATCCAACTCCAAACCGATCTGGCCCGCTCCATCATGGCCAAGGCCGAAGCGGACGGCGGTTACCTGGCCCTTTTCGCCCGCAAGATCCCCACAACCGAGGAGGAGAGGGAGGAGATCCGTAAGGCCCCCAAGAAGGACCGCCTGGATCCCAACAAGATCTTTGAAGTGGGGGTGGTGGTCAAAATCCTGCAAAAGATCAAGCTCCCCAATGGAGAAGAGGCCGCCATGCTGCAAGGCATTCGGCGGATCCAACGGACCCGGGTCATCCGGCGGCGCCCTTTCCTGATCGTCCGGGTCAAGGATCTCCATGACATCCCCAGCGATACGGATCGCGCCAAAGCCCAATTCCGCAATCTCCAGAACCTGATGGAAAAGGTTGTCAAAGCCTCCCCCCATTTGGAGGAGGAGTTCCTGGCTGCCGCACTCAACGTGAACTTCCCCGGGCAGCTCGCGGACTATACCGCGGCCTATGTGCTCCGGGACCATGATCTCAAACAGAGGGTCCTCGAGGCCCTCGACATCGAAAAGCGGCTGGACCTTGTGGTCGAGGCTCTGACCAAGGAGGTGACCATCCTGGAGTTGGGGCAGCGGATCCAGGACGAGATCCGGGCAAAGGTGGAGAAGGCGCAGAAGGAGTACTTCCTGCGGGAGCAGATCCGGATCATTCGGCGGGAGCTTGGAGAGGAGGTGGACTCCAAGGAGGCCGAGATCCAACGGCTCCAGAAGCAGATCGAGGCTGCTGGGCTTCCCGAGGAGGCCCTGGCCAAGGCGAGGGAAGAGCTGGAGAGGTTGCGGGTGACTCCGGTGGAGTCCCCCGAGCACGCGGTTCTCTCCAACCACCTGGACTGGATCCTGGCTCTGCCTTGGACCAAGAAGAGCGAGGATCGCCGCAACATCCGGGGGGCCGCCAAGGTCCTCGACGAGGACCACTTTGGCCTCAAGCAGGTCAAGGAGCGCATCCTGGAGTTCCTCGCGGTGCATAAGTTGCGAGAGGGCTCCTCCGGGACCATCCTCTGCCTCTCGGGTCCTCCCGGGGTGGGCAAGACCAGTCTGGGGCGCTCGATCGCACGGGCCATGGGGCGCAAGTTCTGGCGCTTCAGTCTCGGGGGAATGCGGGACGAGGCGGAGATCAAGGGCCACCGGCGCACCTATGTAGGGGCGATGCCCGGACGCATCCTCCAAGGGCTCAAGCAATGCGGGGTCCAGAACCCTGTCATCATGCTCGACGAAGTGGACAAGCTGGGCAACGACTTTCGGGGGGATCCTTCCTCGGCCCTGCTCGAGGTCCTGGATCCCGAGCAGAACCACGCCTTTCTCGACCACTACCTGGATCTGCCCTTCGACCTTTCCAAGGTCTTCTTCATCGCGACGGCAAACGTCTTGGCGAACATTCCCGCTCCTCTCCGCGATCGGATGGAGATCATCGAGATCCCCGGGTATTTGACCAACGAGAAGGTGCAGATCGCCAAGGAGCATTTGCTCCCCAAGCAGCGCAAGGCCCATGGCCTGGGAGTCCGAGACCTGAGCCTCTCTGCGCGAGTCTTGCAGTCTATCGTGCTGCATTGGACACGTGAGGCGGGGGTTCGAGGCCTCGAAAAGGCCATTGCGCGCATCTGCCGCAAACGCGCCTTGGCCATGGTGCGGCGGCGCAAGATCTCTTCGGCGGCCATCGCGGTTGGGGACCTCCCCAAGTACCTGGGCCCCATGCGGTACTCCGGCTCGGGAGATCGCAAGGTGCGCGGTCCCGGAATCTGTCAGGGGCTCGCCTGGACCCCCGTTGGAGGAGAGGTGCTCTTCATCGAGACGACCTGGTGGCCGGGCAAGGGGGAGGTGCGTCTCACCGGTCAGGTCGGCGAAGTCATGAAGGAGTCGGTCAGCATCGCTATGGACTATCTCAAGAGCCGGTCCGAGTTGTTCGGCTTGGACCTCGAAAAGATCGCCAAGCGGGACCTGCACATCCATTTTCCCGCCGGCGCCGTCCCCAAGGATGGTCCCAGCGCTGGAATCACCGTGGCCTCCGCCCTGCTGTCCCTCTTCCTCGGGAAACGTTGTCCCAAGGATCTGGCCATGACAGGCGAATTGACGGTGGTCGGTGAGGTCCTCCCCATCGGCGGTGTGCGGGAGAAAGTCCTCGCTGCCCGCAGGGAGAAGATCCGGAGGATCATCTTGCCGGCGGAGAACCGCTCTGATGTCGAAGAAATCGACAAGGAGTTGTTGGGAACCATGGAGTTCCACTACGTGGACACCTACGAAGAGGTTTGGAAGGCCCTGGGTTTTTAGGCTCACCCCGGAAAATGGGGGGTTTTTCTCCTCCCTCCCCAAGTCCAGCTCAAGGTCAAAGCGCCAAGGGATCGATACATCGGGCAAGGAATGCGTCCCCCCCGGGACGCCCCTGCCGGGATGTCCCCGCAGGTTCCCTAGTCTTCTTTCCGCCAAGCTGGAGGCAGCATGCGGCAACTCGATCCCCGCGTTTGCGTTCTCACCCTGGCCCTATCGGGCATGTTCGCCTTCTCTTCCTGCAACAACGCGGGGGGGGCCAAGGCGCCGCGTCTTTCGACGATCCCCCTGCAGTCGGTTTCGGGAGGGTCGACTTTTACCCTGGACCTCTCCAGCTATGTCACGGATGACACGGCCACGGCGACCTATGAGGTGACCAGCGGAGGAGGGAGCTTCTCCGGGAGCGTCTACTCGAACAGCTTCGAGACCCTGGGTACCTACACGGTCGAGTTCAAGGTGACGGATTTTCGGGGCAAAGTCACAACGGGAAGCTTCCAAGTCAAGGTGACCAGCGCCGTTCTCGCCATCGTCAAGGAGGGCAGCGGGGTCAGTTATTATGATGTCCAGGGCGGGAAGCTGATGACGGTTTTTCAGGACGATGGACGGACCAAGACCTACAAGGCCGCCCTCTCCGATGGTTGCAGCATCTTCGAAGTGACGGATTCGAGCCAGACCGATCTCTATCTCTGGGATCCCAGTGAGAAGATCCTCAATACGATCTCGGCGGATAGCAGCAAAAACGAAACCTACCAGTGCAAGACCTCGAAGAAGCTGATCTGCTACATGAAGGGCAGCTCCCCCAATCGTTCCCTCCACCTCTACGATCCTTCCAACGAGGGGACGACGGATTTCACCGCTTCGAGCGGGGAATCCCGGGATGAGAAGGACGCGGTCGTGGACTCGGACGATGTGATCTACTTCGAGAGCGCCAAGAATGGTCTCTCGGATATCTATTCCTACGACCCCGACACGAGCAAGGTCGTGGCGATCAGCACCCATGCCCGGGACGAGGACATCGTCGCGGTTCTGCCCAACGACGCCCTTCTCTTCCGCCGCAAAGGCGACGGAGGCGAGTGGGACCTCTTCTACTACAAGAGTGGAACCGGGGTCGTCGAGGTCGGGGCGGACCTGGATGGATCGAGCCCCTTCACCGAGAGCAAGACGTATAAGGGGCGCACGACCGACTCCCGGGTGATCTTCGAGACCAGCGATGGCTCGGACATCGATCTCTATATTTGGGATCCCTCCAGCGGGCAGACAACTGCCATCGCGACGAGCAGCGTGGACGAGACCTTCCAGGCCGTGGGCGACACCAATCTGGTTATCTACAAGATCGCGACCAGCTCCAGCAATGGGGATCTTAGCTACTTCGATCCCTCGGCGGGGAGCAGTACTTCGGTTGCGTCCTCCAGTGACGACGAAGCCTACAATGGCTCTCTTTCCAACGGAGACATCATTTTCACGAGGGATACCGGTAGTAATGGCAAGGACCTGTATGTCTATGACGTTAGTGGATCTTCGGCGACGGCCTTTCCCAGCGCGACCTCAACCTCAAGCGACTATGTTTTTGCCAAGATCTTGAGCAACGACAAGGTCGTCTACACGATCAGCACGGGAATCTATCTTTACAACGCCACGGCGGGCACGACCACGAACATTACAACGGCCAGTGGAACCGAGACGTATGCCGGAGAGACCAGCGGTGGGGACTTTGTGATCTCTCTCGACGATGGGAGCCAAACGGACCTCTACCTCTGGGACGAGTCGGGGAGCACGGCTGTGGCGATCTCGACGACAGCGGGAAATGATACCTTTCAAAGCGGGACGAGCACGGGGGCGATTCTGTTCTCAAGGGTTGCCTCGGGGTCCACGACTTCAGAGCTGTACCTCTGGGATCCCAGCGATAATTCCGAGACCAAGATCACCAGCAACAGCGCCAACGACAGCGTCGAAACCGTCATCAGCGCCAGCGTGAATTAGCAGGAAACATCGGCAGGGAACGCCTCCAGGCGTTTCATGTAGGAAACGTCGGTAGGGAACGCCTCCAGGCGTTTCATGTAGGAAACGTCTCCAGACGTTTCAGGGAAACCACCAAAACGCCTGGAGGTGTTTTCTACTTGAAATGAGGCGCGGTCCTTATGATCGTTTTCGCCCATATGCTTCCCCTCATCCCTCTGGTCTGTGCTTTTCTCTTACCCCAGGAATTGGGGAAAATCCGTGGCCGCGTCCTGACCAACAAAGGAAAACCCAGGTTGTCGGGAGAAGTGTTCTTCTTCTCCCCTGGCATTCCCAAGATGCGTGAGGCATTTTTCTTGCGCGTTCCCATCGGCTCCAAGGGGCGCTTCAGGGCCCAGGTCCCCTATGGCCGAAGCTTTGTCTGTTGGTCCGTTTTCAAGGATGAAGAGGGCCGGATCCATTTGTCCGGGAGCAAACACGGGATTCATCCCGGGATGCACCCTGTCCTGCGGGAGCGATATGTGAGACAAGACAAGCCATTGCGGCTTGGAGGATTTCGACCCTGGGGTTCCCCCCAACAGCTCCGCCTTGTCTGGAAGCTCGGGGAGGGCAAGGAACTGATCACCCCGATCGATAAGTTGGGGTATTCCAGGATTCCTGAGCCTCTTCCCTTTTGGGAGGGCGTCGCACACTTTGTGGTTCAGGAGAAGGCCGGCCCCCAACTCTTTGCCGGCAGGGTTTTCCTCCGGGGGTTGAGGGGCGAGAATTCCTATTACGGCTACCCTTGCCCCAAGCCCGAGCTGCGTTCCTTTTGGGTTGTGGATGGCCGCCCGGGTAAGAACCGAATGCCGGTATCAGGGGCGCGGATCTTCTTCCACATGGATGAGGAGGGTTGGCTTCGGGGGCCCCTCAGCGATCCGAGGGGCGAAGTCCAGATGACCGTCCCTTCGTTGAGAGGTGCCTATTCCTTTCTCTATCTGAGCGTTTCGAAACCTGGGTTTGGGAGAGGTTACGCCCGGATGAGCCTCAAAGGCTTCTGTGCGGGTGGCAAAGAGCTTCGAGATCCCAAGGCACCGCTTCAGATTCCGCTTCCGGCGGAGGGGGGGAGAAAGGCCAAGTTCTTCGGATTCGCAGGGAAGGGGCTTCCAGGGGTTCTCATGCTTGCAACCCCAACTGTTTTGGTCAAAGGGGAGCGGTGGGGCAACAATGAGACGATGAAGGATCGCCCCATGGTGGGATGGTCGGATGCAAGGGGAGAGCTGAGGTTGGAAGGGCTCTCTTCGCTTGTGAATCGCCTTCAATTTCGTTTTTTCCTTCCCGAGGATGTGTGGGAGAAGGCTCTTCCCCGGGGTTATGCCTTCCCTCTTCCTCGAGGAGTGTTTCGTTCCGAAGATGTTTTCTTTCCCGGAGAACCCCATTGGGTTTTTGGGCTGAATTTGAAGAATTGCGATTTACAGCCCTTTACTTTGGAAGCTGCAGATGGTGCTCCGGCCTCCTTTGCCAAGGTTCTGTTCCTTCGGAGCGGACAGTTTCCTATGCAGTTCCAGGCGGATCGAAGGGGGAGGGGGACGCTTCTACTCGGGAAAGAGGGTGGGGTTCTCCTTGCCCGTGGGGAGGGCGATGAATATTTCTTCCAGAGATGGGATCCTTCTGGGGGAGGGATGAGGGTTTTGGAGCCTCGGGTTTTGCAAATGAAGACGGTTCGGACCTTTGTTGCCGGTCGGGTGGTGGATGCGGAGGGGAG
>DROQ01000150.1 GCA_011321845.1 Planctomycetota bacterium | reverse complement strand
TCCCCACATCCCAACCCCCCCGCATCGTCCACAACACATGCACATGATTCGGCATCAAAACCCAAGCATGCAAGTCGTACCTCTCCCCATGAAAGAAACAAAGCGCATCCCTTACGATCCGCCGATACCTGGAATCCTTCAAAACGCAGGCGCCTGCTCCCCGGTGGTACCACTTCTCCATCAACATCCCGTCCAGCTCCTGGTGGATCCGTTTGTCGTCTTGGAGAGGGGTGGCGTCTCGAGAGGCGCGAAGGATTTGGCGTTCTCTCTGAAGGCGTTGGATGGCGACTTTGGGGAGGGCGTCGTGAAGGCAGAAGGTGACAAAGTAGGTTCTGTTGGGTTGGCGCCAGTGGGGGAGGTGGCCGGTGCGGAGGGTCAGGTCGGATTGGGGTTGGAAGAAGCGTGCGGTAGGGGGGATGTGGTGGATGTGGGGGGAAAGGAGGGGGAGGTCGGAGGGGTTGGAGGTTTCCAGGAAGGGGTTCATGGGGGGATGGACGTTTTTTGGGGGGGAATGGTGGTTTTTTTGAGGGGGTGGGGAAACGCCTGGAGGCGTTTCCTACGTAAAACCCCTGGAGGGGTTTTCTACTTAAAACGTCTGGAGACGTTTTCTACGTAAAACCCCTGGAGGGGTTTTCTACCTGAAACGCCTGGAGGCGTTCCCTACTGGCGTTTCCTGGAGGGGTTTTCTACTTGAGGAGGGTGACGGGGGCGAGGCCGGGTTCGAGGAGGCCGGTGGTGGCGGAGAGTTGTACGGCGAGGAGGCGGACGAGGCCCTCCGGACCGCAGACCTGGCCCTTGGCGCCGGCGCTGGTCACCAGGCCCAGAGGGTTGGCCTTGGAGTCCAGGGCGAGGCCCTGGAAGCGGAGCCAGAAGCCGAGGAGCCGGGAGTCCGCGGGGAGGTTCAGGGTCAACAACCCGCGCCCCTGGCTGTTCGCAACGCCTCCGAGGAAGAGCACGGGGTCGGTCAGGAGGGCGCAGCCCTTGGCCCCCGCCCGGTCGAGCGGAAGGGGAAGCCCGAAGCCTCCCCAGTTCCCCGACTCCTTGGTCCCCAGGACGAACACCAACCCCGCCGAGGGCAGAGCGTCCTGGAGACGCATGACCATGGGTTTGCCATAGAGCAGGGCCTGGGTAGCGACATCAGCCCGGAGGACCTTGCCATTGCTCCCCTTGCAGCTCACCGCCCCGAAGCCCAGCCGCGGGCTCTTGCAGAGGACACCCACGTCCAGCTCATGCCGGCCCGGCTGCTGGCTCGTCACCACGAACTCGACGAGGAGGCCGCCCTTCTTGGGGTCCAGAGTGAAGGGCTTGTCGAAGACGAAGTGGTAGGCGAAAGGAGCGGGCCTGGTCGTCACGGAGATGGCCGGAAGCTGCAAGACCCGCTTCTTGAACACGATCAGCTCGTCCTTGCCCCGGTTCTTGGCGAAGACCGCGCTCATCCCCTCCGGCCTGGCAGGGCCCGTCGAGCAGCGGATCTCCAGCTCGATGCCCTTCTTCCCAAAGCTCTTCCCCCCCTCCGGCCGGAAGTGGATCTCCTTGATGCGCACCGGCGCCGTGCCGAAGTAGGCCGGCGCGTAGAACTGCTGCCATCGCACAGAAGTGCTGCGCCCGAAGGGGAAACTCGTCAGACTCTCCCCCTCCACAGTTTGGAAACGCTTGGGGATGATCTGCTGCGAGAGAAGACTGGGGGTCAGGGCGAGAACAGCCGTAATGAGAATGCGCATACTCGGATCTCCGGACAAGAGGCCCCGGCCCCCTGAAAAGAGAAGGGCGGCCTGGGAAGGGGACAGCCATTCTTCGACAAGAACGGAGCTTGGGGTTGAGGGGACACCCGGGCTTCCCAAGTGTCGAAAATCCCAGCATGGAGATCGCTCGCCCGAACAAAGCCATGCCCAGCGTCCTCGTCCTGGGAGAAGACCCCATCGCCACCAACACCCTCTGCCGTCTCCTCCGCACCCTCGGGCTCCAAGCGCAGCGGAGCAGCTCGCCCCAGGAAGCCCTCGGCCTCTTCTTCGAGGCCGGCGGTCACGAGGCCCTGCTCACCCTCGGTCCCCAGGGCCCCGCCCAGGAGGACGCGAAAGACGCCCTCCTCGACATCTCCCCCGGCCTCAAGCTCCGGCACTTCGAAGGCCTGCCCCCCCTGGGCGTCCTCGAGCGCCTCGCCCTCGAGCTGAGCTAGCGGCCCTACTCCTTTCCCTTGGGGTGGCAGGAATAGCAGGCCGAACTCACCCAGCGGTAGCCGGAGACCTTTTTGTGTTTGTCATCCATCTTGGTCTTGCGATGCTCATGGCAGTTCAAACAGGTGAACACCTTGGGCTGGGAGAGCTTGGGATGGCAGGTGAGGCAGGAGATCCCTTTGTGCTTGCCCGAGGTGATCGGGAAGGCCTTGTGATCGAAGGTCGCTCCCTTCCAGGTGCTTTCGTTATGACAGGTTTCGCACTTGGTCGGGAACCCCAAACTCTTGTGGTTGGGGCTCGTGGTCCTGTTGTAATCATTGATGTGGCAGCTCGCACAGTCCTTGGGAGTTCCACGGTAACGTCCCCCCGGGTGACATTTGGCACAGGTCAGCCCCTTGTGGGAACCCCGGAGCACAAAGAACTTGCTGTGGTCGAAGCTGGCTCCCTTCCAGGAGACCTGGCCATGGCAGATCTCGCAGTTGGTGGGAAAGCCCGCGTTCTTGTGGTTGGGATTGGTCGTCTTGTTGTAATCCCCCAGGTGGCAACTCGCGCAATCTCTCGGCGTCCCCTTGTAGCGTCCCCCGGCGTGGCACTTCCTGCAATCCAGCCCCTTGTGGGCCCCCACGAGCTGAAAAAACTTGTTGTGATCGAACTTGGCTCCCTTCCAGGTGGTCTCGTTGTGGCAAGTCTCACAGGTAAGGGGAAAACCGGCTGCCTGGTGGTTGGGGTTGGTCGTCTTGGTGTACTCCTGGATGTGGCAGCTCGCGCAATCCTTGGGAGTCCCACGATAGAGGCCCCCCTTGTGGCACTTGCTGCAAACGAGGGCCTTGTGGGCTCCCCGAAGAGCGAAGGTTTTGTCGTGATCGAAATTGGCGCCTCCCCAGCCGAAGCTGCTGTGACATAACTCGCAATTCGTGGGGAAGCCCCCCGTTTTGTGGTTGGGGTTGGTCGTCCGGTTGTAGTCCGCCAGGTGGCAGCTCGCACAGTCCTTAGGTGTCCCCTTGTAGATCCCCTTGTGGCAAGCGCTGCACTCCAGGCCCCCGTGTCCCCCTTGCAGCGCGAAGAAGCGGCTGTGATCGAAATTGGAGCCCGCCCAGCCGTAGGGAGTATGGCACCGCTCGCAATCGGTTCCGAACCCGGCGGCGGCGTGCTTGGGTTCAGTGGTCGCCTGGTAGTCCCCCAGGTGGCAGTCCACACAGTTCTGGGGAGTGCCCCGAAAAACATTCCCCTTGTGGCAGGCCGCACAATGGATGGCCTTGTGCTGGCCGACCAAGGGGAAGCTGTTGTGGTCGAAGCGCGCGTCCGTCCAAGCGGTCGGGAGGTGGCAGCGCTGGCAATGGTCCGTCCAGCCCTGGGCCTTGTGGTCGGGGTCCGTGGCCCTCGCCAGCTCCTTGGTATGACAGCTCGCGCAGCTCGGATCCAGCCCCCCGAACCTCCCCACATTCGCGCCGGGGTGGCAACGGAAACAGGCCACAGTGGCATGGATCCCCGCGAGGGGAAACCGGGTCCGCGCGTGCTTGGCGACCTGGCCCTTCGGCGCCCAGGAGCGCTCGTCGTGACAGGCCTTGCAGTCCTTCCCGAGCTGAGCCGCGTGGGGATCCGCGTGGCAGCCCTCGCAACCTCGGGCTGCGAAGACCTGGACCTTGCCCCGGTCGTTGTGGCAGAGCAGGCACTCGGCTTTTTTGTGCTGCCCCTTCAGCTCCACCCCGGTCTCCTTCTTGTGGTCGAAGACGAAGTCCGAACGGATCTCATGCCAACCGTTCCCCACATGACAGAGGGAGCAGTCGGCTGGAAAGCTGTCATGGGGAACCACAGGTCCACGCTCCTCGCTCCACTTTTGTGGATCGAGGAACACGCAAGCCACCGGGATCCAGATGAGCAGAACAATGAGCAACCTCTTGAACTTGGATCGGGTCATGATGTTCTTTCCTTGTCCATCCTCAAAAGCGGAGCTGCCAAAACATCCCAAGGCTCCAAGAGTCCCGCCCATCCCCAAAACGCCGTTCCAGAAAGAGCGAGCCATACCAGGAAGCGGGAGGTTGGTAGTCCAGGGAGAGGTTGAAGCTCTGGTCGATCAGGGTGCTTCCTCCAGCCACGGTCCCTTGGGTCTCGAAAGCCGTCCATTCGTAGCTCATGCTGAGTTCGAGATCCCCGACGCTCTTTCTCCCCCGAAGACGAAACCCGGGGCCGGTAAAGAAAGAGGACTCGCGCCGATAGACCAGGAGATCCACATCTCCATCCTCGAACAGGACATCCTGGGCCCGCAGGCTCGCCTCCACCGAGACTCCGCTCTTGCTCTGGTCCTTCCAGAAGTCGACACGGGTCCCGGCCTCGAAGCCCCCGCCCAGCTCGTGATCGCTGGAGAGGCTGAGGCGGTCGCTCCGAAAATCCCGGAGGAGGTCGGAGGCGAGGGGCGGAAACTCGAAACGCCGGGTCTCCGGAAGGGTGTAATGCGTGAGGGAAACCTGGACCGAATGCCCCTCCGCCACATCCGCCGAGAGCCGAAACATGCCCTCGGTCCAGTCGAGGCCCTTGGCCTTGACCCGGTCCAGGTCTCCGTAGTGGTCGAAGAGGGAATGGGCGTAGAGGCGCAGCCCCTCCCAGCTCTTCTCGACCGAGAGCACGAGGAGGTCGCGGTCGGGGACCCCCTTGTGCCAGGTTTTCTGGAAGGCCACCCTGAGCCGCGAGTCCTCGACCTCCCGCACCCAGTAAAGAACCGCCCCCAGATCCCTCCCGGTGGTGAGCGCGTCGGTGGCCTCGGGCAAGGAACCCAGCAACACGCCCACCCTCCCCTTTTTGCTGACGGCGACCTCCATCCCGGCTCCGTCCAGGACCCCGATCTCGGGATGCTGGATGGAGACGAAGCGCCCCAGCTGGTAGGCGAAGAAGGCCCCCTCCTTGCGGTAGTAGAGCCGGTCCACTCGGCCGCGGTCGTCCTTGGTGTCCGGTTCGTCCTGGAGGAACACCTGCCGGCGCTGGAGTTCGCCGTCGAACTGGAACTCCCCCGCGTTGCGAAGGGGGTTGCGCCCCCGGAGCGAGACTCCGCTGCGGAACAAACCGAAACCCGTCGCCCGTCCTCCCTCCCGGTCCCAGGTGCGCAGCGCCTGCAGCCTGAGCCGCCCGTCCCACCTCGTGGGGCGCTCGCTGGCCTTGCGAGCCATCACGGGCGCGAGCAGTGGTTCCCCGGGACCGGCGCGAGGAATGGGCCGCGTCCAGGGGGGATGGGAGCGGGCGCGTTTGGGTTTTGGCGGAGTCGTCCTGCCCCGGGACTTGGATGGGACCCGGTCTCTCGGGACAAGAACCTCCCCCTGTGCCCCCTGGGCGAGAGCCAACCCTTGGGCAGGGAGAAGGATCCGACAGGAGGATTCGGAAACGGACTGGACCCGTGACTTGACCAACCCAAGGCCCGGGAGCCGCAGGAGAACCTGGTCCCCGACCTGGATCCCCTGGCTGGCCCCCTTGTCCAGAAAGGCGGAGCGACCTGTGATATAGCTCACTCGAACCCTCACTCGGACAGGGCCCTGGGCGGGGATGCGAGCGACCAGGAAGAGGGCGCCCGGGAGGAGATGGAGCAACCCCCAGCCCAGGGCGGAGAGAAACGAGAGGATTCTGCTTGGAATGTTCGCAAACAAAGGCCGGCCCTTCCGGAGAGTTCTCAGAACGAGAAAATCCCCCTTTCCGCCCAGAACGGCCGCCCGGAAGGGGAGGTGTGAGCAACTACGCCCGGTCCGGGAAAGAAGGCCGGGATTGGTTGAGAATTCTTCCTAAAAAAACCGCCGGTTTTCCCGAGCTTTTTCCGACCATTTTGCTCGCCAGGCGTCCCTTGTTTCGTGGAAGAACGGCAAGGGAACAAGCAGCACAAGGGAGTCGTCCGCCTTCAAGCCGGAGTTCTCGATGGCATCGGGGCTTTGCCCATCGAGATCGAGGCCTCGGTGCGGGGCAGCGACTTCGGACACTCGATGATCCTGGGGCTCGCCGACGCCACCATCCGGGAGTCGCTCCAAAGGATTCGCTCGGCCTTCTTCTCCCTGCGCATTCCCTTTCCTCGGGGACGCCTGGTCATCAACCTGGCCCCGGGGAGGCAGCGCAAGGCCGGAACCCAGATGGACCTCCCCCTCGCCGTCGTGCTGGCGGCCTTGGGCGGAGCCATCGAGCCGGCCGCGCTCCGGGGCAAGTTCTTCCTGGGCGAGGTGGGCCTGGACGGACGCCTCCTCCCCGTGCCCGGCATCCTCGGGCTGACCGAGCTGGCGCGGGACGGAGGTTCGGACCTCCTGGTCTGCCCACACGAGAACGCGCCCCTCGCGGCGCGGGCGGGGGGGGATCTGGGCATCCTCCCCTGCGGGGACCTCGAGGAGGTGCTGATCGGCATCCTCAAGGGAAAATGGAAACAGGCGAGGGAGGTCCCCGAACCCAGCCTGCTTCGGGCCGATGAAACCCGCCCCCACCCCAGCCTGCTCCGGGGTTTCGAGGAGGAGGTTCCGGACCTGAGCAGAGTCAAGGGCCAGGAACAGGCGCGGGTCGCCCTCTGTCTCGCGGCGGCTGGAGGGCACAACCTCCTCATGTCCGGGCCGCCGGGCTGCGGCAAGACCCTCCTCGCCCGCTGCATGCAGGGCCTCCTCCCGCCCCTCCCCGAGGAGCAGCGCCTCGAGGTGCTGCGCGTGCGCACGAGCACCGGGGTCGAGAACCAGCGCGACCTCTGCGAGTTCCTGCACCTGGGCCGGCCGCCCTTTCGCGCCCCCCACCACACCATCAGCAGCGCGGGGCTGGTGGGCGGGGGGTCCCCGCCGGGGCCGGGGGAGGCCAGCCTCGCCCACCGGGGCATCCTCTTTCTGGACGAGCTGCCCGAGTTTCAACGGGCCTGCCTCGAGACCCTGCGCCAGCCCCTCGAGACAGGCCTGGTCAGCATCTGCCGGAGCAAGTCGCGGGCGGACTTCCCCGCCGATTTCCAGCTCATCGCCGCGATGAACCCCTGCCCCTGCGGGAGGTTGGGCCACCCTCGCCTTCCCTGCACGGACACCCCGACCGCGATCCGTCGCTACCGGGCGCGCATCTCAGGGCCTCTCCTCGACCGGATGGACCTGCGCCTCGACCTGAGCCCCGTCCCCGCCCACACCATTCTGGAGGATTCCATGGGGGACCAGCCCCAGAGCCCCGCGCTGCGGGAGCGCATCCACGACCTCCAGCGCCTTCAGCGGGAGCGCAACGGCGGGGTCCTCAACGCCAAGCTCTCCGAGATGGAGCTGCGGAACCCCAAGCATCTCGTCGAAAAAGCCCGCAAGCTCCTCGTCAAGGCCTGCCTTCGCGACGACCTCTCCGCCAGGGGAATCAGCAGGGTCCTGCGCACTGCCCGCACAGCCGCCGACTGGGCCGGAAACGAAAAAATCCAGGAGGAGGATCTCGCCACGGCCCTGCATTTTTACAAGCGGGAGGGATGAGCCTGATCGCTCTCATCGCACAGCACAGCCGAAGGTCCCAACCTCAGGTCACCACCCGCCACCAGTCTCTCCCTTCCCGCCACATGGGACGCAGCCTGGCGATCTCTTCGCGGATCAGGGGACCGGCCTCGCGTGCGCCGACGGCCACGAGACAGAAGGCGGGGGCCTTTTCGCGAAGAGCCTCGGGAGGGCAGACAGGGATCCCATGGACTTTCCTGCCCAGCTTTTTCGGATCCACGTCGACCAGGAAGGCGGGAGGTTTCCCGGCCTCCATCAACTGCCGGAGCCAGGGCTTGCCCCCCCTCCCCGCGCCCCAGAGGGCAAAGGGACGCTCCAGGGCGAAGTTGCGGAGAACATAGTCCTGGGCGAGCCGCACGAAGGCGCCGCGCCGATACCTGGGATCCGTCCTGGTCGCACGGTCGAGCCCATCCCGCATCTCGACGCAGCAGGAGGGGACCTTGCGAAACGCGAAACCCTTCTCCCGGAGCCGGAGCCAGAGATCGAAGTCCTCCGGAAAGTCCCCGTCCCGATATCCGCCCACGGCGAGCAGAGCGCTGCGCCGGATGGTCGCCGCGGGATGGACGACCGGACACTCCAAGAGGAAGGCCGCATCGAAATCCTCCTCCTCGCAGATCCCGTTGACCCAGTCCTGGTAGAGCCGCATCCCCTCGGGCACCTCCCCCCCATCCCGGAAAAACCGGCAGGCCCCGTCCACGACGGCGAGCCGGTCCCCACCCTCCCGGAACACCTCGAGCTGAAGCCGAAGCCGCTCGGGAGCGGCCCGGTCGTCGGCGTCCATGCGCGCGACCAGGGGAGAGTCGATCCCCTCGAGGCCCTTCTGCAAGGCCCTGGCGATCCCAAGGCCCCCCGTCCTCAGGAGGCGGAAGCGCCCATCTTTTTTGCGGAACCGCTGGGCTATCTCATAGCCCCCGTCCTCGCTCCCATCGTCCACCAGCACGCAGGCCCAATCCCCCAGCGTCTGCGCCTGAAGCGACAGGAGCGCTTCCTCGAGATGCTCCCCGGCGTTTCGAAAGGGGAGGAGGAAGGTGAGGGAGGGATTCATGCATCAACGAAGGATCTGGAGGGCGACCTCGTTGGTCCCCTTCTCCACTCCCCCATTCCCAAGGATGACCGCGGCCCCATAGAATTCCAAGCCCGCGAGGACCTTTTGCCCCGGGATCGGAAGGCTTAGCTGGGCTCTCCCCTTGGCGTCCAACATCCCCAGGGCACCCCAGCCCAGGGATTGCAGGAAGAGAGGATCCCCGGCGACTGGGAGCCGACGAAGAGTTCCCCTGGTATCCACAAAGGGCAAACCCGGCCAAGCCCCGAGGGACAAGCCCAAGACAAAAAACCGCCTCGGTTTCTTGGGCTCATGGATTTCGAGCGGGAGCCGGGAACCCGGTCGCGCGAAATTGGGAAGCGCGCGCAGACCTCCGACCCGCAAACGCATACCGCTCTGGTTGGAGATCAGGGTGTGGAAGGACACAAGCTGCCGCCGGCCCCTGTCATAGAACATCGACCGCGGTCGAGACGAGGAGGAACGCGGAAATTCCGGGTACCGGGCCCAGCCCAGCTCCACCCAATTCTTTCCATCCCAAAGGAAGCAGGGGTTATTGCCCCACCAGACGTTTTGCCGGACGTATTCTCCCCCGATCAGAAGGGTCCCTCCCAACTCGGGCACAGCGACCAAATGGAAATCATGAACTCCGAAACGAGCGAGCCCCCCCAAGCCTGGAATGGACCTCCAGGTCTTTCGATCCCACTCCCAATTCGGCCAGGGGAGACTCCCTTCGCTTGGCCGACAGAGAACAAAGCGGTCCCTCAGGGGATCGTAGGTGACCTTGCCATCCCACTGCCAGGTTCCTCGAACGCGTAAGGGAAGACGGAAGGAGGGATCCTTGGTCCAGCCTTTCTCCGGCGTCCAACGGTATAAGGAACGATCGAAACTGAAGTAGGTGATGGCTTTCAGCTTGGAATCGTAGCAGACCCGGTTGCCTCCACCCAGGACCCCGGGGAGGTGACGTGTCTCCCGGGTCCATCGGTCCTTCGAGGAATCCCAGAGAAAGGTCCTCCCCGAGGAACCTCGGTTTTCAAGCAGGATGAGAACCCCAGCGTCCTCATGCGTGATGAGCTGATACTTGGAAAACCCCGCCAGGCTTTTGAAACCAGGCCCGAGCAGCTTGCGCCATCCCGCCCCGACCTTGAACTCCCAGGTCTCCAGTTGGGAATAACTCACCCCATTCTCAACGGTGTTTACCAGGTTGAATCCGATGTACCTGTCTCCTCGAGGATCCCAGGCTGCTTGGAGAAGATAGGAGGGATGGTCAGGATCCCTGAAAGCTTTGCTCCACTTCTTCCCGTCGTGGATCCAAGTCTCCCGCGGTCCGGGGAGGCCGGACCCTTTGACTCTCGTTCTCCCGACAAGGATCATGTTTTGACTCACGGGATCCACAGCCATGGAATCCAGGAAGACGGGGAAGCCGGGGATCGACCCGTTGGAGTCAAGGCGCGCCCATCGTTTTGTCTTCCCATCCCAGGCCCAAGTATCGGTGAAACGGAAGGCCTTCTGCGTGTTGCTCGGCGCCCCGCCGACAAGAAGGCATGTTCGGAGTTTGGGAAAGTAGACGAAGCGTTGGCCCCATCCCCTCGCCAGGGGCCAGGGTTGCTGCGGTGCAGGCTTCTGTTCTGTCCAAGTCTTGCCATCCCATTCCCAAAGATCGTCCAAAGGGACACTCCCGAAGAAGGGACCACCGGTCCCCCCGAACAACAGGACTCGGCCGCTCACGGGGTCATAGGTCATGGCTCCCTGCCACCTGGGTTTGGGAAAGATCTTGGGCTGGATCAGGTTCCAGTTTTTCCCATCCCACTCCCAAACCTGGTCGGGAAAATGGCGGCCGAACCTCATGGTTCCATCCCCCCCATCCCAGCAGACGATGCGCTTCCTCCGGGTATCGGTCGCGAACGAGTTGTAGTAACGGGGAGAAGGAGAAGTCAGAGGCCCCAGCAAGCTCCACTTTCCTCCCCTCCAGAGCCAGGTGTCCCCCATGAACTTGTCATTGCTTAGAACAAGGTTTCGTCCCCCGCCGAAGAGGAGAATGCCCTGGTTCACGGGGTCATAGGCGAGCACCTGCTCCTGCCGGCCCTCCACCGGGATTCTCGCGACCCTGTGCCACTTGTTCCCGGTCCAGATGGACTGGTCCGGTCGCGAATACCCATTGGGGCTGTCCTGAAGTCGCAACAGGGTCTTTTCAACGGGATTCGAGGCGAGCCGGACACTTTTTTCGATCCAGGCGGCGCCGTGAAGAGGCTCCCAACCACCTTGAAAAAGAAAAGCACAGATCAACATCTCCGAGATCATCATGACAGTCTCCTCTC
>DROQ01000149.1 GCA_011321845.1 Planctomycetota bacterium | reverse complement strand
GGACCGCCACATCCCATTTCCATGTACTCTTCAGGTCTGCACGCGCGCTTTCGTTTTGATCGAAGTTGTTCCATTTGGGGCTGATTCGACGCCCATACCAGTGGGCCATGCCTTCCTTGAACCATACAGGGAGGTCGTGGGTGTAATGCCGATATCCATCAATGAGATTGTGAACGTTGTTCCAGATCACATGGACGTGCATTGCGACATCATTTTTTAATCGCCCGTCTTCGAGTCCGGCTGCTGTGCAGAGCATGAGGGAGCCAAATTTCTTGAAGTGGTGTCGGACAGCGAAATTCTGAACTCTTCCGGTAAACCGGCTGAGGTAGGCCAGATGCTCACTGACCTTTTGGAAGAGTAGAACTGTATATTTGTTCCTCATCCCTAGGTAGGGACCTTGTCCCCAATATTCACCATTCATGAAGGTGTCAGGCTTGATTGGGAAGTTTTTTTGGGTGACACCCACCCGTTTCATGAAATCGGAATAGAGCTTTTCAAGCCGGTGGGCGAAAAGGTGGACACGGAGCCAACGATCCAGTGTTTTCTTTTTTGGGTTGATGCGAGGTATTTTTTTTTGAAGCTCCGTGAGCTCCGCCCGATAACGTTTCCGGATTTTGATGTCAAAGGGGAGTTGCCAAGGCTCGAGGGTGGACCCGATACGAAAATGTGCGGTTTCCACCCATATGATTTTGGATTTTCGGAGTTCCTTTTCGATCAAGGTGGAATCATGGCCGTCCCCCCATGGGAAAGGACTAAAATTGACATAGCCCGCCTTCTTTAGTGCCTTTGGGTCGTTTCTTGTGTAAGGATCGATTTTCCACCGTGGGAGCTTCTTTTTTTTAGAAGTTTTTTGAGCCCACTCCATTGGGTGTCGTGACGCCGGGGAGGGTGGGAGGGTCGTTGAGGTTCCCAGAGTAAGAATGAAGATTGAGGAAAACAGCATCCGTGGCATCAATGGACTCTCCTTTTCCATTTCTTTACCTCCTCGATTGCGGAGAAAACGGAGAGGTTGGCGTAGGGGGCCTCGCCGTCCACGATTCCTCGAAGGGCGTTGACGGCTGCGACACGGATTTGATGTTTGGGGGAGTCCAGATACCGCGCGACCGCTGAGACTGACTCCTTGGTCCCCGCGACAGCTAGAATCCGAAGGATTCCGATTCGGAGATCATCGTCGGCCTTGTTCAGCATGGGGATCAGGATCTCATTGGATCTTTTGCCTTGAAGGTTAAGGGCGGCGGTTCGGATCTTTCGGTTTTCGGTTTGCCAATGATCCCGGGCCATCTTTACGAGGAAGGGCAGGGTGGAGATGTCTCCCAGGGAGGCCAAGGCGAAGAAGGCTGTCTTGGAAATACGAGGATCGGAGTGTTTGCTAGCCTTTTGGAAGAAGGGAACCAGAGATTTGTCGTTAAAGCTCGCCAACTTTTGGACAAGGTAAAGGGATAGGGTTTTATTTTTTGGTCGGTATTCGCGTACCAACAGGGGAGCCTGTTCCTTGGTGAGGAGCTTGTCCAGGAAGAAGGTAAGCCTTTCGACGATAGGTGGTTTTTGCCGGTCGTGAAGTGCCCCCAGAAGAACTGGGGCAACACCGATTCCGTAGCGGAGAATCAGTTTCTCCACCATGGCTCGTTTAGCCTCTTTCTTGGAGACCAGGTCCGAAATCTTTTCCTTGACCAGTGTTTTCCGAGAAAATTTCAAGTGGGGCCAACGGAGTCGGACCCTCTTGCTTTTCCTGGTCTTGCTTTTCCCCGTTTTGTTCTTTTGTTGTGAAGCGGTTTTTATTTCTTTTCCTGGAAGGGAAGAAGGAGGGGACTGGCAAAGAATGCCTGTGGATAGGAGGAAGCCGAAAAGAAGGGCTAGAGGGGGGCGGAATCTCTCCGTTGTCATTGAGTTAATTCGCTCTAGGAAACAAGGGGGCAAAATCATCTTGGTAGTATGGATGAATATAGGGCTTTTCTTGCAGGAGTTTCTGTATCTGTTCCCTAGTTTGGCTGCCCAGGGGCCTGTCCGCGGAATATGGGAAAAAAACCGTGTAAATCCCTCGGTGGCTCTCAAAGGCGTTCATCCCCTTTTTCTCATCTACTGCACCAACGATAAGGACCCCATAAACGGTGGGGATAGGAATCGTGATTTCGCCGACTTCTCGGTTGAACAGTGCTTGGGTCACATCTGGTGTCAGGATGTTGACTCGAGGATAGTGCCCGCTTTCTTCTTTACCCCCTATGGGATCTCCATTTTTCCGGAGTGCTTTCAGGTCTCCCCCGTCGGCTTGGACAATTTGAAAGAAGGAATCCGCTTTCTGTTTTGCGAGGTCCCGCTCCTTTTTTGTGGTCAGGTTCTCCACAATTTTTTTTGGAAGACAATAATCCATGAATACGGTCCGACGGATTTGGGCGAGCGATTCACCATTGGAAGCTTTTGCGAGGAAGTCGGTAAAAGCGTTGATTTCTTGTTCTGTGAACGAGTAGTTTCCGACTTTTAGGACAACTTCATTAGGAGAGGGCTTTTTCGGTCTGGTGGAGGTTTCTTCCTTGCAAGCTGTTTGCATGCTCCCCATGCAGCCGATCAACAGAGCCGCGATCCAACGAATTTTTTTAGGGTCACTCCTCATTTGGTGGTTCCTGTTTTTGATCGAAGAGTGAAAGGAAAACCAGGGCCCGATCACGGACGAACCGATAAGTCATTTTCATGCTCGTCGAAAGGTCCTCGATCCGGTCAGGTTGTACGGGCTGAGTAAAGGTCGCAATGTCTTCAACGAAAACCAGCCGAGGGTCATCGTTGTAAGACTCCATTCGGAAATTGTGGTAATCCGTCATTCCATCCGCCGCGGGGAAAATCATTTTGATTCCAAAGAGCCCAACGGGGCGCCCAAAAGGTTCGAATTGTTCCGGAGAAAGGTCGCAAACTTGCGTGGCGAGGAATTCCCGGGCGTCTCGACAATTTTTGGGATGAACAAGGCTCCGGACTACGTGCTGATGGGCAACAAAAATAGGGATATTCAAGTGTTGCGTTGAGACACTAAGGATGCGTTCGATCCGCTTAGTGAAATCATCTACGTGAGTTCCAGTTAATTCTTCTCGGACTTGGATCCTGTCTGGGAGAAAGTTTGCCGCCGAAATCTCAGAAGGACCCTCCCGCAGGTTGGAGAGGTTGATTCCTTCATGGCTAACAGAAAAGTTTTGGTAGGAAAAATCCGGGTCCTTGTACAGTTCGTTGTGAATGGCCTGAACGGTACCGGCGTCGATATCCTGAGGTGGATAGATGAACTCGCTCAGTAGAGCGATGGTCCTGGGATCATATGGAGTCTGGTTGATCATGATGGCATCTTTGCACGAGAGAGAAGGGGGGTCACCCCCTTTCTCTCATGCAATTCATCCTTGTTGAGATTGGAGCTCAAGCAGGCTGCGGTTGAGGCTCTTCGAGCACCCGAAAGGCGACATCTCCTTCCTCGACGACCAGCTGAACCCGGTCTCCTTCTTTGATCTCGCCAGAGAGAAGTTTGCTCGAGAGGCGGTTTAGGACCTTCTGTTGCAGGACTCTCTTGAGAGGCCTGGCTCCGAAGGCCGGATCGTACCCCAGCTTGGCCAGAAGGTCCTTGGCTTCGTCGCTGACCTCGAGGGTAATGTGCTTCTGATCCAGAATGGATCCTAGGGCTTTGAGCTGGATTTCCACGATTTCACGGATGTGCTCCGGTTTCAGGCGATGGAAGAGAACCGTTTCGTCGATCCTGTTGAGGAATTCTGGACGGAAATGGGTCTTGAGGATGGCCTCCACGCGTTCCCGGATGCCTTCCTCGTCTGGATCGTGATCCAACAGGATGTCGGATCCCAGGTTGCTGGTCATGATGATCAGGCTGTTCTTGAAGTTGACCGTCCGCCCCTTTCCATCGGTGAGACGGCCATCGTCCAAGACTTGGAGTAAGGTGTTGAAGACCTCTGGGTGGGCCTTTTCAACTTCGTCCAGGAGGATGACCGAATAGGGCCGCCTCCTGACCGCTTCGGTGAGATAGCCCCCTTCTTCAAAGCCCACATAGCCTGGAGGAGCGCCGATGAGTCGGGCTACCGAGTGCTTTTCCTGGAACTCGCCCATGTCGATCCGGACCATGGCCTTCTCGTCATTAAAGAGGAATTCGGCCAGGGCTCTCGCGAGTTCGGTTTTCCCCACCCCAGTAGGCCCGAGGAATAGGAAAGAGCCAATGGGGCGATTGGGGTCTTGGAGACCCGCTCGGGACCTCCGGACCGCATCCGCGACGGCTTGGATGGCTTCTTCCTGCCCGATGACCCGCTGGCGCAAGCGGTCCTCCATGTGGATAAGCTTGGCGCGCTCACCCTCCACGAGGCGTTCCACGGGAACACCCGTCCATTTCGCCACAATGGCGGCGACTTCCTCGGCCGAAACTTCTTCCTTGAGGAGTGCTCGATCCTTCTGGATCTCTTTGAGTTTTTCCGAAGCTTGGGCCATTTCGGATTCAATCTTTGGAATCTCGCCGTAGCGCAACTCTGCAACTTTTTGAAAGTTTCCCTCTCGTTCCTCCCGGTCTGCCTCGACCCGTAGCTGTTCAATGGTTTCCTGGTCCTTTTTCAGCTGGTCAATGATCTCCTTCTCGGCTTTCCAGTGTGCCCTGAGAGCCTGGGCCTTCTCCTGAAGCTCTGCGAACTCTTCCTCGAGCTTGTCGAGGCGCTCCTTGCTGGCCTTGTCCTTCTCACGCTTGAGGGCTTCTCTCTCGATCTCCAGTTGACGGAGGCGTCGTTCGGTCTCGTCCAGCTCGGTGGGGAGAGAGTCGATCTCCATTCGGATTTTGCTGGCGGCTTCATCGATAAGGTCGATGGCCTTGTCGGGGAGTTTACGATCTGTGATGTAGCGATCCGAGAGGACCGCGGCGGAAACAAGCGCGCTATCCGTGATGCGCACACCGTGGTGGACCTCGTAACGTTCCTTGAGCCCTCGCAGGATGGCGATCGTGTCCTCCAAGCTGGGCTCGTCCACAAAAACGGGCTGGAACCGCCTCTCCAAGGCGGGATCCTTTTCGATGTATTTCCTGTATTCATCCAGGGTTGTGGCCCCAATACAGCGCAGTTCCCCGCGGGCGAGAGCCGGCTTGAGGAGGTTTGCGGCGTCCACTGCTCCCTCCGACCCACCAGCTCCGATCAGGGTATGAATCTCATCGATAAAGAGGACAATTTCGCCCGCGGCATCCGTGACTTCTTTAAGGACGGCTTTCATCCTGTCTTCGAATTCGCCCCGGTACTTTGCTCCAGCGATCAGGGAGCCCATATCCAGGGCCATGATTTTCTTCCCTTTCAGGGTTTCGGGGACGTCGCCATCGACCACACGCTGGGCAAGCCCTTCGACGATGGCGGTCTTCCCGACCCCAGGATCCCCGATCAGGATGGGGTTGTTTTTCGTCCTTCGAGTGAGGACCTGCATCACCCTTCGGATCTCAGAATCTCTCCCGATAACTGGATCCAGTTTGCCTCGACGGGCCAAGTCGGTCAGATCCTTGGCGTATTTTTGGAGAGCCTGGAATTTTTCTTCAGGGTTTTGGTCCGTAACTCGATGGGATCCGCGGATCTCCTTGAGAGACAGTTCAATTCGTTCCTTGGTGGCCCCAAGTTGCTTCAAGAGGTCCTTGGTCCCCTTTGCTTCCAGGAGGGCGAGGAGAACATGCTCAGTGGAGACAAAGCTGTCTCCCATTTTGGCCATGATATCGTAGGCCCGATCGAAGAGTGTCTTTGTCTCGGGATCCAGGCTAAGGCTTGCTCCTTCGACCTGGGGGCGCTTGCGGAGTTCGACTTCGATCCGGTTTTGAAGCTCAGGGATGGAGACTCCGAGCCTTTCAAAGATCGGCCTGACAATCCCTTCAGGTTGGGAGAGCAGGGTCGAAAGTACATGGATGGGCTCCAGGCTGGGGTGTTTTCTCTGCTCGGCGAGCCTTTGCGCCTCTTGAAGGGCTTCCTGCGTTTTGATCGTAAATTTTTCGAGTCTCATCTCTTTCCTCCTGTATGCCTGGAATCTTCCCACGTTTCAGGGAAGCAGTGTGAATCCTTTCCTCTTTCACCCAGAATCTTTGATTCGAGCGTGGTTTGGGACCTCTTGTGCCTGGCCTCCGCAACCGGCTTGTCGATTGCAAGGAGAGTGCCACTATTTCTTGATAGCATAAATGGTTTGTTTGCAGTGGTTTGTGCCCACGGTGCCGCCGCCGCCCCCTTTTCGCTCTGCCAGTTTGACTGCGATCTGTCAGTTTGGCCGCTATTTTTCGAGGCGCTTTTTTAGTTTGGAGAAGATCTCGCCAGGGTTCCGCTGATGTTTGATCAGGAGCGGGGAGTAGCCTCCACGGTCCAGGACCGAATTGACCAGATAAATCAGGGCGTGTTTCCCTTCTGCAGAAAGGCGGGTTCGCCGAAGCTGCGGGAGGAGGCGCCGGAGATCCTTTTTTCTCGCATTCTGCGCCCAGGTTTCGATCACCCTTGGATCCGGTCGGGGGGATTTTAGGGCCGTGAAGAGGCGGAAGCCCTGGAGCCTTTTTCGCTTGTTCGTCCTGCTTGGAGCATGCGATTTTCGCCAGTTCGCAAGCATTTTGGGAATGTCTCGCTGGCCTGTAGGTCCCAAAGCCAGGCGAAGGAAGAGGTTAACGAAAGATTCGAGGGAGTCTCCATCTCCTAGAGTTGTCCTCATTCCGTTTCCCGCCTTGGTAATTCGGGCGAAGGCTTCCTGTGCGAGTGGGTCGTTTCCGCTAAGCATTGCGTGGACGCTCCCGCCCCGGTCTTTGAAGATCTTGGCGATCCGGAGGGCTTGGGCCATTCCGGGATATTCATGGGGAGGGGCGTCACCTACGAGGAGAATGACTTTGGTGGAAGAGCGTTTCCAAGGGAGCCTGTTGGCGATGGTGAGTGCCTGATCCACGGCTTCGGGGAAATCCCCTCCTCCTTCGGCCACAACCGAGGAGAGGAAAGAGAGCCCTTCCCAGAGGTTGACGCCCAGGCGTGTTTTACGGACGACATATGCGTCGCTCTTGTCTCTGTATGTCAGAATTGCAATGCGAGCAGAAGGGACCAAATCCTTGAGGAGAAGAAAGATCGTTTTCAAGCTCCCCTTGGCATGTCGGATGGTTTCCCCCATGGAGGAAGTGGAGTCAAGGCAGAGGGCGATTTCGAGGCCAGTACGCCTCAAATGGGAAATTCGTTTTTTCAGGGCCCCTGAGAGCCCCCTCAAACTCCTGCCTTTGCCCCCTCCTCTGTGGCTGTGGGGGAGGAGTGGCCTGAGGAGGGCCTCATTGCCGTGTGGGTTTTCCGTGGCCCCCCCCGTTCCCATGAAATCTTCAGTCTCCGAGTCCCCCTCTAAGGGATCAAAGGTGGGAACCTCCAAGGAAGAAGAAGGGGGCCCGGGATCCTCGATTCGTGGAGAGGGGATCGCTTCTTCCTCATTGTCACGGAGTTCTTCCCGGTCAAAGCTGCCAATCCTTTCCATTCCAAAGTTGGCCGGATCTCCTTTCGGGATGGGGGCTTGAGCTTTGAGAGAGAGAAGGAGCCAGATCAGAAGGAGATGGACTGCGAGAGAGGAGAGGAACCAGGGGACCTTATGAAGCTCCCTCCGAACCCCATTCAGGTTCTCTTTGATCGCTCTTTGGAGATGCAAACCAAACCCAGCTTCTCCCTCTTCGATCTCCAAGTGGGCAAGGCCGAAAACGAGGGAACTTCCTTCCCGGAGAATGCATCCTCTGTCCACTTTTCTTCCATCCACCTCAACACGGTGGAATCCAAGGGGTTTCACGTGGATGGAACCATCCGCAAGAAGGCCAAGTTTGAGGTGTTTTTTGGCGACGCCATGGAGTTCGATTCGGAGGTCACAACCATCTGCGCTGCCAAGGACGAGGGGCTTGCCCGCAAAGAGGATCCAGCTCTTTTCCCCATGGCGCAAAATGGCAACTCGAGTCACCTAGGCAGCTCCTTGCATCGCGAGATCTTTGTTTTTCCTCTCGGGGTGGTGAAGGTTCCTGGTTAAGCCTACCTGCATTGGGGCTTTTTCATTGTAACCGATTCCTTTGTCTCATGGAGAAGGCGGCCTTTACCCCAGAGGGATAAAGGATTCATGAATGAGGCCGCCTACCTTGGTGAATCGGGAACATGAATCGAATGGGCTGGCTCCGCTGGATTTGCCCGTTGGGGGTGGAATACCTATTCCCCTTTCAGGTTGGTGAGGGTGTCCTCCAGGATTCGCATTAGCTTGTTTCGGTTTTTGGGATCCATGGGAAGAAGGGGGAGTCTGAATTCTTCCGCGCAAAAGCCTTGGGCCGAGAGAGCTGTCTTGATGGGGAGGGGGTTGGTCTCAAGGAACATTGCTCGCATGAGGGGGTAAAGGGCTTCATGAATCGCGAGAGCATCCCCCATCCTCCCTTCAAGTCCGGCCTGGACAAGGGCGCTGATCTGTTCGGGGAGGAGATTGCTTAGGACGGAGACAACTCCTCCTCCCCCGAGAGAAAGAATGGGAAGGGTGAGATTGTCGTCCCCCGAAAGGATCTCGAGGTCCGTTCTTCGCCGTATGTCGCTAACGTTCCCCAGATTCCCCGTTGCTTCCTTGATCGCTTGGATTCTAGGATGTTCGGCGAGGTCGGCAATGGTGTCGAGGGAGAGTTCAATGCTGCATCTTCCCGGGATTTGATAAAGGACAATGGGAAGGGAGCTTGCATCGGCGATAGCCCGAAAGTGCGCTTTCAGTCCTTCCTGGCTGGGCTTGTTGTAATAAGGGGAAACGACCAGGGCGGCGCTCGCCCCCGCTTTTTCGGCATGGCGGGTTAATCGAACTGCTTCCGCGGTGGAGTTGGACCCTGTCCCTGCGATCACCGGGACCCTTCCCGCAGCGAAGCGAATGACCTCTTCGATAACGAGATCGTGTTCTTTGTGGCTAAGAGTGGGCGATTCACCCGTTGTCCCGCAGGGGACCAGGCCCGAGACTCCTCCCCTGATCATGTGCTCTACCAAGCCTTCGAGGGCCTGAAAGTCCACCTCCCCATTGCGGAAGGGAGTGATGATCGCAACGTAGTTTCCTTTGAATTCCATGCTTCACGAGGCCATGAATTAGCTTTGCAGATGAAATGAGAATCGTAGCGGGGAAATATCGCGGCCGAAAGATTGAGGCCGTGTCAGGGAGAATGACCCGCCCTCTCATGGGGAGGGTGCGGGAGGCCCTCTTTAACATCCTTGGATCAAAGGCGGAGGAAGCCTTGGTTTGGGATCTCTTTGCGGGGACGGGAGCGAACGGAATCGAAGCTATGAGCCGGGGAGCCCGGGGGGTCATTTTTGTCGAGAGGAGCCGCAAACCTCTTGGGGTTTTGCAACGCAATCTCTCCATTCTGGAACAGGATCCTGACCTCTCTCCCGAGGCCTATACCGTCCTGAGGGGGGACGCCTGGGCCCCCCCCCTTCCTTTTTCCGAGGGATACCTCTCCGGTCCGCCGGACCTTGTTTTCCTGGATCCACCCTACCCCCAAGTAAAAAAGGATCCGGTCGCCGCTCTCCAAAGATTGAAGGCGATCACAGGTCAAATGGAGTCTGGAAGCAGCCTTGTCTTCCATTTTCCCAAGGGGATCTTTGGCCCAGAGAGCTTTGAGAAGATGGGGAGGGTGGACCTAAGAAGCTGGGGAGACGCGGGTGTCTGCCTGCTGTCTCCCCATTCGTGAAGGGGCTTGCTGGATTCGCCTGGGGTACTATTTTCCGAACTGGATTTCGAGGCCGTTGGTTAGGCCCGCCTTGCTTGTCCCGGGGATGACGACAGCCATGATCATGTAGGCGTGGATCCCACTGAAATTCGCGATGGCATTGGCGTCCATGGCGAACCTTGCTTGTCCTCCGATTTTGGGGAGTAAACCGAGGATGACGGGAGAAAGGGGATCCAGCCAATAGGAGCAGCCAAAGATCTTGGTCGCTCCAGTTCCCGGCTTTGCCCCCACAAAGAAGAGGGCGAACTCCTGGGGGGAGAGCGTGCGATCGATGCCCACGGAAAAGCCCTTGGCCCCGTTCGCGGGAATCCCCACCGCCGTCAGGTTGGCGACCGAAGAAAGCCCGTTGTTGCAGGAGCTGCCATAGGTTTTGACGAAGGCTCCTCCGGTATTTCCTTTTCCGGGGGTAGGTGTCCCATCCAGGAACCACTCCTTTCCACTGTGTGGTTTCCCAAAAGTGGAATAATCATAAGCCAGAGAAGGGAGAGGGGTCCCGGAGGGGACAGGGGCAAAGCTGTTTTTTATCCAGAGATTATTTACAACAGCCAAGGTCTCTCTCTTGAAGCCAGAGGTTCCCCAGGATACCCAGTCCTTGAACGAGGCGGCCGTGTTCATTTTGGTGTTGTCCTGGGTGTTCAATAGAGCGAGAGCGCCTTTGGCGGTGTCGAGCTTCTCGGCAAAGAGCCCGAAGAGGAAGTGGAAGACGGTGTTGCCGGTGTAAATGTCGGTCTTTGTCGAAGCCTTGATGGGAGCTAGCCAATGAACACGGAGAAAACCTCCGGCATCAATTTGAGTTCCCTTCGGAAAACCGAACCAATAGTTCTGAGGTTTGTTCTTGGTAAGAGTTGCTTGGTAGAGGGACCACCCGGTGAGGGTGACCGCCTTTTGGGTCGGATTATAGATCTCGATCCACTGGTCGTTGGCGTCGAATCCGATCTCGCTGATCACAACCTGAGAACGAATGGTGCTTGTGATCAGGGCTGAGCTGAGCAACAGGCCACCGATGCTGAGGGCAGCTTTCATTTTGTTCCGAAGTCCTTTTCTATGAGTTGTTCGTTATGAGTTGCGCCCTCGGAGAGGGCGGCAGTTCAGGCGATTGTTTGGCAAAAATCCCTACTTGGACCTTTGCCGTGAGGACAAGAGAAAAAAGGAGGAAAGGGGCGATTTCGCGGTCTCCTCCCCAAAGGATACCACACAATCTACCTTCAAAGTGAGGGGGGATCTCCCAATCCCAAATGAAGGGGGGGTCAAGTTTGGCAGGTGAGTGGTCGAAGAGGAAGTGTCGAAATTGACAACAGCTTGGAGTGCATGGGATCCAAACGCTGAATCGAAGCGCTAGTAACCTTGCTATCGGGCTTTTGGGGGGGATATGAAGGGAAAATCAGCTTCTGGGGGGGCTTCCTCAGTGCGAAACGCGGATGTCGAGGACCTCGTGGAGATGCTCCTGAATCGTCCGGGACCGAAAAAAGACCGGGTGGCTTTGATGAAGGAGTTGTTCAGGCGGGGGGACGATCTCCCGGACGAGGTGCTGGCGGAGGCCATGAAACGCCTTGTGAACAGGGTATTGCACGACTGAGGGGAGTGGGGGGAAAGTTCCTGGTTTCCCGCCTCAACTTTTCCTCCCTGAGAAACCGAAGAGCAAGAGACAGACGCATCCCCGATACCACGCGAGGAATCATGACTCGGATGATCAAATCCATTTCTTTATTCGTTGGCCTTCTTTCTCTTGCCACCCCTCTTCCTGCTCAAGGAGAAGGTTCGGTTAAGGATCCCAAGAATACGACTCTCAGGCAAATCGAGAAAACCCCGCAGGCTTTCAAGAATTTGGCGGTTCGAATCGAGGGATACTTCCGGGGAATCGGCTCTCTTCACAATGCCTTCTTCACCCGTTTCACCCGGGCTGATTTTGTGAATTTCGAAGTCTGGGGGGTTACGAAGAGGCTTTGGATCAAGGAAGATTTTGATAATCCCACGCCGACGTTTTTTGTGGACAAGAGGAATGACGATGTCATCGACCTTCTTTCCAAGTTGAAGCGTTACCAAAAGATCGCCTGTACTGGGATTATTCGCAACGTCTTTCGTGGAAAGCCCTGGTTTGAAATTTCCAAGATTGAAATCCTCCCCAACAAGCTCAATACCGCTTCTCTTGCCCGAATGGTCAAAGCTCGCAGGTTGATGAAGCGTCGGCGTTGGGAGCAGGCGGGTAACGAGTTCAATATGGCCTTCGCCCCAGGTTTGGATAACGAAGTAAAGGGTTGGATCCATTACTATCTTGGCATTTGTTTGATGCGGGTAGGGAACGCCGAGCGGGCTTCAAACCAGTTTCAAAGGTCGATGGCCCTTCTTCAGGACCCATCCATTGCCAAAGACCAGCTGACCTTGCTTTCCCAGGATCCCAAGTCGGTCGTCGATCAGCAGATCGACGGGATGCATATCCCCAAGAAGAACCGTCCTATGTGGGAGGCAGTGGAAAATTCCAAAGCTAAAACGACACGAGTTGGTGCGCAGAGTAAGTCACCCCGAGCCAAGTCCCCCCAACCTGCCAAACCGGGTAAGTAAAAAAGATAGGGGGTTTTTTCCCCTTTGATTTCGTCTTCAATGCGGAGACCCTTTGGAGGAAACCAAAGGGTCTTTTTGCTTTGGAGGGGAAATGCTCGATCAAATCACGATTCGCAACCTGGCCCTGTTGGAGGAGGCGAGCCTGTCACCGTCCGCTGCGTTGACGGTGATCAGTGGAGAGACCGGAGGGGGAAAATCCCTCCTGGTCCTGGCTCTCAAGCTACTTCGGGGTGAAAAGGGCAAGGCCGGCTATGTGCGCCATGGAGCCAGGGCGGCAACGATTGACGGGGTCTTCCTTTTGGCCCAGGGGGAGCGTTCCGAAAAAGTGCGGGAACTGTATGAAGAGGTCCTGGGCATCCCACCCGAGAAGGATCGCCTGGTCGTAAGCAGGATCTTGGACTCCAAAGGTCGGAGTAAAGCCCGCATCGACGGACGCCCCGTAACCCTGAAAAACCTGCAGGCTTTTGGAGAATTGTTGATCGAGATCCATGGTCAAGGTGCCAACCGAAGCTTAATGCGGTCCGAGACACAGACAGAGCTCCTGGATACCTTCGCTGGGTTGCGAGAGGTCCGCATGAAATTTGTCTCTCTCCTCCGGTCACTCCGTGAACTCAATCGTAGATGGAAGGAAGCTTGTAAGAGGGGTCGTGAAAAGCGTGAGCGTGTCGAATTCCTGCGGTTTTGCCTGGGAGAGATCGAATCCTTTGCTCCTGAGGAAGGGGAATACCTTGAGCTGAAAGAAGAGGCGGGACTCTTACAGCACCAAGACCGCTTACGTGAGAGCTTGAGTCGGAGTTGGGCACGACTCTATGAAGGGGGGGAGATGGAGGGTGGTCAGCAAGCAACCCTTTTGGAAGAGGTGGAGGGCATAGCGGGAGAGACCGAACTTCTTTCGGAGATTGACCCCAAATTGGAGGAAGGCGTACGGATTCTCAAGGAGGCGGCAGTGCTATTGGAGGAGGGGGCGAGAGAGCTTCGAGATGGTCTTGGTCGATTGGAGTTTGATCCCGATCGAAAAGACTGGGTAGACGAGAGGCTTGCAGGCTATGAGCGACTCTTGGATCGTTTTGGTCCTGGGGAAGAAGAGCTGTTTCACTCCAGAGAACGAATGCGTGTCGAACTCCAACAATTGGAGGACCCGGATGAGGGAGAAGCGGCCTTGGCCAGGCGTTTCTCCATGGAAGCCAAGCGGGTCGAACAATTGGGCAAGCAGCTCACCATTGCTCGAAAGAAAGCTGCCAAAAAATTATCAAGGCTTCTTGTCGGTGAGCTGAAGGATTTGGAGATGGAGCGTGCTCGGGTGGAAATCCGTGTTCTTGAATTCACCGGTGGGGAGCTTCTGTCCCGGGCTACGGAGTTGGGCCTGAGTTGGGTAGAAGTCTATCTCGCGCCAAACCCCGGAGAGCCCATGAGCCCTCTCTCCGAGACGGCTTCTGGAGGAGAGGTGGCCAGGGTTATGCTCGCCCTCAAAAAAATCCTTGCGGACGCTGATTGTGTTCCAGTTTTGGTGTTTGACGAGGTGGACGCGGAGATCGGCGGGAGGCTTGGCTTACAGATTGGTTCAAAACTCGCTTGGGTTGCCAAAAAGCATCAGGTTTTTTGCGTGACCCATCTTCCCCAGATTGCGGCGTTCGCCGAGATGCACGTTCTCGTCCGTAAGATGGTATCCGAGCGTGGGGATGGGGAGAGGACGTCATCCAGTGTCATTGCTCTCGGAGAGCAGGATCGAGTTTTGGAGCTGGCATCCATGCAAGTAGGCAAGAAAGCCTTGGATGAGGCTTCTCTCGAGGAAGCGAGGCGGCTCCTGAGATTGGCCAGGGCCTGGCCCCAGGGAGCCGTAGACGGCGGTTCAAAGAAGACTTCTCTAAAGGAAGGGGAAGACCAGAAGGCCGAGAACTAATGCGACGATAACAAGTGCGAGCCAGAGGACTTGCCTGAAGAGTTTACTTTTCCTTTGAGTGGGGTTTTGCTGCTCCTGTTCCCTCCTCGCGAGAATTTCGAACGATCTCCATCGGTCTCTCAGGCTTGGAGGGATCGAAGATGCTTCCTCCTTGTCAATAGTCAGGTAGAAGGTCTCACATACTTTCAACTTTTCTTCAGGCGAGGAGGCCGTGTGGAAGCGTTCTTCCAGAAGGGAGCATAGGGTTTCGACTCTGGTTCTCTTGAGATCCAGGAGTGTCTGCTTCCAACGGTCCTTGGCCCCAGGATCATTACTGGCCAGGTAGTGCAAGACCTCCTCTCTTTTGTCCAGGCAATCCTGGATGGACTCCGGGTCGGCCTTTTCCTGCAGAAGTCTCTGGTAAAGGGAGGCAAGTTCCCTGTTCCGCAGCTGTGCGGAAGCGATGTTCTGCTTGAGCTGTTTGAGCCTTTCCACTTCGGAGAGGATGGGTTCGATGTCTTCATCGCCCCGAGAAACCTTCAAGGCCCGCTCCATGTCGTACAGGGCCGTCGTAAGGCGCCCTCGCTCTGCCTGGTCCTTGGCTCTTGCGCTTAGCCAATGCCCCTGATCGGCCAATGCCTCGATTCGTAGCCTTAGGCGGTCGAGTTGGTCATAGAGGTCTCCCCGTGTTTTTTCCGGAAGGTCCACCAGGCAATCCAAAAAAAGGATCCTGTCTGCTTCGGCGAGGTCCATCAAAATGGGGCGGAGAGGGACGGGATCCAATTGGAGGTATTCCTCCATTTGTTTTGCGTATTGATGGCAAAGTCTGGTGAGTTCTCTTCGGAGTTCCTGGAGTTCTTCGAGGGCCCTTTTCAAATTGGGCCTCCCTTTTTCGGGGGTTCCCCTGAGGGGGAAGGTCTCTTGGTAATCCATGAGTGTCCTGGTGAGCCGATTGACTCCATAGCTGCTGGAGGACTCTTGGGGCGAGTGGGTTTCGAGTTCTTCAATCAGTTCGAGGATTTCAGGCTTTTCGGGAGCTTTGTCCCCCAGGATGACGAGTCCTGTTTGGACCGCTTCTTTTCCTCGCAAGATCCGGTCGGCCAACCATTCCGCCCGATGTAGGCGATCACGCCACTTTGCCAGTTTTGGATTGGCCCCCGACCAGTACTCTCCAATTTTGTTCAGAGCCCGTTTGGCTTCTTGGAAATGCATCGCTCCCAAGGCGTCTTGAAAGCTCCGTTCCCACTCTCGCAAGTTTTTTTCTTCTTGCTCCATTCTTTTGTAGGAGGCATGGAGGGTTTGGCTTGTCTCGGCGATCAGGCGAGGAGCGTTGGGGTGATCAATGGGGATGTCGGCCAAAAGGTCACACAGATTGATGGATAGTCTGGCGAGGTATTTGGCTTCTGCGAATTGGAGTTCTTCTCGGAGTTGACGAAAGCTCTCGGGCAATTCCCGGAGCAAACCCGGGATGCGCTTTGAAGCTCTTGAGAGCCTTTCCCTTGCCAGGGGGAGAAGGGGGAGATGGGATAAACAAATCTGGATCACCCTAGCGAAATTCCAGGCTCCCATCAGCCGCTCTTTGGGGGAGAGTTGGGGAGGGGTCTGAGGAAGTTTTAGGAGCAGGTTGTTGAGTTTGGTTTCCCAATGCCGCCTTCTCTGAAGTTCCTGTTCAAAGGCTTCTTGGAGTTCAGATGAGATGAGTTCGGGAGATGCTGGTTCCCCAAGGAGGTGGCGTTCCAGGGAGGAGAGTTCCTGGTCTGGAATGGGGAGGACCTGGACGAGACCCTGGATTTCCTCGAGGCTGGGCCTGTTTTCCGGAGTGGAGAGGAGGCGTTTGCAGAGATCCAGGAGAGGGGCGGGGGCGAGGGGCCGGAGGCGCCGGAGAAGAGCGGGAAGGAAATTGTGGTGCCGGTCCAAGGGGGGGATTTGGCCTACGAGCAAAAAGTGGAGAATTCCTCCCAAACCATAAAGGTCGAAGGCGTGATTGGGGGGGTGCCCGAGATAGGCTTCCTTGGGTGCAAATCCATGGGTTCCTCCCGAGAAGCCTTCGGTTTCTCCGTCAATTGGGCCGCTTCGCTCGAATCGTGCCTTTTCGAAGTCCAACAGAACCACGTTTCCCTGTTTTGTTAAAAAGAGGTTCGATGGGCTGAGATCCCCGTGGACAATCCCCAATTCCTTCAAGGTGGAAAGAATAGGAAGCAAGTCACCAAGGAGTTGGAGCACGGATCCGCTTTCCAGGGGACCCTCAGAAGCGACGATCTGGTAAAGGTTTTTTCCCGAAAGCCTTTTGAGTTCGAGATAAAATCCGCCGTCTTCCATTCTTCCATAGGAGAGAACCGTCGGGAATCTTCCTGCATCGTCTCCCTTCCCCAGGGTACGGAGGAGCTTCAGCTCTCTCTCGAAGGCTGACTTTCGATGTTGAGGGAAGGTTTTTCGAAAAGGATCACCCTCCTCTTGAGTAGAGGAGGTTTCACTTCTCTTTTCGGAGGGGGAGAGGGGATCTCCCGGTTCAGGCTTTTCGGGGCTCATACAGGTCGTCAATTCTGGAGGGACCCGAAGAGTCTACAGGATCAAAACGAGAAGATTCGGTAGGATTTTGTCGAGCTGTTTCCTCTAGGCTTTCCTCTTGGGGCCTTGGAGGCTGAAATGGGACTGGGAACCTTGGGATCCAGATCTTCAGCCAAAAGCTGTCGTCAGATACTTCGAAGTCATGAATCATGGAGGATCGGCGTGAGAATCCCCCTTGGGAGGTCCTGAAATTGTTTCCATCACAGAGATGAGTTTCATTCTAAAAATTTCCGAGCCTGGCTCCAAAGGTTGTGTGTTTCAGCACTCGGGCCCAAAAGTGGTGTTGGGGGCTCCCGGTTCCGGCGCAGACATTCCATTGAATGTCCCCAGCCTCTCAGGCATTTATTTTTCGGTGGAAAAGACCCCCGAAGGGTTCGAGCTTCTTCTGGAACCCGGAGTTGTTCTTTTGGTGGATGGCAGGGAGGTCAAACGGAGGCGGACCCCCCTTTTCCCGGGCCAGATCCTCCAATTGGAAGAGATTCGCGTCAAGGTCGAGTGGTCCCCCGAAGAAGGTGAAATCAGAGGGCTGGATCCAAAAACGCTCTCCCAGGGACAGGAGGAGGTCCGTGACTGGTTTGAAACCTTCATGGCCCTCGTCGACAGGATGGAAGGGCTGCGAGATCTGGATGGTTTGGCTGAGGTCCTGACGAAAGGGATCCTTAAGACGACCGAGGCGGAACGTTGCTATTTGGAATTGGATAATGATACGGGTGATACGGAGAAATGGTATCGATCGATCATTGGGGGCGAGGAGCCATTTGGGGTGAGCCATTCTCTGATCGAGCGTGTTCGTGGAGACAAGGGGATTGTGTTTGTCCCCGAATCCTCGGCGGATCCGACCGTCGCGGGCTTGTTGAGTGTCAAGCGGGAGGGGATTTCCTCTTCGGTTGCGGTTCCCATTCACGCATTGGGCAAGGACCTTGGGGTTCTATATGCGGATTGCGTAAGCCCGGGACGGAGTCTGGGACCCGAGGATTTTAGAAAGGCTGCCCTTTTGGGGCGAATTTTCGCCAGCGCCGTGGGGAATCGAAATCTGTTACGTTCCGTCCTCTTGGAGGGGGAACTCCCGATGGGGCTCCGAAGTCGATCACCTTCTTGCAAGGAGATGATTGAAAAAGCCCGTCTCTATTCCCAAACCGACTACACCATTTTGATCCGGGGAGAAACTGGGGCCGGCAAAGATGTTGTTGCGCGATCCATTCATGCGATTTCGGGACGCAGCGAGGGTCCTTTTGTCCCAGTCAACTGTGCCGCGATTCCAGCCCAACTGATGGAGAGCGAGCTCTTTGGGCATGTGAAGGGGAGTTTCACTGGAGCGGATCAAGACAGAGAGGGTTTTTTTGTTGCAGCAAATGGGGGGACTCTGTTTCTGGATGAGATCGGGGATATGGACAAGGATCTACAGTCCAAAATTTTAAGGGTTTTGGAGACACGAGAGGTGACCCCTGTCGGGGCAACCCAAAGCCAGCGAGTCGATGTCCGCATATTGGCAGCGACCCACCGGGATCTGGAGGGGATGATGGCCAAAGGGGAATTCCGGGAAGACCTGTATTTTAGGATTCGTGAGCTTGAGATTACCGTTCCTCCCCTCCGGCGCCGCAAGGAAGACCTTTTGGATCTGGCCGAGTTGTTCCTTGGAGAAGCCGCTTCCGAGTTGGGGCTCTCCATTCCTCTTTTATCCCACGAAGCCAAGGAAAAAGTGCTGGCTCATTCCTGGCGTGGAAACATCCGTGAGCTTAAGCATGCCATGCGCATTGCAGCCCTCAGATCAGGGGGGCGCGAAATCGCGGGACAAGACTTGGAGTTGAGCCCGGTCGACGCATCGCCTTCTCCTGCCGAGGAAAAGGTTACGGAATCGCCTGTACCCCCGGGGGGGTGGAAGAAAAGGCTCGAAGAGCAGGAAAAAGAGGCTCTGCTCAGGACTTTGGAGGAATCCAAGGGGAATTTGACTCGTGCGGCAGCCCTTTTCGGCCTTCCTCGGACGACGTATCGGGAAAAGCTGATCAAATATGGGCTCCTGCCGAAGAATTGAGCACCCGCGTGTGTCCTGCAAGCGGGCCGAACTACCCTGAAAGGACTAGGAAGGGCCGAAACAGGTTTTCTCCAAGAGGGCCATTTCGGCCAAAACCCGCCCCTCTGTTCCCTTTTTCTGGCTGGATCGGCCAAAGGATCCCTTGCATTGGATTCTTGTGACGACAAGGCCGTCAGACGATTCGAGATCGGGATGGATGCGGGTTAAGTAAATCCTTTCTGAAATCCGAAGGAAGAGGGGGCGCCTTCCCCTTTTCGAGAAAAGTGGCGCACCCTGAATTGCCTCGGGGATCTTCCCCAAGGTCCCCAATAGCACAAAGAAACGGATGGGAGTATCCCATGACAGATTCGGATTTTGGAGTTGATGAAGTGGTCCAGGATTTCATTGTCGAGTCCCAAGAGCATTTGTCGGATATAGAATCCGAGCTGCTCCAAATTGAGGAAGGGGGGGGGGATATCGATTCGGAATTGGTGAATCGAGTTTTCCGGGCAATTCACTCGATCAAGGGGGCCGCAGGCTTCTTGGGATTCCATGTGATCAACGATCTTGCCCATAACCTGGAAAACATTTTGGGTTTGATCCGGACCGAGGAGCTGATTCCCGATTCCGGAATTGTCGACGTCATGCTCAAAGCGGCGGACACCCTCAAATCCCTGGTTTCGGATGTGGAGAATTCCAACGATGAAGATGTGTCCGAACACATCGAAGCCCTGAAGGGAATCCTGGCTGGGGAAAAGGCCGAAGAAGGCCTGGAGGACAAGCTCGACGAAATTGCGGATGTGGAAATCCCCGGCGTCGGTTTCGAAATGGAATTCGAGGTAACCAAGCACCAGCTCGAGCAAGCAGAGGCACAAGGGAACTCTCTATTCCTGGTCAAGTTGGACCTTTTCGAGGACTACCAGCTCCAAGGCAAAAACCTGATGGATCTTGTGAAGGATCTATTGGAAGTGGGCGAGATCCTTGATAGCGGGGCGGATTTGAGCGGGATCGATCCTGAAAAGGGGGTGGAGAGCCAGACCATGGGGTTCTACGCCATCCTCGCAACGAAAAAAACAAGAGAAGAGGTAATGGCTTATTGGGGGCTCCCCACGGAAAGGGTCCTTCCCGTTCACAGCTCCATGGCGGATTCGATGGGAATTCCCCAGGGAGATTCCAGTTCCGAACCGGATCAGGGTACCCAAGATCTTGAGCGATCTTCTCCTCAGCCTGAGACCTCCACAGCCCAAGCGAAGGAACCAGGTGCTTCTTTAGAGGTCCAGACACCTACCCCTGCCAAGGACCAGGCAAACCTGGAATCCAAACAAGCGCAACCACAAGTGGACTCCCCAGCTTCTTCGAGGAAAAAGAAGCCCGTTGAGAAACAAGAATCTAAAGAAAAGAAGCCGAAGAAAACGGTGGAATCCAATATCCGGGTGAATGTGGGTTTGCTCGATCACCTGATGAATCTGGCGGGGGAGCTGGTGTTGGTCCGAAACCAATTGACCCAATCCATCTCTAATGGCCAGACGGATGGCCTGGGAATTATTGGTGGGCGCTTGGATCAGGTTACGAGTCAACTCCAGGATGCCATCATGAAGACCCGAATGCAGGCAATCGGGACGGTCTTTAACAAATTCCCCCGTGTTGTCCGCGATTTGAGCCAGAAGTTGGGCAAGAAATGCCAGTTGGAGGTCGAAGGCAAGGATGTTGAGCTTGATAAGACGATTATTGAAGCGATCAGCGATCCTCTAACCCACCTGATTCGTAATTCGGTAGACCATGGGATTGAGGCTCCCCTGGTTAGGATCGACAAAGGCAAGCAGGAGACAGGGACCATCCAACTCAAGGCCTACCACCAAAGCGGCAAGGTCATGATCGAGATCCGGGATGATGGAAAAGGCATCGATGCTGAGGTTCTCAAGCGAAAGGCTTTGGAGAAAGGTCTTTTTGACGAGGCTCAAATCGCAGCCATGAGTGAGCGGGATGCTGTAAATCTCATCTTCCATCCTGGTTTCTCTACGGCAGAGCAGGTCACCGATGTAAGCGGTCGCGGTGTCGGAATGGACGTAGTCCGAACCAATTTCGACAAGTTGGGTGCAACCATCGAGATCGAGACGGTTGTGGGCAAGGGAACCACTATCACGATTTCCCTTCCCTTGACCTTGGCGATCATGGCCGCTCTTGTGGTCGAGTGTGGCGATCAAGCCTTCTCTATCCCCCAAGTGAACATCCGAGAGTTAGTCAGGATCAAAGCGTCCGATATCCAGGCTCGGATCGATTCGGTCAATGGAGCTGAAGTCTTGAAGCTTCGGGGACACCTCCTCCCTCTGATTCGTTTACGGGATGCCTTTTCCATGCCAAAGGACCCGAGCGAGGGAAGCCAAGAGCGTGCTATCAATGTAGTCGTCGTCGAAAGCGGTATGACCCGCTATGGCTTATTGGTCGACAATCTCGTGGATTATGAGGAAATCGTAGTTAAGCCTCTTGGACGCCATATGAAGGATTGTGTGGAGCTGGCTGGAGCCACCATCCTTGGAGACGGCGAAATCTCAATGATCCTTGATATCTCCGGGCTCGCCCAGAAGCAGGGTTTGGCAGTCACCGATCAGGAGGCATTCCATGGGACCGAAGAGGGGGGAGCTGGTTCTTTGACGGACATGGAAACCTTGATTCTTTTCGAAAACGGAGAGAAAGAGTCCTTTGCTATTCCGATGACTCTTGTTTCCAGGATCGAGAGGATCTCAAGCGAAGAAATCGATCTGATCGGAGGAAAGGAGCTTTATCACTATCATGGCCAGGCCCTTCCTCTTCTAAGCCTGGATCGACTGATCTCCTCCAATCCGAGAGTTGTGCAGGATACATATTACATTGGAGTGTTCAGTGTGGGTGGTGTGGAACTGGGCCTGATCATCCCAAAGCTGGTGGATATCAGGGACTTTTCTCTCGTGCTGGATGAGGGTTTCCGAGAGAAGGGGGTTTTGGGTTCCTTCGTTCATGAGGGAGGAACGGTTCGTGTTCTCGATCTGTTCGAACTCGCCGAGTTGGAGAACCCTGATTGGGGCCTGCAGACAGAAACGCCCAAGGTTGAAGATGCTGACTCCAAGCGTCTTTTGCTCCTCGTGGAAGATTCTGATTTCTTCCGAAAAAGGGTCGCAGAGTTCTTGGAGGAGACTGGTTACGAGGTTCTTACAGCCGAGGATGGATCGGTCGGCTGGGAGATTGTCCAGCAACGACATAAGGATATCGCCGTGGTCATTACGGACATTGAAATGCCGGTGATGGATGGGTTCGAGTTGACTTCCCATATCAAAGGAAGCTCGGAATACCAAAACCTGCCGGTTATTGCTCTCACCTCCCTTGCAAGCGAGGAAAACCAGGCCAAAGGAGTGGCTGTAGGTGTGGACGCATATTTGATCAAACTGGATAAGGAACAGATCTTGGCCACGATCAAGCAGTTTTGCGATCAGGGCGTAGGAGTTTAGGAGGATTCAGGTGAGCAACAGCACAATTGACGAGCACCTTCAACTGGTCACCTTTTTGGTGGGCGATCATTACCTCGGAATTCCTCTCCAAGGTGTCCAAGAGATCAATCGAAACTTGACTCTGACCCCCGTTCCCAATTCCTCTCCCATTGTTTCCGGGGTCCTCAATTTGAGAGGGGAGGTGGTCACGGTCCTGGATCTCAAAATGATGGTGTTTGGGGAACCCACTGAGATTGGGGAGAATACACGAAACATCGTTGTCAACGTCCAGGGAGAAAGAGTTGGGGTGTTGGTGGACCGAATTGTCGATGTAGTCAGTGTGGATCATTCAGATTTGGATGATCTTCCTCCAAACCTTGAAAAATCGGGCCGTCAGTTTTTCCAAGGTGTGTTTCAAACGGAGAGAGGCTTGTTGACCATGTTTGAGATTGATGAGGCGGTCAGGGAGAGCGAGGGCTTTGAAGTTGGTTAGCCCGGGGAGACGAGACCTCTGCGAATTGGGAAAGTGGGGTTTTTTGAAACAAAGAATCGTGCGGGCTGAAGAGGAGTGATGGCTGTGGACAAGATCCGAGTGCTTGTAGTTGATGACAGTGCGATCTATCGCAAAGTCATAACCGAAGTTCTCTCTGGTCAACCAGAGATAGAAATCATTGGTACGGCTGCAAATGGTAAGATCGCGCTGGAAATGATAGAGAAGGAGATGCCCGATCTTCTTACTCTGGATATTGAAATGCCGGTGATGACGGGATTGGAGTTACTCCAGGAACTGAAGAAGAAAAAAAGCCCGGTCAAATCCATTGTCTTGAGCGGCCTGACTCACGAGGGAGCTACAGCCACGATCCAGGCAATGAGCCTTGGAGCTTTGGATGTCGTTCTCAAGCCAAACGCGGATAGTTATCAGGCAGGAACGGACGAATTGAAGAAGGTACTCCTCCCACGTGTAAAGGCCATCGGTTCTACGCTACTCAGACGAAAAGCGGGCGCTCCTTCCCGGCAAGATGCGCCAGCGGTCGCGCCCGCTCGACGGAGAAGGGGTTCTTATGGAGTGGTTTGCATTGGAGTCTCCACCGGTGGTCCTCCGGCACTGACTCGCATGCTCCCCAAGATTCCCGCTGATCTTGGTGTCCCGATCCTAATCGTGCAGCATATGCCGCCCATGTTTACCAAATCTCTTGCGAACTCATTGAACCAAGTCTGTCCCTTTGATGTCCTCGAGGCTGAAGATGGAATGGTTCTCAAGCCGGGCCAGGCATTGATTGCTCCTGGTGGGAGTCATCTCAAAGTAGTGAGGTCAGGAGCTAAGGTCATCACGAAAATCACCCAGGATCCACCGGAAAACGCCTGCAGGCCTGCAGTGGATTATCTCTTCCGTTCGGTCGCCGAGGTTTATGGTGGCGATGTCTTGTCCGTAATTATGACAGGCATGGGTAGTGACGGCACAGCGGGCGCCCGCCTGATCAAGAGCAAGGGTGGTACCCTGTTTTGCCAGGATGAAAGCTCTTGTGTGGTCTATGGGATGCCCAAAATTCTGGTCGAGAACGGAGACGCGGACGGGGTGTTCTCTCTCGACAAGCTTGCTCCAGCCATTCAACAAAGCGTCAAAGCAGGAAGGCCAGTATGCATCTGACGGATGCCGAGTTCAGCTTGATCAGCGAGATGGTTTTTGAACTCTCCGGGGTGGTCTTGGATAAATCCAAGTCTTACCTCATCGAGGGACGTTTGGCCCCGGTCGCCAAAGAAGCAGGGTGTGAGAATTTCAACGAACTCTACTTCAAGGTGCGCCACCAAGGGGACCGAGCCCTCAAGGAAAAGGTTGTCGATGCGATTACGACGCATGAGACACTTTTCTTCCGTGATACCTCTCCATTTGAGGCGTTGGAACACAAGGTTATCCCGGAACTCCTGGACAAAAAATCGGCAAAAAACGACCGGAGACTTCGCATCTGGTCCGCGGCCTGCAGCACAGGTCAGGAGCCATACAGTGTTGCGATGATCCTGGACAGGCTCATCGGCAATTCGAGGGATTGGAACGTCTCTATCCTTGGCTCGGATATTTCCAGTATGGCGATCACTCGGGCATCCCTGGGGATCTACTCCGATCACGAGATGGAAAGGGGGATGAAGCCGGAAATGCGCCGAGCTTATTTTGAACGTGTCAAAGAAGGTTGGCGCGTCAAAGACCATATTCGGGCCATGGTCTCCTTTCGAAAGTTGAACCTCCTGGAGCCCTTCAAGAGCCTCGGTACATTCGATATTGTCCTCTGCCGGAATGTGGCCATCTATTTCAATAAAGAGGACCGGAGAGATTTGTTTTTCCGGATTAAGGAAGTCCTCACACAGGATGGATACCTGTTCGCGGGTTCCTCGGAGATGCTTACGGATCTTGGACCGGAATTCCGACCCCAGTACCATTGCCGCACGATGGTCTACCAGCCGAATCTTCCCGTGGATACCCTTCGCCACAGCCATAAATAGCGGAATCAATAAACGGCATATCCCCCTCAAGTCCTTCCGGATCGAGGACAAGGGACCCAAGAGGATAAAAGGGGGATCTCAAGGGGTAATTAGGGAGACGAGCACGCTGTGTTTTTCGGGATCGGTGTGCTGGGAAACCTCTTGGACGGGGAGGACCTCGCCATCCTGGTCCCGAAGGGTGAAGTCATATGGCCCTTTTCCGACCGAATCGATGTGAAAGTTCCCCTTTGGATCCGTTTGGGCTGTTCCCCGATGGAGTCCGTTCTCGCTTACGGAGATCCAAAAATGTTTTCGGTCTTGTCCACCCTCGGGCGAGGCGCTTTTTCTGAGGACCTTTCCAAGCATTTTTCGGGGAAAGGGGAGAACCAAGGTCCTCTCTCCGAGAGGCGTATTGGTGGATGTGTCGGGTTTTTTCCTGGGGATCTCGAGGGCAATCGCTTTAGAAAGGTGCTTTCCATCCCTGGGGAGGGCCCGAAGGATGTAACGACCGGGAAGGAGCCCTTTGAAGCGGAACTCTCCCTCATTCCCGGAGAAAAGTGAGAGAATTCCCTGGCTGGAATGGGCCCCCTTGCCCAGTGGAACCAGCTCCAGCTTGACACCAGCGAGAGGGGTCCCCCTTTCGGTAGCACCTAAGGCCGGGGCAACCTGTCCGGGAAGGGACTCCCCTAGGGTCCTTCCTTCGAAATCCATACCCAGGTCCTTGGCGGTTTCGGGGCCAGGGGCTTTTTCGGTCAGAAGCTGGACAAAGCCACGATGAGCCTTGGTGGATTGCGTGGCGCCTTTTTTCTGCCTCAACTGCCCTCCCGTAATCCCCCATGTAACCCCGAGAAAGATTACAAGGAAGCTGATTTGGTAGTGCGAAGGTCGTGAAAAAAGTCTCATGGCGCCACCCCTGATTTCAGGATCGGTCTTGGAGGATTTCGATGTCGTAACCGTCGGGATCCTTTACGAAGATATAGCGGCTTTTGGCCGAAGGTTTTGAAGATCGAAAGCTCCATCCCCGCTTTTCGACCTCTTGGATGACGGAATCAAGATCCGGGGTCAAAAAAGCGAGATGTCCGAATTGGTTCCCCATCTCATAATCTCGACCGTCTTTGTTGAAGGTAAGCTCTAGATAATAATGTTTCTCCTGATCGCTGAGGAACACAAGGGTAGCCTCCTCTCCCAGTTCATGTCGCCGCACCTCGTGGAGGCCCAGGAAATTGCAGTAAAAATCGAGGCTACGAGCCAAATCTCGGACTCGAATCATTGTGTGATAGAGTTTCATTGGTGCCAAGATACCAGGATGGGGGAGTTTCGACGAATGGGAGAGTCAACTCTTGAATCAGTCCAAGTCTGGGGGAATGATGGATCCAGATAAGAACCTCCAGGGGAGTGGGCCAATTTTGGCTTGCCTTGGAGAGTGATTGAGCACCATGACCAGCAAGAAAATCGATCATACCGCCATTATTGAAGAAAATGTTCAGATCGGTGAAGGGACCACCGTTTGGAGCGGGGTCCATATCCGGAGGGACGTTCGGATTGGCCGTTACAGCCTGATTGGCGAGAAGTCCTACATCGCCTATGACGTCAAAATCGGGGATTATTGCAAGGTCAATGCCTTTGTCTATATCTGTAACGGAGTGACCCTGGAGAATGGGGTCATGGTGGGGGCTCACACCACATTTACCAATGATCGCTTTCCACGTGCCGCGAACTGGGATTTGACGGAGCTGCTCCCAGGCCAGGGGACCGAGGATCTCATGCGGACGGTTGTAAAACGAGGGGCGACCCTTGGAGCCGGGGTGTGCGTTGCACCAGGCATCACGATCGGCGAATTCGCGACAGTTGGACTGGCCAGCGTGGTGATCCATGATGTCGGTCCCCACCTTCTTGTGGCGGGAAACCCTGCACGGCGCTTGGGTTATGTCTGTCGTTGTGGGTGGAGGATCGCGACCTTTGTCCATGGTCCCGAGTTCGATCTCAAAGAGCAAGGAGTCCCCTGTGGGCAGTGTGGATCCATCCTTCGTTGGAAGGTGGGCGGGTCCATCGAATGTATTCGGGGCGAAGGCTAAGGCTCCCAGGGGCTTGATCGGACCTTCTGGGGATGGGAGGGGTTGGTCAGGAAATCGGCCAATACGCTTTTCTGGCGTTTACCTGGACAATGCGGTCCTCCTCCTTAATCCAAGCACTCAATTTCCCTCCATAGACGCAGCCGCTATCGAGGCCGAGGACTTTGGGGGTCCGGACGAGGCCCCGACGTGCCCAGTGCCCAAAGACAACCCGGGGTTTTCCCCTGTAATAATGGTCCCAGGGCTGGAAGGGGGGGCCTGGGGGAGGGTAATCGCGGGGGGGGCGTTTTCCAGAAGGGTCGCAATAGCGGGCAGAGAGAATGAAGGAGACTTCCTCATTCTCCTTGGATGGATCCAGGGTTTTTCCGTCCCAGGCCTCCAGCTGCTCCTTGTGCCCATCCCACAGAGAGGGGGGGAGCCCGGCATGAACCAGAATGACTCCTGGGAAACACAGCAATAGGGGAAACCCTGTTATGAGCTGACCCAGTTGCTTACGGTCCGGCGCCTGGGCCAGGGGGGAGAGGGGACCCCAATCTTGGCGATCTCCTGGGTCTTGGAAAAAGCCTCGTTTCAGGAGCTGTGCTTCGTGATTTCCGAGGACCGAGATCCCTCCAAGCTCCTGAAAGAGACGAAGCACGCCAAGAGAATCGGGTCCGCGGTTGACCAGGTCACCTACGAAGCAGCATTGATCCTCTTGACCGAGCTGAACCCGGTCCAGCAGCAGCTTGAGTTCCGTCAGGCAACCCTGAACATCCCCAATGAATATGGTGCGTCCGCTCATCCGATCTTGGGGCTCGTCCCAGGGCAAACGATGGAAGCGATGCAAGGGATAAGCCCCGTACAGGGAAACACCGACCCAACTGAGAAGAGTCGGTGTTTCGTGGCTTCCGATCCCATGGAACGATTCTGAGTTCTATCCATAATCATTCCAAGGATTGAGAAGACAATATAGCCTTGATATGGGAATCTTGCTAGCCCACAAGGCAGGCAGATTGTCTCAGGCGAGGGCTTGAGGGCGCTGTTCCCGGTAATGGGCGATCCAGCCCGGAGTTCTCCCGCAGGCCGAGAGGCTGGAAAAAAAGGGGGAGGGGAACCCAAGCGCCGAAAACAGAGGGCCGGTATAGAGCTGAACGTTGGGGGCGAGATGAAGCTCCTTCTCCACGAGGGGGATGAGCTCCTGAAGGATGGCGAGCTCCGAGCCGGAATTCCGGAAGCGGGAGAGGTTACGAAGTTCTTCGGCAAGGATTCGGGCTCTGGGATCCTCCTTCTGGAATACCCAGTGCCCAAAACCGGGGATCCTGTGATGGGAGCCAAGTTCCTTTTCCAACCAGGCTTGTGCCTTGGCGGGAGTCCCGATTTCCCCGAGGGCCTGGGAAACCCGGGCAGAGACTTCTCCCTGGATGGGGCTGTTCCATATGGCCAGCCCCGCGCTGAGAGCGGAAACGAGGTCCGTTTCGGCAGAGGCGGCGCTTCGAACTACGGAAGTGGTGAGGTCCAGCCCCCCTTCGGCGTGAACGCTGAGGGCTCGATCGAGGGCCCTCTCTTCGGGTTGTTTGGGTGGTCTCCCAAACGAGAGAAAGAAAAAGCGAGCCACGAATCCTCCGTCCTGTTGGGGGGAATCCTTGGGTGAGAGAAGTGGCTGACCCTGTGAAAGGCGAACAAAACCAGCAAGACAAGCAGCCATTCCGGCGAGGATCTGTGCCCCCGCCCAGAGCGCTTCTTGGGGGAGGAGTTCCAAGCTGCCCAACCTGCTCACGAAGCTCCGAAGACCCACCAGGGGAGGCCGTTCCTTCTGGAAAGCGTGAACCGCGAATCGTGTTTGGGTTTCCAGTTCCAGCCCCCGCAAAAGAGCTTCACCAAACGCTTTCTTCTCCTTTTCCCCTGGCCGTTCCCCCTGAATCAGGAGATAGGCCAGCTCTTCGAATCCCCCACTTTGGGTGAGTTCGTTGAGGTTGAAACCGCGGACTTCCATGGAGCTGGTGGCTCCATCGAGGTTGGAGATCGTTGTTTTGGGGTTCTCGCTGGTCATCGAGAAAGGATCATACCCAAGCAAGCCTCCTCGATTCAGGATCCCTGCACTTCGCGGAGCAGCTTTTACGGGGAGCCCGGATCCTTTGGTGCCCTAAGGAAGGCGGGAGGGTGCCCAACCTCCCAAAATTTGCAGGCGGGACCATAGTTCTATGGTAAACAATGCGGGGATGAGAGGGCTGAAGGGGATCTATGGATATCGAGCCGCCGCAGCTCGAATTGCCTCCTGGACCCTC
>DROQ01000148.1 GCA_011321845.1 Planctomycetota bacterium | reverse complement strand
GCCCATGTGGATCAATTTGGGAATCTCTTTATTTGGTTTTTTGTCGATCCGCGGACTTTAAAGGGAGATTCTTTTCTTTTGAGTGTCCATGTGGACGGGAAGAGGTTTAAGACGCAATTCACTGCAAAAGAAATCTTTAAAAAGAGGAAATATTACTGGGAGGGCTGGGAGGTTAACCCTGCTTTGGTTTTTGTTCCAAAATGGGAGGAACTCCCCAATGGCCCAAAATGAAATGACCTAATCAACCTTTTTGGATATCTAAAATCCATGATGGATTTTGGTTGTTGTGAAATTCCCGCATAGGAACTTTTGAAAGCGATCAACTGATCATCCGGTAAAGTCGTTGTCCGTTTTCGAATAGAGGTTGTAATCAAATGTGCTTCAAATCTGTCCATTTGATTTGGGAAGCATCAGTGCTGTCCAAGATTGTCACCGGTCACCCAAAACCAGCCACCCAGGAACCTTTCAAAACCAGCCACTAGGAGCTCGCAGAAAAACCTGGTTTTTCTCCCTCTGCTAGGAGTCTGTCGATCTCCTTTTTTTTGAAAAGTCAGATCGACTGACTCCTAAGATGGAAGGCGGTCTATAGGACAATACCTTCTTCCATCTCCTTCAAGACGCCTACCTGATTGTTCCCCAAGTTTTTCCCTTCTTTCTCGGGGAGAAGACGAACCTGTTGGCCCGTTTCGACAAAAGAGCGGGGGGAGCAAATCCCGCCCTCGCTCGCCTCTCCCATCCCGCCAGGGTTCTCCTTGTTCGGTCCGACGGAATCCCTCTAGGGCTTTGGCCGACTTCGCACGAAGGTGCCCGAGGGCAAGCCCCTGTGACGATTCCGAGTCGAGCGATGAAAAGGGTGGCTCCAGTCGGAGAGGAGGGAGGTCCAAAGTCTGGCAGACTACTGGCTCAGGCGCTCGTAAAAAGCCTGGAACAGCCCCATCGCGTCGTGAGGTCCGGGACTCGCCTCGGGGTGGTGTTGGACGGACCAAACGGGCAGCTCCCTGTGGGCGATCCCTTCGATGGACTGGTCGTTGAGGTTGAGGTGAGTGATTTCCACCGAGTCGGGGAGAGTGTCGGGATCCACGGCGAAGGAATGGTTCTGGGAGGTGATATGGATGCGACCGCTTCGGAGATCCCTGACGGGATGGTTGCCACCGTGGTGCCCGAACTTCATCTTGAAGGTTTTGGCGCCCAGGACCTGGGCAAGGATCTGATGCCCAAGGCAAATCCCGAAGGTCGTCATGGAGTGGTCGAAGATGAGTTTGCGGACGGTCTCGACGAGATAGGGGACAGCGCTTGGATCTCCGGGTCCGTTGGAGAGGAAGATCCCTTTGGGGCCTGTGCTCAGGATGTCCTCGGCCTTGGTGTGGGCGGGGACAACCCGGATGTCGAAACCGGTCTCCACCAGGCAGCGGAGGATGTTTCGTTTGATGCCGCAGTCCACCGCGACAATGGGAATCCTGGGACGAGGGGAATGAGAAAACTCCTCCCGTGGATCGAGGTCGGTGAGAAAACCTTGGTCCCAGTTTTGCTCTTCTTTGCGGGTGACTTCTTGAACGAGGTCACGTCCTTCCAAGGAGGGGCTCTTCTTGCAGCGAGCGACCAGTTCTTCGTCGCTGGCCTCCGTGTCGGTGGAGAGGAGGACCCGCATGGCTCCGCCTGTTCGGACCTTGCGGGTCAAAAAGCGCGTGTCCACCTGGTCGATGGCCACGACTCCCTGGTCCCTGAGATAGGCCGGGAGGGAGGTTCCTGCTCGGTAGTTGCTCGCGATCCGGCTCATCTCTCTGACAACGAGCCCTGCGGCCCCGGGCCTGCCGGACTCGTCGTCCCCGGGCGCGATCCCGTAGTTTCCGATCAGGGGGTAGGTCATGAGGATGACCTGTCCGTGGTAGCTGGGGTCGGTCAGGATCTCCTGGTAGCCGCTCAGAGCGGTGTTGAAGACGAGTTCCCCGGTGGCCTCTCCTTCGGCTCCGGCCGAACGGCCCAAAAGGACGGTTCCATCTTCTAAAACTAACCTCGCGTCGGCTCTTTTCTTCATGATCCAGGATTCCCGGCGCCAGAGGATGACCTTGGAGGACGCTTCCGGCAAGACCCTTCCCTGGATCTCTCTTCAAATCTGCGCTCGACTCCTCGCCCTGGCCTCGAGGCCGAGGTCGGAGCGCTCTCCCCGACTGAGGAGCAGATGTCCTAACCCGGCGATCATGGCAGCGTTATCTCCACAGAGGGCGAGCGGGGGGAAAGCCAGTCTGCGCCCCCGAAGGATCTTGCTCTGGGCGATTTTTTCCCGCAGGCGTTTGTTGGCCGCGACTCCCCCTCCAACCGAGATGGCGGCCTCTGGATGGAGAAGGGCGGCGCGCTCCAACTTTGTGCAGAGGGTGTCCATGACCGCCTCCTGGAAGGATGCTGCCAGGTCACGCTGCTCTTCCCCGCTCAACTCGGGGAAGGGCCTCTGGATCCCGGGGCCCCTTAGGTGGTAGAGGAGGGAGGTCTTGAGGCCGGAGAAGGAGAGGTCGAGGCTCTTTTTGTCCAGGGTTCCCCTGGGAAGGGCGAGCGCGCTGGGGTCGCCTCCCTGGGCGGCCTTCTCGATGGCGGGGCCTCCAGGATATCCGAGCCCCAGCATCGCGGCCGCCTTGTCCAAGGCTTCACCCGCAGCGTCATCCCGCGTTTGTCCAAGGAGGACACCCTCTCCCTCCCTTTCCACAGAATAAAGGCTGGTGTGTCCTCCCGAGGCAACCAGGACCACGAGGGGTGGTTTCAATCCGGGGTCCGCCAAAAAACTCGCGTGGATATGGGCCTGGATGTGATCCACGCCGATCAGAGGGATCCCCAGGCTGAGGGCCAAAGTCTTTGCTACGGACAGGCCTACAAGCAGGCAGCCGATGAGGCCGGGGCGGTTGGTTACGGCGATGCCGCCGAGTTCCTCTTTCTCCACACCCGCCTTTTCCAGGGCGCGTTGGACGAGGGGAAGGATGCGTTCCAGGTGACTCCTCCCCGCCAGCTCGGGGACGACTCCTCCGTGTTCGGCGTGGAGGCTCGCCTGGGAGAAGATCTCATTGCTCAGGATCTCCTTCCCGCCGCGGACCACTGCCACTGCGGTTTCGTCGCATGATGATTCAATCCCGAGGACGAGGACGTCTTCGGGGTTCCCCTGAATGAATATGCCGTTTTCCTTGGGCACTGGCGTTCTCTCTGGTGCTCCATATACTCGGGGCGGACATTCCTTGGCTCCCCCCCACTGATCCTTGCATTGTTCCGCCGTGTTCCGGGATCCTCAAGGTGTGTCTGAATTCTCTCTCTCTCGGCCCTCAGGAAAACCTGGGACCCCAGGCTCGCATGGTTCAGGACATTGGTTCTTCCCGGTGAATTGCCGGAACCAGTCTCCAGGAAGTCGGGCGGTCCCTCGGTGTGAAGGCCCCTTCAATTTCAGAGGACAGTGTTGGAATGATCCGAATCCTCGTCGTGGATGACCAGGTTGAGATCCTGGCCTTGACCCGAAGGAGCCTCGAAGCCGCGGGTTACTCGGTTTCCACGGCGGAGTCGGGGGAGGCTGCCCTGAGGGAGATCCAGGAGAGAGGTCCCTTCGATCTCTACCTGCTGGATGTCGTCCTGCCGGGAATCAGTGGCTACGAACTTTGCAGGAACATCCGGGAGGATTTCGGGCTTCCGGACACGCCCATTCTTTTTATGACTGCGGAGCGCGGGGGGACGGAGGATCTCGTCCAGGCCTTCCAATCGGGAGCCAGCGATTTCTTGCGAAAGCCGGTCGATTCGCGGGAGCTGCTTGCCCGCGTTCAAATGCTCCTCAAGCTTCGCAAAGCGATCCAGGGGGCGCAGCTGACCAACGAGCGCCTTCGTATCCTGGTGGATGAGCGGACCAAGGTCCTCCAGGAGACCTTCCAGGAACTCAAGAACCAGCGAGATCTCTTCGAGCGTGTTGTGCAGGGGATCCCGGCTGCTGTGGTCCTGGTCTCGGACGGGGGTTGGATCCTCTCCGCCAACCAGGAGTGCTCCCGCTTGTTCGGCCCGATCGAGCGGCAGACTCCCCTTCAGCATGGACCTCTCGCCGGATTGCTTGCTGTCCAAGAGGAGAAGAGTGGGGCGAAGGAACCGATCTGGCTGGAAACCTGCGAAGGTCGAAGGCTCTTTGAAGTCGAGAAGAGCCCTTTGGTGAGTGATGTCCCGGAGACCCTCTACTACCTGAGGGATATTACCGAGCAGCAGCGGGTGTTAGAGGAGTCCACCATGAGGGTTGTAGAAGATCTGGTGGAGGACCTCCAAGGAGAGATCCAAACCCTCAAGGCCGAGCTGCACGGGCGCTACCAGATCTCCAACTTCGTTGGAACCTCCGCTCCGGTCGCCAAAATCCATCGTGCGGTGAACCAGCTCCGGGGATCCAATGTCCCGGTGTTGGTTCGGGGGGAGAGTGGAACGGGAAAAGAACTTGTGGCTCGTGCCCTCCACTACGACGGCCCCCGGGCGCATGGGCCGTTTGTTCCCGTGCATTGCGGGGCGATTCCCAAGGATCTCGCCGAGAGCGAGTTCTTTGGGCATGTCCAGGGGGCGTTCTCGGGGGCCACCCAGGGGAGCCTTGGGCTCTTTGCCAGGGCCGAGGGGGGGACCCTTTTCCTGGACGAGATCGGGGAGATGCCCCTGCCGATCCAGGCCAAGCTCCTGAGGTTTTTGGAATCCGGGGAAGTGCGTCCCGTGGGGAGCAGCGAGGTTCGGAATGTGAAGACACGGTTGGTCTTCGCCACCAACAAGGACCTCAAGAAGATGGTGCGGGAGGGGACCTTCCGCGCGGACCTTCTGTACCGCCTGGATGTCGTCTCGATTTACATTCCTTCCCTTCGGGAGAGGCCTGAGGACCTCCCTCGTCTGGCGGAGCATTTTTTAAAGAAGCACCAACTCCTCTCCGAGGTTCAAAAAGATTTCATAGGCATCTCTCGTGAGGTTCTCGCGATCTTCGAAGCCCATGACTGGCCTGGGAACGTCCGGGAATTGGAAAATGTGTTCGTTCGCGCGATGGCGATCGCTCCGGGGCCGGTTCTCCAGGTCGAGGATTTACCCCGGGACCTCCTCCGTTATCGGACAAAGAGGACCCGGCGGGGGGGAGGGAGGTCCCAGGTGGGGGAAGGGCTGGGAGACTCTCTTCCCCAGCCCAAGGAAGAGCCGAGAATCCTTCTTCCGCATTTGCCCACGAGGAAGAGGGAGGCCGAGAAAAAAGCCATCCTCGAAGCACTGAAAAAGTCGGGGGGAAACAAACCCCAAGCGGCCAAGATCCTTGGGATCGGGCGGAGCAGTCTCTATCGCAAGCTCAAGGCCTTTGGGATCAGCCAGTTCGGATCATGATCCCGGTTCATCGGGATGGGCGGCGAGTTTCTTGGAGCGCCTGGTCCGGTTCCTTGCCATCGATTCCTGGAGGTTTGTGGCCTGTCCTCGCTCCTCCTTGGCCTTCTTGAGGGCTTTTTGATAGGCCCTTGTGAGAAGTAGAAACAGGAGCACGAGGACTCCGATCAACGCGCCGATGAGGAGAGGGCTGCTCTGGTATTTCTGGAGAGTCTCCACGGCCGAGCGGAAGTGGACGGTGGCGTAGGCCATGCCCATGCCTCCCAGGAATCCACCGATACTGACGCAGGTGAGCAAGGTGAAGCGGTGGAAGCCCAGGATCATCCCAATGAAGGAGCCGCCGATGGCCCCGGTCCCTGCGATCGGAAAGAGGACGAAGAGCACCACTCCGACCAAGGTGATCCTCTGAAGGATGGGAAATGCGTGGAGGACGAGTTCGGCGTTGTGATGGATTTTCTCGAGGGACCTTCGGACCCAGGGAATCCGGTACAGGATCTGGAAGGAGTAGACCAGAAGGATGACTGTGATCGTGTCCATGATCCAGATCACAAAGCCCAGTTCGTAGGGGCCGAATCCCCAGCCTTTCTCCAGGCTCGCGAGGGGGAGGAACTTGCCCAGAACGAAGAAGGAGGAAGGGATCAGGATGAGGAGGGTGTGGGTCCTCTCGGGGTCGAAGATCAGGCCCAAAACGATAAGGGCGATGATGCCTCCGAGAACGGAACCGAGGACGAGGAGGCGTTCTTTCCAGCCGATGTCAAAAGGGTCCCGGTCTCCCCCGGTCTCGTTGTTGTTCCCTTGCTGGGGATTCTGGGGTGGGATGCCGGAGGGAGAGGGAGCACCGGAGGAAGAGGGAGAAATGGTGGGCAGGGGCGGATTTGAACCGCCGACCCCAGCATTTTCAGTGCTGTGCTCTACCAACTGAGCTACCTGCCCGAGCGCCTGGCTCGATCATCCCGGAGGACTTCAATCCGGAGGCCTACCAAAGCTTCCCCTTCGACAACCCTGTCGAAGCTGGGGCGCAGGATCTTAGGGGTGAGAGAAGAGGGGATCAAGGTTGGGCTCGGCAAAAGAAGTTCTGGGCCCTGGCGCAATCTTGGGCGATCGCCTGGCGGAGAGCGTCGAGGGTGGGAAAGCGTTTTTCCTCCCGGAGGAAGGCCAAAAAGGCGAAGCGGAGGACCTTATCCTCCAGCGCGGCCGGTCCATCCAGGAGGTGGGCTTCGCAGAGGGGGCTCGGCGATTGAGATGGGACCGAGGGCCGGATCCCCAGGTTGACCACGGCGGGGTGGTCCTCCTCTTCCACGGTGACCAGGGCCGCATAGACCCCATAGGGGGGGAGGAGGATGGAGGGAGGCTTGACGTTGGCGGTTGGGAAACCCAGCTCGCGTCCCAATTTCCGCCCCGGTTCCACCTTCCCTTGGAAACCCCATGGCCGGCCGAGGAGCCTCGCGACCTTGTCGAGGTCTCCGGCGCGCAGGGCCTCGCGGATGCTCGAGGATGAAACCGGCTTCCCGTCCACCAGGACGGGTGGGACCCGGAGAGCCCGAAACCCTCCCGTTTTTCCGAGCTTTTGAAAAGCCTCCAAAGTCCCCTCCCGTCCCTTGCAGATGGCGGAGTCGAAGCCGAGGACCAGGGTCTTGCACCCCAGGCCTTGGACGAGGATTTCTTCTGCGAAGGTTGCGGCGCTCAGGTCTCGGGTCTTCTCGTCAAAGGGGATCCGGACGACCAGGTCCATTCCGGCCTCGGCCAGGCCTTCGAGCTGCGCCTCCTCGGTCTGGAGCCGTGGAGGCGCCTTGCCTCGCAGAAGCCGATCGGGGTGATCCTGGAAGGTGAGGACCACGGCTTCTCCTCCAAGTTTGTCGGCCTCGGTCCTGCAGGTTTCGAGCAAGGCCTTGTGTCCGAGGTGCAGTCCATCGAAGACTCCGATGGTGACGGCGCTCGGTCCCTTGGCTGTCCCCGGTCGGGGGATCCCCTCATGAACCCGCATGGGAAGCCCGGTACCTTTCCTCGAGTTCGTTCAGGGCAGCCTTGATCTTGATTTTTTCCGCCGGAGTCATGCGCTGAACAAAGACGATTCCCTCGAGGTGGTCGATCTCGTGCTGGAGCACCCGGGCGAGGAAGTCCTGAGCCTCGAAGAGTTGCGGTTCTCCCTCGGGGGACAGGCCTTCGATCTCGATCCAAGTGGAGCGCAGGACCTCGCCATAGATCCCCGGGAAACTCAGGCAACCCTCTTGTCCCCACTCCTTGCCCTTTTTTTTTCGAATGCGGGGATTCAGGAGGATCATTTCCTCCTCGGGTTTTCCTGGGTCGCCGCTCGGATTGAGGACGAGGATGCGGCTGGAGATCCCTACTTGGGGGCCGGCGAGCCCGACACCCTTGGTGGCGTACATGGTCTCGAGCATTTCCTTGCCGACCGAAGCCCACTTTGGGCCTGGGTCCAGGATCTCCTGGCTGCCCTTGAGCAGGACGGGGTGAGGGTATAGGACGATTTCCATTGCGAAAGAGAGTAAGTCTCTCCCCGTTGCAACACAAGCCGGCCTTTCTTGTCCATGCCCGGGTCCGGGGGTAACCTGTTGGCGCCCTGAGCCCTGGGGGAAGAGCCCTTTACCGATAGGCGGTGTGAGACCATGGATCTGAGTAAGCACTTGGAAAAAGCCGAAGAGGCGCGGAAGCGGAGGAATTATCCCCTTGCGATCGGGCTTTACCACCAGATCCTGGACCTGGATCCTGATCAGGAAGCGGCGCGGAAAGGGCTCCGTCTCGCTTTGGACGGAAAATTCGAGGGAAAGAACGCGGGGAGTTCGCTCGCCTATGTCACCGGCCTGCTGAGCCTCCTCAGTGCCAAGATTGCCGGAATGACCAAAAACCACCGTGGACAGGTCCGGAGTCTCGAACGTTTTCTGGTTTCGGGGCCAGGCCTGGTGGGCCCCAATCTCTCCTTGGGTGCGGCGCTGGAGGCGGGAGGCTGGCTCAAGTCCGCCTACGCCGTTTATCGGCATCTGGGGGAGAGACTGTCGGCGGGGGGACGCTCCGGAGCCAGGGTCCAAGAGGCGGGGTTCGCCTGGCGAAGGGCTGGGGCGGCGGCCTATTCCCTGGGAAGGATCCAGGACGCCATGGAATGCTATGAGAAGGCGGTCGAACTCAATCCCCGGGATCAGGACGCGCTCAAGGCACGCAAGAACCTGGCGGCTGAAGGAGCGATCGAGAAGGGAGGCTTCGACCGAGCCAAGTCCTCGCGGGAATTGATCAAGGATAAAACCCAGCACCAGAAGCTGGAGAAGGCCCAGAGGATCCATCGGTCCAAGGAAGAGCTGGAGGCCGAGCGCGAGGAATTGGAGGCGGCGTTGAAAAAAACGCCCCAGGACCTGGAGCTGATGAAAAAGCTCGGAGCCCTGCGGGGGAGGCTCAAGGATTATGGTGGAGCCTTGGATCTCCTCGAGCGGGCTTTGACCCTTGCGCCGGGAGATCGCTCCCTGGCGGATTTGGTGGGGCGGTATCAGGTCCTGGAGATCGAAGCGCAGATCCAGCGGGCGGAAAAGCTGGAGGACGAGGCCAAGGTCCGCCGTCTTCGAGAGGACCTGAGGGGGGTTCGTCTCCGTGCGAGTAGGGCCCGGGTAGAGGCCGCGCCGACCGACCTGGCCGCTCGTTTCGAACTGGGCATGGCCTTGGCCGAGGCGGGGCAGGACGACGAGGCCATCGCCGAACTCCAAAAAGCCGTCCAGGACCCCAGGTTTCGGTTGGACGCCCTGCTTCAGCTTGGCAAGTCTTTTGCTCGCAAGGGATTGCCCGATTTGGCGCGGGCCCAGTATCAAAAGGCTTTGGAGGACGGAGGGGCAAGGGACGAGCAACGCCTGGAGCTTCTTTTCGAACTGGGCAAGCTGGCCGAGGACCAGGGCCAGAGGGAGGCTGCCATGGACGCCTACAAAAAAATCCTGGAAGTCGATATCGGCTACCAGGACGTTGCGCAAAGGTTGGAAGCCCTGAGGCAGTAATTCAAAGCCCTGAGGCAGTAATTCAAACCTGAACTCAAACCTGAACGCAGACCTGGACTCAGACCTGGACAGGAATTCAGAACTCGCATCGCCCAAGGGGCGAGTCCAGGTTTCCAGCTAAGCCAGGCATTCCGACCTGAGGCAGGAATTCAGATCGGGAGATCGGGATTCAGATCCGGAGATCGGGAATCCCGGGGGATGCAAGGAATCCTGGAGAGGCAATCCCGGTGGAAACCTCTGCAATTCCGGGGGATTCCCTTTCGCAAAGGGCGGGACTTGGGTATCCTCTTTCGGGTTTTTTCGTCCAGTTTTGTGGGCGGAGGAAAGGGTCCCGAGGGCCGGGGGGCGGGACGGACGAATTCATAAGATAGTTAAGGAACTAGGTTTATGGCTCATACGAAGAGCGCGAAGAAGCGCCTGATCACGGACGAAAAACGCAGGATTTTAAACCGGACCAAGATGTCCCAACTCCGGAGCTACCTGAAAAAACTCAAGCTCGCTGCCGAAGCCGGGAAAAAGGAGGAGGCTGCCGCCCTTCTGCCGGTCGTTTTCGCCAAGATCGACAAGGCCGCCAAGGCCAACATCATTCATGCCAACACTGCGGCTCGGAGGAAGTCCCTCGCGGCCAGGATGGTGAATCGGATCAGCTAGCCCACTTGTATACGCGGGCTGATCCGCTTCGCCCTTGCCAGGGGGAACCATGACACGACTCCATCCCGATCCAAAAAAGGACTCGGAGGGAAAGGAGGGCAAGCGGCCGGTCGCCGACCCCGCTCTTGCCCGAGTCGAGGAAGAAGTCTACCACCCCAAGAACAAGGTCCGCTTTGTCACCGCGACTTCCCTGTTCGACGGGCACGACGCCTCCATCAACATCATGAGGCGGATCCTTCAAGCCAGTGGCGCGGAGGTGATCCACCTGGGGCACAACCGCTCGGCGATCGAGATCGTTGAGACTGCCGTGCAGGAGGACGCCCAGGGGATCGCGGTCACCTCTTACCAGGGGGGGCACCTCGAGTTCTTCAAATACCTGCATGACCTCTGTGAGAAGCGGGGAGCGGGTCACATCCGGATCTTTGGAGGAGGCGGGGGGACGATCCTTCCCGAGGAGATCCAGGAACTCCAGGCCTATGGGATCCAGCGGATCTATAGCCCCGACGACGGAAGGAGGATGGGGCTCCAGGGGATGATCAACGACATGCTTCGGGTCTGCGACAAGCCGACTGGAGTGGGGCTCCAATTGGACCCTCAGGCCTTGGCCACCCGAAACCCCGTCACACTGGCGCGGGCCATCTCGGCCATGGAGAACGCTCCCGAGGAACAGAAGGAGTTCTTCGCGGCCGTCCAAGCTCTGGCCGCCAAGTCGCATACCCCTGTGCTTGGGATCACAGGAACCGGTGGCTCGGGCAAGTCTTCCCTGGTGGACGAGATGGTTCGACGCTATCTCATGGATTTTCGGGACAAGACGATCGCTGTGATCTCGGTGGATCCCACCAAGAAGAAGACGGGGGGGGCGTTGCTCGGGGACCGAATCCGGATGAACTCCATCCTGGATCCACGGGCCTTTATGCGCTCGCTCGCGACCCGGCAGGCCAACCTGGCCCTCTCGCCCCACGTGGACGCCGCCATCTCCATCCTCAAGGCTGCGCGTTTCGACCTGATCATCCTCGAGACCTCGGGGATCGGGCAATCCGACACCGAGATTACCGAGCACTCGGACGCTTCGCTCTACGTGATGACCGCGGAATATGGAGCGGCCACCCAGCTCGAGAAAATCGATATGCTCGACTTCGCCGACATGGTCGCGATCAACAAATTCGACAAGCGGGGGGCCTTGGATGCGCTCCGGGACGTTCGCAAACAATATCGCCGCAACCACAAGATCTTCGACGGGGACGACAGTGCGCTCCCGATCTACGGGACGATCGCCTCACAGTTCAACGACCCCGGGACGAACCGCCTCTACTTCGCCTTGTTGAAGTTGATCTCCAAGGTCGCGCATGAACCCTTCGAGACCTCCTTGGATCTTCCGACCCAAGAGGAGGGGCACTCCTTCGTGATTCCCCCCAAACGGGTCCGCTACCTCTCCGAAATTTCGGAGACTTGTCGGCGCTATGACCAATGGGTCCAGGAGCAAGCCGGTTTTGTCGAGCGGATCGAAGCTCTGGATCGAGCGATTGTGGAATTGGAGGGGAGGGGGAAAACCGAGGGGATCCAAGCCCTCCGGGAAACCCGCGAGGAGTTGGAGCGCAAGGTCGATGGGGAGAACCTCAAGATCCTCAGGGATTGGCCCGCGATTGCCAAGGCCTACAAGAAAGACCAATTCGTATACAAAGTGCGAGGTCGGGACTTCGAGGTGGAGCAGTACACGACCTCCTTGTCGGGGACCAAGGTTCCCAAGGTCGCCCTCCCCAAGTACAGGAGTCAGGCGGATCTGTTGACCTGGATTTGCCGTGAGAATCTGCCGGGGTCCTTTCCCTATACGGCCGGGGTTTTCCCCTTCAAGCGCACGGGCGAAGACCCTACCCGAATGTTCGCGGGAGAGGGGGGACCCGAACGGACCAATCGGAGGTTCCATTATGTTTCGCGTGGCATGCCCGCCGCGCGGCTTTCGACGGCCTTCGACTCCGTGACGCTCTATGGAGAGGACCCCGACGAGAGGCCCGATATCTACGGCAAGATCGGGAACTCGGGGGTCTCGATCTGCACCGTGGACGACGCCAAGAAACTCTATTCGGGTTTTGATCTCGCCGACCCCAAGACCTCGGTCTCGATGACGATCAACGGCCCCGCACCGATGATGCTGGCCTTCTTCATGAACGCTGCCGTCGATCAGCAATGCGAGAAATACATCCGCGAGCAGGGTCTCGTCGACGAGGTCGAGGCAAAAATCGAACAAAAGTACCAAACTCTCGGTCTCCCACGTCCCCGCTACCAGGGGGAGATCCCCGAAGGAAACGACGGCCTAGGCCTCGTTCTGTTGGGTGTCTCCGGGGACGAAGTGCTCGACCCCGAGACCTATGGCAGGATCCGCGAGGAGACCCTCAAGGTGGTCCGGGGCACGGTTCAAGCCGACATCCTCAAGGAGGACCAGGCGCAAAACACCTGCATTTTCTCGACGGAGTTCGCGCTCAGGATGATGGGGGACATCCAGGAGTCTTTCATCCGGAATGGAGTGCGCAATTTTTATTCGGTTTCCATCTCCGGCTATCACATTGCCGAAGCGGGGGCCAACCCCATCACCCAGCTTGCCTTCACTCTTGCGAATGGGTTCACCTACGTGGAGTACTATCTCTCCCGCGGGATGAAGATCGATGATTTCGCGCCGAACCTCTCGTTCTTCTTCTCCAATGGTCTGGACCCCGAGTACTCGGTGATCGGCCGAGTCGCACGGAGGATCTGGGCCAAGGCTATGCGGTTGAAGTACAAGGCGGGACCCAGGTCGCAAAAGCTCAAATACCACATTCAGACTTCGGGACGGTCTCTGCATGCCCAGGAGATCGCGTTCAACGATATTCGCACGACTCTCCAGGCGCTCTACGCCATTTACGACAACTGCAGCTCGCTGCACACAAACGCCTATGACGAGGCGATCACGACCCCTACCGAAGAGTCCGTCAGGCGGGCCCTCGCGATTCAGCTCATCATCAACCGAGAGCTTGGGCTCGCAAAGAACGAAAACCCCTTGCAGGGCTCTTTTATCATCGAAGAACTCACCGACCTTGTCGAAGAGGCTGTTCTGGCCGAGTTCGACCGATTGACGGAACGTGGGGGAGTTCTTGGAGCCATGGAGACCATGTACCAACGCGGGAAAATCCAGGAGGAGAGCCTCTACTACGAGAAGCTCAAAGAGTCGGGCGAGCTGCCCATCATCGGGGTGAACTGTTTCCTCTCCAAGGATGGGTCTCCCTTTATGACACCCGACGAGGTGCGCCGTTCGACGGATGAGGAAAAGAATTACCAGATTGAGGCTCTTCGGGCCTTTCAGAGAAGGAACGCGGGTAAAAGCGCGGAAGGTTTGGAGCGACTTGCCTCGGCCGCCGTGAAGGGGGAGAACCTCTTCGAGGTCCTCCTCGAGATCGTGAAGACCTGTTCCCTTGGCCAGATCTCTCAGGCTCTCTATGAAGTGGGGGGACGTTACCGCCGGAACATGTGAGGATCCGGCGGTTTCGAGAGTCATCGCATCAGGCGGCTGTAGCGATAATAGACCTCGAGGGTGAGGACACCGAGCGCAGTTGTATAGACCCTTCCACCCGATTCGCCCCAGGCGCTGATGGGGTCCCAGGAGCCTCTGGCATGCGCCTTCTTTCTCTGGCTGGTCATGAGGGCCTTTTCCAGCGAATGCCTCCAGCGTTTCCATTTCGCTCCCCCCACCTGGAACATTGCGTAGGAGCCATAGTACCAATAGTAAAGGTCGATGCTGCCATCGTTTGGGTTCCACACTGGGGGCTTTTTCAGGATGGTGTCGGCAGCCGCAAGCATGACGCTTTGATCCGCTGGATCTTGCCCGAGCCAGAAGCGGGTGAAGAGGCCGACCCCGGTCATGGCTTCGGTTTTGCTCGCGGGGAACTTGTCCTCCTGCCCTGCCTCACGGGCGGAGCCCTGGCCTCGCTTGGTGTAGCCGCACTGACCCGTGTTGGGGTCGGTCACCTGGTCGTACCAAAGGGCGGCATACTCGAAGGCCTTCTGGTCGACCTTGAGATGGAAATCCTTGGCGGACTTGAGGGCCATGACCATCCATCCTGTTACGGAACTGTCGTTGTTGCCGTCGCGGGGGAAGTAACGCCAGACGCCGTATTCGTTGCGCGCGCTCTGGATGTAGTTGACGGCTTTCTGCGCGTAGGGCTTGAGAGTCCGGTAGCGTGAGAGGCCATAGGCTTCGATCAGGGCATACGAAGCGATGGCGTGGCAGTATTGGAATTGTCGCCCGTTTTCAGTGCCAATGAGCCCGTCGTCACCCATTTGCTGACGGATCCAGTTGATGCCTTTTTTGATGACGCTTTTGTACGGGCCCGAGCGCATCGTGGAACCGTCCCCCAGGAAGGCGAGAAGGGCCAGGCCGGTGATGCCGATGTCGTTGACGGGGTTCCCAGGGCCATCGCAAACGTCTCCGCTGGGGCAGTGTTTCATGAACTCGTCCGCGCTCCAGTGTCCGTCCCTGTCCTGATGGTTTTTGAGCCACTCGAGTCCCCACCGAATGACCTGGTCGATCTTGTGGTGCTTACTTTTGATGCGATACTTCCCTTTAGGCCCCCTGCCACCGTACTTGCCGCCCGCACCAGGACCGATTCCCACGACGTCGTTGAGCTGGTTGGAGTCGAACTGGCTGTCGGCATTCTGCTCCTCGCCCTCGACTTCGGCGAAATCATCCTGGAGGTCTTCTTCGTTGTGATCGGAGACCTCGGTGTCCTGGATGGCAGGCTCGGGTTCTTTTTCAGGGGTGATTTCCTCGGGCTTTTCCTCGGGTTCCTCCTCGGGAGTCTCTTCCTGCTGCGTCACCTGGCTGTGGATCTGTGGTTTGTGTTGCTCGACAGGAGGAGCGGTGGTGATCAACCAGAGGATCAGACCACCCAGCACGTGAATGATGATGGAAATGGCGAAGTAAGGACTCTTTGCGAGAGCCTGGGCCACATGATCCTGGAAGGATGCTTCTTCTTCCTCATGTCTCATGGTGGGGTGGTGGATCTGGACTTTGCTTGGGTCCCATGAGGGGCGCTCTTGGTGTTTCATGTTTTCCTCGTTTCCTTGGTTTCGGCGATATCCAGGGAAACGAAGGACTCGGGAGATGGGTTCAAGTTTTGATGGTGGCCAGAAACGCGGCCATAAAAAAAGGGCGCAAGGAATGCGCCCTCTTTCTTCAGTCACGACCATGGGCCATGACTTTGCTCCTTTTGCGGCTTAGCGGACGAGCCTGCTGTAGCGGTAGTAGACTTCGAGGGAGAGAACTCCCAGGGCAGTCGTGTAGACCCTTCCGCCCTCTTCACCCCATGCGCTGATGGGATCCCAGGAGCCCTTTGCGTGCCCCTTTTTGATCTGGGAGGGGAGGAAGGCCTTCTCCAGTGCCTTTCTCCACTTTTCCCACTTCTTGCCGCCGATCTGGAACATGCCGTAGGAGCCGTAGTACCAGTAGTAGATGTCGATGCTGCCATCCGCGGTGTTCCACACCGGGGGTTTTTTGAGCATCGTGTCGGCGGCGGCAAGCATGATGTTGTTCTTGTCGGGTTCCTGTCCGAGCCAGAAGCGGGCGAAGAGGCCGACGGCGGTCATCGCCTCGGTCTTGCTCGCCGGGAACTTGTCTTCCTGTCCCGCTTCACGAGCCGAACCCTGGCCCCTCTTGGTGTAACCGCATTGACCCGTGTTGGGGTCGGTCACCTGGTCGTACCATGCGGCGGCATATTCAAAGGCTTTCTTGTCGACCTTGAGTTTGAAGTCCTTGGCGGACTTGAGGGCCATGACCATCCAGCCTGTCACGGAACTGTCGTTGTTGCCGTCGCGGGGGTAGTAACGCCAGACGCCGTATTCGTTGCGCGCGCTCTGGATGTAGTTGACGGCTTTTTGCGCGTAGGGCCTGAGAGTGCGGTAGCGGGAGAGCCCGTAGGCCTCGATCAGGGCATAGGCGGCGATGGCGTGGCAGTATTGGAACTGGCGGCCGTTCTCGGTGCCGATGAGCCCGTCGTCGCCCATTTGCTGGCGGATCCAGTTGATGCCTTTTTTGATGACACCTTTGTAGGGACCAGAGCGCATCGTGGAACCGTCCCCCAGGAAGGCGAGCAGGGCCAGGCCGGTGATGCCGATGTCGTTGACGGCGTTGCCGGGGCCGTCGCAGACGTCTCCGCTCGGGCAGTGCTTCATGAACTCGTCACTGCTCCAGTGCCCGTCCTTGTCCTGGTGGTTTTTGAGCCACTCGAGACCCCATTTGATGCCGTCAGCGACCTTGCGGCCTCCTCGGGTTCGGAGGTTCCGGCGTCCACCTCTACGCCCACCGAACTTGCCCCCCGCACCGCCGCCGATCCCCACGACATCATTGAGCTGGTTGGAGTCGAACTGGCTGTCGGCGTTCTGCTCCTCACCCTCGACTTCGGCAAAGTCGTCCTGGGTGTCCTCCTCGTTGTGATCGGAGACCTCGGCGTCCTGGATGACAGGCTCGGGTTCTTCCTCGGGGGTGATCTCCTCCGGTTCCTCTTCCGGCTCCTCTTCGGGAGTCTCCTCCTGCTGTGTCACCTGGCTGGTGAGCTGAGGTTTTTCCTGCTTCGTGGGGGGAGTGGTGGTGATCAACCAGAGGATCAGGCCGCCCAAAACGTGAACGATGATGGAGATGGCAAAGTAGGGGCTTTTGGCCAGGACCTCGCCGATCTGCTCTTGAAAGGTTTTTTCTTCTTCCCAGGGTCTCAGGTGGTGCCCTTCCACATGGACTTTGGTGGGGTCGAAATGGGGGTGTTCTGGATACTTTGGTTCCATTGTCTTTGTCTTTCCCTGCTCGTCCTTAGAGTTCTGTGTCGGTAAGAGGTGAACCCCTCACCGAACGGGTCCGGGGCTGGACGGTTCAAGCTAGTTCTAGCTTTCCTCTCCAAAAAAAGGGCATGCAGCTTAGCACTCCCTCAGCTCCGGGTCATTAGTTTGGTTTAAGTTCTTGTGGGCAACTAGTTTATCTTCGAATAAGGTCCAGGGGCCAGGCCTGGATCTTGTTGAGTTGCTCCCAAGCCTGCCGCAGCTGGATGCTCCGGAGGCGGCGCTCCCGGATCTTGGCAAGGATCCTCCGCTGGACTTCGGGATCCTGGAAGGGGAGGGTCTTGCCTTCCCGACGTTCCAGGACCTGGAGGATGCGGGCCCTGCCCCGGGTGAAGGGGCGTACGGGGGAATAGGCAAGGACCTGGACCTTGGGATCCCAGGTGTAAGCTTTCAGGGCCTTGGCCACTCCGGACTTGGGGAGGACCTTCAACTCCTGCAAGTCCCCACCCAGCTCCTGCAGGACCTTTTCGAGATCCTCGCCCGCGAGGATTCTTTTGCGCGCGAGCCGAGCGGCTTGCAGGCCGCTCAGTTCGATTCCGCCCGGACCCTTGGTGGGCCCGAAGGTCAGGATCCGGAGCTTGGCGTCCGGAGTCACGACGAAGTCCTTTTTGTGCTCCTGGTAGTACTCCCAAAGTTCGGTCGGGGTCACCTGGAGTTCGCCCCCTTTCAAGAATTTGCGGACCTCCTCCTGGCGGACAAGGATTCGTTGGAGCCGGGAGCGCTCCTCTTTTTTAAAGGTCTGCACTGACATTCCCATTCTCTCCAGGTTCCTGACGAACTGGGGCCAGCCACCGGCTTGGATGCGCCTCTTCTCGACGATTTTCTCGACCTGGTTTTTCAGATAGTTTTCCAAGGCCTCGGTTGGGATGTTGAGGCTCGTGACCCGGTCGGCGAGAAGGAAATCGTAGGCTTTGCGGGTGAGGAGGTCTTTTTTGAGGGAGTCGATGACCCGCTGGGGGAGACGCCCTTGGGGATCCTTGGAGAGAATGCGCCCTCTTGCCTCCTCAATGGCGATCTTGAGGGGAGCGCGGATCATCGACTCGGTGATGACATGTGGGCCGATCAGGGCGAGCACCTCGTCATAGGTACGATAGGTTCCCGGGTTCGGATTCGGTCCGAGAGGGGCACGCGGTCCCTGTTTGTTTTGCGACTCTTGTTTGCCGGAAACTGCTTTGTCGGCCTTTTTTTTCCTGGGGGCGGGTTTCTGGCCAGGCGTGGTTCCGGTGGACAGGAGACAGGCCAACAGGCCCCCGAGGAGGAGGCGGGGCCAGGCTCGGAGGTTCTTCGGATGCTCCTTCATGACCGTATGATCCTGCCTTCCTTCCTTCTGCCAAGCAAGGTATCGCGGAAAAAGGCCAAGGCGGCCTCCGGCTTGCCCCGCTTTTTTTTGAGAATGAGGTCGGTGCGGTTGCTGGAGACAGGACGGATGTCCCGAAAGTTGGAGAGCCAGGCTCCGTGAGGGCCTCTTCCCGGGTGGTGCCGAAGGATGATCCTGTCGGGGGCTTCGAAGCGGGCAGAGAGGATGCCTTCGAGGGCCAGGAGATTCTTGGTGAGAAAGACGTCGCTGAGGGTCCGGACCGGTTGGGGGATGCGGCCGAAGCGATCCCGGGTGCGTTCCAGGAGTTCCTTCTGACCGCGCTTGTCCTTGTATTCATCCATTTCGCGGAGGAGTTTCATGCGCAGAGAGGGATCGGAGATGTAATCGGTGGGGATGTAGGCCTCCACCCCGAAGTCGATGTCGACCTGTTCCGAGCCCAGGGCCTGGGGAAGGTCGCTGGAGCGGACCGTCCCCCGAGTGCTCCGCTCCACCGCCGATTGGAGGAGCTTGCAGTACATGTCATAGCCGATGGCGGCGATGTGCCCGCTCTGCTGCGGGCCGAGGAGGTTGCCGGCGCCACGGATCTCCAGGTCCTTCATCGCGATGGAGAAACCCGAGCCCAGGTCCGAGAAACGCTCCATGGCTTCGAGCCTTTTTTTCCCTTCTGGACTGAGCGGCCTGCTCGGATCGGTCAGGAGGTAGCACCATGCCTGCATGATGTCCCTTCCGACCCGCCCCCGGAGTTGATGGAGCTCGGCCAGGCCGAAGTGGTCGGCGTTGTCCACGAGGATGGTGTTGGCGCGAGGGATGTCGATCCCGGATTCGACAATGGTGGTGGAGAGGAGGACGTCCGCCTCGCCCCGCAGGAACTTGTTCATGTTCTGGAGAAGCTCCTTCTCGGTCATTTGGCCATGTCCCATGACGAAGCGCGCTTCGGGGACAAGGGACTGGAGTTCTTCCAGGACCAGGTGGAGATCCTTGACCTTGTTGTGCAGAAAGAAGACCTGCCCTCCCCGGCTCACTTCGCCGAGGATGGCTGAGCGGATCAGGGCGGAGGAACGCTCGACCACCTTGGTGCGGATCTCCAGGCGTCCGGGAGGAGGGGTTGTGAGCGAAGAGATGTCCTTGATCCCGAGAAGCGCCATGTGCAGGGTTCGAGGGATGGGGGTGGCTGTCATGGAAAGAACGTCGAGGGTTGCCCGCATCTTGCGGAACTTCTCCTTCTGGGCCACGCCGAAGCGCTGCTCCTCGTCGATGACCAGGAGGCCGAGGTCCTTGTAGCGCACATCCCTGGAGAGGATGCGGTGCGTCCCCACGAGGACATCCACCTTTCCGGCCTCCAGGTCTTGGAGGATCTTCTTCTTTTCCTTGGAAGTCCTCAACCGGGAGAGCACTTCGACCCGGGCGCCGAAGGCGGACATGCGATCCCTGAAGGTTCGTCCATGCTGCTCCGCCAAAAGGGTCGTCGGGACGAGAATGGCAGCCTGTTTCCCGGCGGAAACCATCCGGAAGGCGGCCCGCACCGCCAGCTCCGTCTTGCCGAAGCCCACGTCCCCGCAGAGCAGCCGGTCCATGGGTTTGCTCTGCTGCAGGTCCTTGGTGATCTCCCTGGTTCCGCGGACCTGGTCCACCGTGTCCTCGTAGGGAAAAGCCTTTTCGAATTCTTCCGCCAGCTCGTCCTCAGCCGGACAGGCGAATCCCGGGTGCTTCGCCCGTTTCACCTGGAGCTGAAGCAGCTCCGCAGCCATGTCCTTGAGGGCCATGGCGACCTGGGCCTTGCGTTTGCCGAACGCCTTCCCTCCCACCTTGTCGAGGGGAGGGCCGGCGTCCCCGGCCCCGACGTATTTCTGGACCAGGTCGATCATGGTGGCGGGGACCAGGATCTCCACCCCATCCCGAAACTCCAGTCTCAGGTGATCCTCCTGCCCTCCCGAAGTGCCCCGGCTCCCCTGCTCGATTCCGAGGAAGCGTCCGATCCCATGAACGGCATGAACGATCAGGTCACCCACCCTGAGATCGAAGAAGCCCTGGATGAGTTCCGAGCGAGGCGCGGGTTTGACCCTTCGATGTTGCAAGTGCCGTCGGGCGGCCCCGATGCCGAAGAACTCCCCATGGCTCAAGACCTGTGTCTTGAGGGAGGGGATGCGGAATCCCCGGCTCAGGTTTCCGACCGCGGTTTGCAGCTCCTGTCCCCTGAGGGTCTCCTGGGCGACGGCTTTCAAGCGGTTCGCCTCGGGCTCAGAGCGGAGCACAAGGAGGAGGTTGTCCTGGAGCCTTCCCGCGGCGAGGAGGCGTCCCTTGAGGTCTCCGCTGTCAGCGACGGGGATCTTGGGGGCTTCGAAGTGGAAATCCAAGCTGTCCGGCCCGGGGAGGGCCGAGAGGCTCATGGCTCCTAAGCGCTCCAACCCCCGCTGGAAGGCCTGGGCCGGCGCCGAAACCGACCCTGCGAGGAGGGTGAAGCGGGAGAGGTGCTCCTCGAAGCGCACCGGTTCGACCACGATGACCAGGGCCTTGGGCAGCAGATCGAGGGGAAAGACGGACTTGGTCTCTTTGGCCCTGGCTCCTTTCTTTCTTAGGGGCAGGAGGACGCGGATCTCTTCCAACGATTCCTTGGAGCGCTGGTCCCCTGTGTCCAGGACGCGGATGGATTCGATCTCCTGGTCGAAGAGTTCGAGTCGGAAAGCCTTTTCAGAGCTGTGTGGAAAGAGGTCGAGGATGTCCCCGCTCCATCGAAACTCTCCCGGTGCTTCGACCAGGGGAACGGGGACGAAGCCGGCTTCCTCCAGCTTGTGCGTCAGCGCTTCGAGGGCGACCTCCTCTCCCCTGCGCAGAGGGAGAGTCTCGCCCCGATCGTACTCTTCGCCTCCCACCTCCGCCATGAGACGGCTGAGGTCCATGAGACAGATGTCTTGGCAGCCTAGCTCCTTGAGCTTCTGTCGGCGAGCCGGGAGGCTGCCGGGCAGCCACTCCCCGTCCTCGCGTCGGGCTTCGGGGAGGATGTGGGGGGCAGGGCGGCCCATGCGTGGCGGCGAAAAGAGCAGGAGGTCCTCCGCCCAGTCCTGAAGCTCGAACTCCTCGGCGACACAGAGGAGGATGGGGCGGTCCTGCACCCGCTCGCGCAGAGCGGCCACGAGGAGGGCCTTGGAAGCGCCGGGCAGGCCCCCCAGGATCACGCGCCGCCCATCGCAGGGGATCTCCAGCCTCTGGAAGAGGGGATCCTCCTGGATCCTCCGCCGTAGGGCGACGACCGGAGAAGATGCTGAGCGGGTGTTCACCCCGAGATCATAACGCGAACCCTGGCAGCCCATGAGATCGGATTGCCTTCGGGAATCATCAGGGTCGTAGAAACTCGAAGCCTCTTGGGGATCGCTCTGCCCTCGAAGGTCCTCCGATTCGTGCTTCCCCAGAGCCCCCTTGGCAACTTCATCGGTTCCTACGGGTTCGCTACTCCGGGAGCCCTACTCCCTCATTCCTCGACTCCCCTCTGCTCCCTTTTACTCCACCGTCTCAGGGGTTTCCTGGGGAGCCGGAGAAGCCATCAGCTGCCGGATGGCTTCTTCCGCCGCAAGCTGGGACGCCATCTTCTTGCTGGATCCAAGGCCGGAGCCCAGAATCTTGCCGTCCACTTCGACCTCCATGACAAAGCGCATGTCATGAGCCGGCCCTTTGGCTTCCACGAGGTGGTAGGTCGGCAGCCCAAGCCTCCGGGCCAGGGTCAGGTGCTGGAGTTTGGATTTGGGATCGTTGAAGGAGGCTTCCTCTGTTCGAACCTTGGTGAGGATCGTTTTGAGGACGAAAGCCTGGGCCGCTTCGATCCCACCGTCCAAAAAGATGGCGCCGATGCAGGCTTCCAAGAGGTCGGCTTGCATCTTGGGCGTTGCCTTGAGGTCTTGCCCTTTTCCCGTGACGAGAAGCTCTTCCAGTTTGAGCTGTTTCGCGACGGAAGCGAGAGTCCCAGTGTCTACGAGATGGGATCTCCTGCGTGAGAGGGTTCCCTCATCGGCCTCCTTGAGGCCGTCAAAGAGGAACCAGGAGGCCAGAAAATTGAGCACGGAGTCGCCCAGGAATTCGAGGCGCTCGTTCGTTTTGAGGCCTTCGTTGTGGGTCGATGCGTGACAGAGAGCTTCCGCCAGGAGGTCTTGGTCCTTAAAGGTATACCCAAGACGCTTCTCGGCGTCGTGGAGTCGAGTAGGAGGTATCATAGAGGTCTTCATTACGGGGCATGCAGGATTTGGATAAAAAGGCAGGGGGATCTTAATGGAATCTTTCTCAGATAGCCAGGTCCAGGCTGTTCGATTTCCGGGCAATCTTCTCCTAAGTTCTTGATATCGCGGAGCTTTCTTTCTTGGTTCTCTCGCAGATTGCCCCAAAATGAGAGAACCGCTTAGCCCGGATGATTCATGAAGTCGGATCAAAGGAATGCAAACTCCAAAGAACCTTTTGGGGGGCGTGTCCGCTGAACGGTTTTTTTCCAAGATGGGCCATGAAGACATCGAACCGGTTCCCCCGGGGGCCTGGATGGGTGAGTGGGATTCCAAGGATCCAGGTGGATCCAAAAAGGAAAAGCCCCTACCCAATGTTTCGAGCTCATGACCCGTTCGGGTTGGAAGTTCTCGATGCAGTTCTATTCTTCCAAGGAAACCTTGGGCGTCCTCGCCCTCCAGCTTTCGGCCTGCTGTCCCGATTCGGGGGAGCGGGTGCCTCTCGTTCTCTTCCTGCCCGACCTTCTCCTCAGCAACAACTATGGTTTTTACCCTTGGTTCGCCGAGGCCCTGGCCAAGGACTGGGGGGCTATGGTGGTCCGTCTCTCTCCCCTGCTCAGGGAAGAGGCCAGAGGGGGAGGGGGTGCCGAAGATCCCGAAGGCTATTCCTTGGGCCGCGAAACCGTGGCGGTTCTCCATTTCATCCGAGCCCTGCTGCAGGGGGAAGGGGCTTGTGTGGGGGAATGGGACCGGGAGAGCTTGATCCTCGTGGGGCACGGCAAGGGCTGCGCGCTCGGTTTGCACCTGGATCGTCGTCTCCGAGTGGAGGGCCTCACTGCCCCCAAGGCCATGATCCTGATGAACCCTCCCGGAAGCCTCCTCCGTGGGCAGAGAGAGGAGCCCCCTCTCGTCGCCCGGGACGACGGGAGCACCATGGCCCTCGGAAAGCTCTGGGTCGAGGATCTGGAGGCCTTGGCCGAACTTTCACCCCTGGAGGAATTGGTGGGGACCACCTCGACTCCTCTTCTGGTGGTGGTGGGGGAGGAAGGGACCCGGTTCCCTGTCGCGGAGGCCGAGCGGCTCTTCTCCCACGCGGGGAGGGACAAGGATTCGTTCCTCGTGCTGGAGAAAACCGGGCACACCTTCTCGACCAAACATCCATTTGAGGGACCTAGTCCCGAGTTGAAGAGGCTCCTTGCCTCCCTGGGAAGATTCGTCCAGGGGGGGGTGCCGAGAACCATGTAGGAAGCGGGCGCTAGCTCGGGATAAGTCCGCCTTTTCCCGTCTCCCGGGAAATTCCAGGGGCTCCCATTACCTCGGCGCGTATTGGAATCTATCACTCCAGTTCCCTCTCCGCTTTGGTCGAAGATGGAGGGAACTTTTTGGTTTTCCTCGATTTCGGTTCTCCCCGACCCCGGACCCTTGGGCTCCGGCCCTCGAGCGCTTGCCTTTTTCCAGGAGTCCCCTGAATGCAGTTTCGAAGCTTCCTGCCCAGTTTGCTTGTCTTACTCAGTACCGCCTGCAATACCAAAATTGACCAGCAGCTCAAGGTAGAAGCCAAGGTCCCTCCCTCCACGGGATCCAAGTCCATTCGCATGCAGGGGACCTGGCTGATGACCCGACTGCTCGCCGCCGAAGGCCCTGTCACCCTCTTCAAACTGGACAACCTTGCCCGAGAAAAAAAGCTGATCCGCATCGGCCCCGGGGGGTTCCTCACCATCGGAGGGGAGAGTGTCCTCAGACAAGAGATCGAGCAGGTCCTGGGCCTCAGCCTGGACTGGCACCAAAACCGCGTCGACGACCGTACCGCTTTTCTGGACTATGGCTGGGATCGCAAGGATCTCCCCGGGCGTCCCGAGTACAGCCGCTTCACTGCTGCCGCGGGTTCGGTGGACAGCGACACCATCCTTTTGCAGACAGGCTTCGTCGCCTATGGACGGAGCTTCACCCCAATCTGGGGCCTCGCAACCGTAGAGCTGCGCAGGCAGCCATAGAAGACTTCGCCCTTTGCTGAAATACCCGGATCCTTTCAGATCATGAATTTTTGACATAGACCGGAAGGTGGGGGTTGGTTTGATCTTGGGGCGAGTTGCATAAGAAGGGTTTGTTAGAACTTGCCTCTATGAGTCAAGCCCCCCCCATCCCACCGACAGGGCCGAAACATTTTTGGCTCAGAACCATTCTCCTGCTTCGCTTCAAGATGAGTCCATTCCACGTTCTCAGGCCAGAATCGGAGAAAAATGGTGGCTGGCCAACGTTCTCGAAAAATGGTTCGAGAACGAAGGTCATCTCATAGGAACCTGCAAATCCAAGAAAGAGGTTTTTGAAGAAGCAGAGCTTCGGGCAAAGAATCTTTTGGGTGAGGAACCACAGGCCTACTCCATCCCCGAGGATAAGGCGGAGTTGGATCCCTTTTTCGAGGATGGGGGCAGCCTGGCAACCAACCTCGTGGGAGAAGGCGTTTCGCTCTTTCGAAGCAGCACGATCTTGAAGTTCGAAGAACAGCGTCACCCCCTCCTCCCATGGATGCAAAAAGGCATGCGGAGACTCCCCGTTGATCTTGCGACCGGGCAAAGAATCGGGATCCTCGTTTCTCAAGGGCACCCCAAGTTCAGCCTCTCCAAAAGAATCGCCCAACACTTCTTGGGAGCACTCCCTTCAGACTTCAGAGGAAGAAGCCTTTCTCCCCCTGATTCCGAACTGTGTTTATGACATGGTGAGTAGCTGGCCTAAAGGGTATTCCCCTCTCACAGATCTCCACTTGGCGCGAACCCTGGAACGCTGCTCCGCTTTGATCTCGTTGTGGGGAGAGGGGATGGCTCTGTTCAGCCTTCCGGCTTGACTCGTGTTCGCGGTCGATCGGTGTGATGATCCCTAAAAGACTGTCTGAGTCCCAGCCCGCTCTTTTTTCCCGAAATCCACCAAGGGCTTTGGCCGACTTCGCCGAAGGCGCCTGAGGCCAAAGCCCTTGGTGGATGCCGAGCCGAGCGGAGGAAAGGGGGACCCTGGCGAGAAGGGAAGGGTCAGGCTCAGGTCGGGTGGCGAAGTCCGACAGAGGGTTAGGCCTTTTTTTCGCCGAGGATGAGGAGAGAACCCAGCTCGCTCTTCCAGCGTTCCTTGCTGGGATCGGGGGGGTAGAGGAAGTGGCGCCGTTGGACCTTGGCGAAACCCGCGCGGTGAAAGGAGTCTTCCCACTCGGCTTCGCTGCGCAGATCGAAGGCGCAGCCCAGGTGTTCGGGCCAGGAGTGGCTGTCCTGGTTCTCTCCGTAGTAGTCGACGATGACGGCCATGCGGCCGGTGGGCCGGAGCAGGTCGAAGGCGGCCTGGAGGGCCTCGTCCAGGTTGGGGAAGTAGTAGAAGGTTTCCATCGAGAAGATGCGGTCCATGCTGCCGGGTTCGAAGGGGTGGTCGGGGAAGGCGCAGACCTGGAACTCGGTTTTCGGGATCCCGGCTGAGAGTTTTTTTGCGCGGGCGATCATCTCCCGGGAAAGATCGATTCCAAAGGCCTGGGCCCCGGCCTCGGCCGCCCAGCGGACGGTGTAGCCGTTGCCGCAGCCGATATCGAGGTAGCGCTGACCGGGACCAGGCTCCAGAAAGGCGAAGCCCTCCCGCGCCGCCGGTCCATGACCTTGCTCCATGCCCTCGGCGCGGCCGGCGCGGGCCCACTCGTCGAAGATGCCTCGGACTCTCTCATACTGACGCTGCTGTTCCTGTTGGTTCATGACCTGGTCTCCGCTGTGGCGATGGCCAGCTTGGGGCTGTGGCTGTCTTTGATGGTCGCGAGGATGAAGTCGTTTTCCCGGAGGGAACCGGCCTTTTCGGTCCCGGGGCTGATCTCCACCCTCAGGAAGTTGTCGGTCAGGCCCGTCCACCCACCGAGGGGGCCGCGCTTGCCTTCGACGAGGACGGGGCGGGTCTTGCCGAGCATGCGCTCGATAAAGCGGGCGCGCAATTGATCCTCGATGTCGTGCATGACGCGGGCGCGGTGCTTTTTGACCTCGGCCGGGACATGGCCGGGCATGCGCTCGGCCGGAGTCCCTTCACGGACCGAATAGCTGAAAACGTGGAGGTAACTGGGGGCGAGGTCGAGAAGGAGGGCCTTCATGTTCTCGAAGTGTTCCTCTTCTTCGCCCGGAAAACCGATCATCACGTCCGCCCCGATGCCCGCCTCGGGGAAGCGCGCCTGGACGCTGCGGATTTTTTCGGCATAGAACTCCGCGTCGTAGCCACGTCCCATGCGGCGGAGGATGCGGCTGTCCCCGTGTTGCAAGGGGATATGGAAGTGCGGGCAGAAGGAGGGGCAGTCCTCGAGGGCGTCGAGGAGGGCTGGAGTGATGGAGGGGGGTTCCAGGGAGTTGAGGCGGTAGCGCAGCGGGAGGTCCAGGGCCTGGAGGGCGCGAATGAGGGCGGCGAGGTCGCGTGCGTCGGGAGAGGCAGAGCTGGAGGAGGAGGCCCCCTCCAGAGAGTCGGGGAAATCCTTGCCATAGCTTCCGGTGTTGACGCCGGTGAGGGCGATCTCCCTGAAGCCGCTGGCCGCGAGCTGCTCGGCCTCGCGCAGGATCTCCCCGGTCGGTCGGCTCACGCTGACGCCGCGGACCGAGGGAATGATGCAATAGGTGCAAGCCTCGTCGCAGCCGTCCTGGACCTTGAGGGTGGCGCGGGTCCGGGGGCCGCGATCCGGGGCGCCCGGCGCGCGGCGGAGGAACTCCCGGGTTTTCGGCTCGTCGGCCACCCAGAGATCCCCGGCGAGGCGGCGGTCAGCGAGGTGGCGCTGGACGAGATCGAAGAGCCGACTCTTCTCGCTGTTGCCGAGGATGAGGTCGACGCCCTCCAGCCGGCGCAGGGCCTCCGGGTCGCGCTGGGCGTAGCAGCCCGTGACGACGACCAGACCGCCGGGGGGTTTGTTGCGGACAGCCCTGCGGATGATTTTGCGTGAATCCGCGTCGGCCACCTGGGTCACGGTGCAGGTGTTGATGACGAAGAGTTCGGCCTCCTGCTCGAAGGGGACCGCCCGCCAGCCCTCCTGGACGAAGCGCCCGCGGAGGCAGTCCAGTTCATCGTAGTTGACCCGGCAGCCCAAGGAGTAGAAGGCCACCCGCCGCGCGCGGGCGCCCTCTTGTCTCTCGATCTCCTCGCCGGCCGAAATCATGGCGCAAAAGCATACCGACTGAGGCCCCTCCCGGGATAGCATCTTGGCATGAAGAAGCGCCGCTCCACCTCGGGATACGGCCCTGCGTGCGCGCTGGCCCTGCTCGCCGCCCTCCTGATCTACCTGCCCAGCCTTTGGGGTGGCTTCCTCTCCGACGACCTTTTCCTCAACCTCCTCGGCAGGCCCCAGGGCCACCAGATCCAGCCCGACTGGCAGCGCATCCTCGCCGACCTCACCGGCCCCTGGGTCGGCATGAAGGGGACACCCTTGTTCCGGCCGATGCTCTCCCTAAGTTACGGCTGGGACATGGCTTTGGGGCGGGGGGCGCCCTGGGCCTTCCACCTGACCAACCTGCTCTGCATCCTGGGCAGCCTCCTCGCCCTGGCCCGCATCCTGGCTTATCTCGGGTTGCGCGATTGGCGCATACTCTTGCCCCTGCTCTTTCTCGCCTTGCACCCCGCGGGCATCGAGGGCGTCTATTGGATCTCGGGGCGGGTCAGCTCGATGGAACTGCTCTTCCGCTTGCTGGCCCTCTGGGCCGCCGCCCGCTATTTCCAGAAACAGAGCCCGGCCCGCCTTATTTCCCTGGTTCTCCTCGCCTTCGCGGACCTCCTGACCAAGGAGAGCGCCTTCGTCCTCCCCTTCTGGCTCTTCGCCCTCGACCTCTTCCAAAGGCCCGATCTCCCGATCGGGCAGCGTCTCCGCTTCCACCTGCGTTTCGTCCCCATCTGGCTCGTTTACACAGTCTGGCGCGTGGTCGCGCTCGGCACCCTCCTTCCCCAGGGGCACGGCGCCCAGGCCCAGGCCCTCCCCCTCAGCCACTACCTCCTCACCCTCCCCTCCAAACTGGAAACCCTCTTCCTCCCCGGCCTGAGGGGACAGCCATTCTCCCTTTCTCTCGCCGCCCTCGCCCTCCTCGTCCTGCTGGTCACCCGGCCCTGGCCTCGGCGCGCCCTCCAGGCCTTCTCCATTCTCGCCTTCCTGATCCTCCTCGAAGCCCTCCCCTCCTTCGCCCTCCCCGTGGCCCCCAACCTCCTTGGCAGCCGCCTCGTCCTCGGTGCCCTCCCCCTCCTCGCCCCCCTCCTCCTCCCCCGGCCAGGCGGGACACCCATGTTTCGCCTGAGGCTGGGCGCGGGGGTCGCCCTGCTGGGGGGGCTCCTATGGGTGCAGGTCCAAAGGGTTTATGCCTATCAAAAAGCCTTCGCTGTCGTCCGCCGGGTTCACGAGGACATCAGCCGCCTGGGGGCGGGTGCGAGTCCCGAGCATCCGCTGGCCATCCTGAGCACTCCTTCTTCTTTGGATGGCGTTCCCATCCTCAACCCCAACGCCGTCTTTCCCCTCGCGGAGCAGCCCTTTCAGGAGACCGACATTCCTCTGGTGGGACTCAACTTTGTGACCACCCGCTTCGATGGGTCGGAGGATCTCTATCTCGACGCAAGGCCGATCCGTGCCATGGGACGCTTTGGTGCCAGGCTGCTGGAGTGGAACGGCGAGGGGCTTGTTCCCGTCAGGGTCCCTCCCATCCCCAAGCGGCCTGTTTTACGTCGGGAGGGAGGAGGGCTGTTGCGGATCGAGGGAGATCCTCTGTCGCCCTTCCAGATCGCGCGGCTGGACCTGCGTTTTTCCCAGGGAGGGAGGGGGGGGAGCACCCCGCGTCGACTCTCCTGGCTGGGACCTGACTTGAAGGAGCCCGCGGGAGGCGAGTCCCCCTGGGCTGGGGTTCCGCTGCCTTTTGGGGCCAAGGTCCTGGTGGACCTGACTCCTTCCATTCCCTTCCTCGCCTTCGGGAGAGCTTCCTCCGTCGCTGGCTTCAAAATCAAGGCCAAGGAGCCTCTTGCCTCGGCCCGCCTCGCCGTCCGGCCGCGCCCGATCCCTTTGAGCCGCCGCCTGAGAGGCGCGGCCATCACCCTGGACAACCTCCAGGAATGGGTGTCCCCCCTCGTGGCGGGGAAGCGGATGGCCTTGGTGGTGTTGGGGCCAGGGGCGGGGTGGCGGATCCCTTGCAAGCCGGGAAAGCGCATCCACTTGGGAGCCAAGCGCGTCCTCTTCGAGCGCATCCTCAAGATCACGCGGGTGCGTCTCTTCTACTATTACTTTGTGGCCGAAGGCGCCCGGAGCGAGGTGGACTGGTTCAGCTTGAAGCCGGCTGGGGAATAGCGGGTTTTTTGAGGAGTTTGCGGGCGATCAGCCAGAGGATCCAGAGGGTCAGGAGCCAGGTTGCCGGTTGGGCGACCCAGAAAGGCAGGCTGGCGTGGGAACCCTCGCCCACCTGGGAGGCGACATCGATGGAGAGAAGGGCGGCGATCCAGTCCGTCAAAAGACCCATCACGAAGGAGCAGCCGAGGATCCCGAGCAGATACCCCCGGAAGGCTCTCTTACCCAGCTCTCTTCGCACGATGGCCAGGGTCCCCAGATTGGTGGCAGGCCCCGCCAGCAGGAACACGAGAACGGTCCCCGGAGAGACGCCCACTACCAGCATGGCGGCGGCGATGGGTGTCGAGGCCGTCGCGCAGACATACATTGGGATCCCGATGACCAGGGCGAGAAGCATGGCGAAGGGTCCTCGGCCATATTCTCCCAGCCCCCCGACCGGGAAGACGGTCTCCAGGACGGCTGCGACCAGGACGCCGAAGAGAAGCCAGAACAACACATCGTCCAGGAGTTTGATGAAGGCGAAGTGGAAGCCGCGGGCGAGCTTGGATTGCTGTCCCGAAGTTGTGTCCTTTCCGCAGGAGGCGTCACAGCAGGAGGATCCAGGGGCCGCATCTTCTGGCTCCGAGGGTGGCGTTGGATCTCCATTCGTGGTCGATTCCCTGACCTGCTCTCTCTTCTCCCCCCAACCTGCAAGCAGGCCCGCGAAGATCGCGCTCAGGATCGCCGCCAGCGGCCGGACCACCGTGAGAAAGGGGCCGAGCAGGGGCCAGGACAACGCGATGGAGTCCGCCCCGTTTTCCGGCGTCGCGATCAAAAAGGAGACGGTCGCTCCCCTGGACGCACCTCCTCGATGGATGGTGAGGGCGGCAGGAACGACGGAGCAGGAGCAGAGGGGAAGCGGAGTTCCGAGCAGAGAGGCCTTGAGAATGGACCCGAATCCCGGTTTCCCCAACCATCTCGAGAGAAGGCTTTGCGGAAGGAGGGCGTCCAGCAGCCCGGCGATCACAAGACCGAAGAGAAGCCAGGGGGCGGCTTCGATCCAGAGATGGTAGAGGTTTTGGAAAAAGTCGGAGATCATCGACCGGCATTATGCCTGGGAGCGCCTCTTTTTCTTGCGCCTCTTTTTTCCCTTGCCCTTTTCCTCCTGGCTTTTCTCGTCCGGCCTTCGCCAGAGTTTTTTGTAGGCGTTGATCCGGTTTTTCGGGAGCTTGCTGGGTTCTATGGGGACCTCTTTTTTGGGGGCTTCGCGGATCCACGCCAAGCGTTTGTTTCGATCCCCCTTGGGGGCTTGCTCGTCGATCAAAATCTCGATGGCGTTGAGGATTTCGCGGCGCCTGGCTCCGTAACGATTCCTTCGGAACTTGCGGTTGAGCTTCTCCAATTCGGCGACGGTCTTGGGGCTTCGAATATGGGTAAGGGCTTTGATCTTGGCGTTGAAGAGTTCCTGGCCGATGGGCTCCCAGGCACGGTGGATGATCGTCTTGATGGCCTTGGGATCCCCTTGTTGGCCGAGCGCCATGTAGTATTCGGGACCAGCGACTTTGTCCTTCTCGAAAGAGCCGGCCGCGGCGAGGAGGAGGGGTAAGGCCTTCTTGTTCTTCATGTAGCGGAGCGCCCGGATCGCGGCGATCCGGAGCTCATCCCGCTTGTCCTTGAGGTAGGCGGCGATCTTGGTGGCGACTCCCGGATCGTCGCAGCGTCCCGCTTCTTCGAGCATTTCCACCTTGAGGTCCTCGAGCTTCTCCTTCTTGAGTTTCCTTAGGAGTTCGAGTGCCTCCTTGGGAGTGGGGGCCGGCTTGACCTTGGAGTCCTTGGCGTCCTTCTTCTTGTCGGCCTTCTTGTCAGCGTCTCCCAGGGTTTCCTGCTTGGGGGCATCCTTCCTGGGGCGCCCCCCCTGGGCGGGGAGGGGGTTCAAAAGGAGCGAGAGGGCGATCAGGGAAAGGAGTGTCGTTTTCATGTTTGTTCCTCCTGATGAGTCTGCACCATTACGGAGAAAAGGTGGCGCCTGCCTGCAACGACTTTGTAATCAAGGCGCGTAATCGATGATGAAGGGGACGGGGTCGGGGCGTTCGAAGAGTTGGAGGGCCGCCTCGAGGACCCGGAGCTGGACCTCGGGCCGTCCTGGGAGGCCCAGGGGGAAACCGTGCTTGAAAGGGACGAAGAGCGCCCGCGGCGGCCGGACCTTCTCGGTAACCATGCGGAGCAGCTGGAGGACCACGGTGGGGATGCCGCGCCGCTCCAGCGCCGCCGCGACCAGACTCACGGTCTGGTTGCAGGTGGGTCAGACCGGGACGAGGAGAGCGAGGTCGACCTTGTCCTCCACAAAGATCTCCGCCGCCTCGGGGGCGGTCCGCTTGATCAGCCGCCCGGGAGCCGTGATCGAGCCCATGAAGGAGAGGTGGCGCGGGGCGACCGAGCCGATCTTCCCCATGGAGGCGAGTTCACGGACGCGCTCGAGGGGGAAGCCCAGGTTGGGATCCTGGAGGATGCCGCTGTGGTCGAAGGCGTCGCTCTTGTGGTATTCGACCAGGTCCCTGGGGTCGCTGTCCCAGGGGATGCAACGGAAGCTGGGGTCGCCCCCCCGGACCCCCTCGTCGAAGGGCTCCTGCCCCGGGAGGACGAAGCCCGCGCTGGAGACCAGGCCGAGGCGACACTCCGGCAGGGCCTTGGTCAGCGGCGCGAAGGGCACCGGGTCGATCCTCCGCCAGGAATAGGTCTTCAAAAAGATCTTGTACTTCAGCGAGAACTCGCCCAGCTCACCCATCCTCGCACCTCCATTTCTGCCCCTCCGGCGAAAGGGGACACCCATGTTCGCCCCCGGCCTCCCGGATCTTATCGGTTTTTTTGGGGGGGGTGGCTCCCTCGGCGAAAGGGCACCCTCCGGCGAAGGGGGGCACCCTCCGGCGAAGGGGGACACCCATGTTCCCCCCGGTTCCCCCGGATCTAGCCGGTTCAGGGGGCGGGATCGAGGCCGGGCTTCACTTTTTTTGCCGCTGAGGTCGATGAGAGGAGGTAGTGGGCTGCCTTGGAAGCCCCGACCCTAAGGGATGATCGCGAGAGTGAGACTTGGATGGGGACTGCCCCGAAACACGCGCCGCTGCTGCTGCTGGTCCTGGACGCCTGCCGCTTCGATTACCTGGGCAGGGGGGACCTTGCTTGGGTCGAGGAGCGGTTGGACCAGGGCTTTTATGCCGAAAAGCTGAAGCCTTCTTTCGGTTTCTGCGAGATCGCGGAGCTGCTGACAGGGGTGGAGACCCGGGAGAGCGGGTTTTTTTGCCAGATGGCGCCCGCAAAGGCGGGGGAGACGAGCCTGCCGCTGCGCCTGGCCGCGGGGCTGCTCGCGCCGCTGGAGGAGCGCCTGGGGAGCTATGGGAGGGAAGTCTGCCGGAGCCTGCTGCGGCGGGTGGCCCGGCGCTTTGATCGGCGGGAGATCTACGAGATTCCGGCTGCGCTGCTGAGCAAGTTCCGGGCGACCGAAGGGGCATTGGATTACCAGGCGCCCGGAGCCTTTGGGCGGGAGAGCCTCTTCGATTTCGCGCGAGGAGAAGGCTTGGACTGGGACGCTTCGGCTTTCGTGGCCTTCAACCATGTAGAAGGGGGCGACCGCGACCGGGCGCGGCGGCTCTGCGAAATCGCTGAGCGGGCAGGGGGGCCGCCTGCGCTGACCCTCGGATACTTTGGGGACCTGGATCGGATCGGCCATGCCTTCGGCCCAGGCTCGGAGGAACTAGGGGCCCAGCTGCGAAGGACGAACCTGCTCGTGCGGGAAGTGGGGGAGGCCTTTTTGGAAAAAGGTGGCTCCGTCCTCTTCGTGGGCGACCACGGGATGCTGGCGGTCGAGGACAGCTTCGACGTATTGGGAGCCCTGGGGGATTTGGGCAAGGGCACCCAGGTCTTCGTGGACTCCACCCTCTGCCGTTTCTGGTTCGAGAACGATGGGGTGCGGGAACGGGTCGAAGCCCGGATCCGCAAGACCCTCTGGCCCGCCCCCGGCTACTTCCTCGAGGGAGAACTCGCCCGGGAGATGGGTGTCCCCCTTGGGCGGGACAGCGGGGATTTGGCTTTCGCGGCGCATCCCGGCTGGGTGTTCGCGCCGGACTTCTTCAACCGGAAACGGGTTTTGGGGATGCATGGCTATTCGCCGGAGATTCCGGGGCAGAAGGGATTTTGCCTGGGGCTCGGGCCGGCCTTCGCCCAGAGGCGGGTGGCCGAGATCCGATTGGTCGACCTGCCCAAGATCGCCGCCAGGGCCCTGGGGGCGGGGCCTGCGGGGGCCGGGGTCGACCAGGCATGGGTGTCCCCCGAGTATCCCGAGGCGCTGGTTTTGGGGGGGGAGGGGGGATGAGGGCTTTTTGCCGGGAGGCTGTTTGGCCCAGGGTCTCGGTCGTGATCCGCTGCAAGGATGAGCGGCCCTGGCTGGAGCGGGCGCTGCGGCTGGTGGCCGAGCAGGACTACGAAGGGGAGGTCGAGATCGTCCTGGTCGACTCGGGCTCCAGGGATGGGACCCGCGAGCTGCCTCTGCCACCGGGGGCGCGCTGGCTGGACATGAAGCCCGAAGACTTCAGTTACGGAGCCTCCCTCAACCTCGGCTGCCGCCAGGCAAAGGGGGACATCCTCGTTCTGCTCTCCGCCCACTGCTTTCCCCTGTCCAAGGCCTGGCTCCGCGCCCTCGTCGCCCCCTTCTCCCAAGAGGGAGTGGGGCTCGTCCACGGCCGCCAGGTAGGGGACCTGCGCCTCGATCCCTCCGAGGCCGCCGAGCTGGAGACTCTCTATCCGCAACAGGACCGTCGGGGGGGCACCTCCTTCTCCGACGCCAACGCCGCCATCCCCCGGGCGCTCTTCGAAGCCTGCCCCTTCGACGAGCAGCTCCCGATCGGCGAAGAGGCTCCCCTCGTTCAATACGCCCTCTCCAAAGGCTTTGAAATCCACTACAGCGCCGCCGCCGCCGTCGAGCATGGCCACCCCGCCGATCCCCCCTCCCTCTGGCGCCGCAGCTTTCGCGAGGGCTGGGTTCTCGAAAACCATCACTACCGCGGCCGCCGCTCCTACAGCCTCGCCCACTTCGCCTACCGCCTCCTCGGCCGGACTCTCCGAGGCGCGCCCCGGACCTTGGTTCTCCAGGGCTTCTCCGGTCTCCTCCGCAAACTTCGCCTCGACGCCCTCCGCCTCCGCGCCCGCCACCAAGGCGCCCGCGCTGCCCAAGGGGGACACCCATGCTCCGCCGAGCCCCCCTCCGGGCTCCGCCCCCTAAGCCCTCCCCCCCCGCGCAGTTACGCCATCCCCGACGGCCCTCCCTTCTGCCTCGCCCCGACCCCCGAGGGCGAAGCCCGCGTCCGCGCCGACCTCGAGCGCATCGCCGCCCGCCTCCGCGCCGAGCTGCCCCAACTCCGCGCCCTCTGGCTCGCCGGCGGCTTCGGCCGCGGCGAAGGCCTCCTCGAAGCGGGACACCCACCCAACGACTACGACCTCGAGCTGCTGGTCGCCCGCCCCGTGGCTCCCGACCTCCTGGCCTCCCTCTCCCGCGAACTCGCCCGCGATTGCCAGGTCACCTGGGTCGACCTCGAAGCCCACAACCTCCGTCAACTCCGTCAGCTCTGCGCCCACAGCCAGTACGGCTACGACCTCGCCCACGGGGCCCGCCTCCTCTGGTCCGCCTGCGGTCGCCCACCCGCGCTGCTCCCCGCCCCCCGCCTCCCCTTCGTCGAGGCCGAAAAAATCCTCTGCGCCCGCATCTGGGCCATGCTCTACGCCTGGCCTCCCGCCCAGCCCGACCCCCGGCGCGCCCACTGGCAGCTCGTCAAAGCCTGCCTCGCCCTCGCCGATGCCCGTCTCATCGAAGCCGGCCTCTACCGCAGCCATCTCCGCGAAAAACAGAAGATGCTGGACACTCTCCCCCAGACCCCCGGCGAATCCAAGGCCTACACCTGGGCCTTCGCCCAGCGCCTCGGGGATCCCCACCAACCCTGTCCCCTCGGGTGGTCCCAGCTCCGCGATCTCTATCTCGAGACCTGGGCCGCCCTGGCCTCCCGGCAGCGCGGTCTCCCCATCGACTCCCCCGAGGCTCTCGCCCGCACCTTTCCCGGCATCGGCCGCCGCGATCCCATCGGTCGCCTCGTCCGCGCCCTCTCCCCCCGCCGGGACCGCGAGCGCAGCGAGGGCCTCCGCGCGGGCATTCTCCTCCTCGCCCGCCTCGACCCCGAGGCCGCCGATCCCGGGTCCCAGGAAGAAGCCCACAAACTCCGCAATGCCTACTTGAGCGAGAAGCTCCGGACCCTCGAGGAAAGCTTCCCCCTTCTCGCGCCTTGAAAAGCCCCCATCCCCTCCCTTGAATCGGCGGGATGAAGCCCCAACTCGCCCTCCTCCCCTTTCTCCTTTTTCTCCCCCAGCAAGGCTCCAAGCCCAGCTCGAAACCCAGCAGCCGCCCCAGCCGCGAACAGCCCGCCACGCCCCTGGGCGCCCAGGGGAGCCCGAGGGCCCTCTACCTCGCGGCCAAGGTCGTCCAATACGCCGGGGGCTTCGAAAATTGGGACAAGCTGCGCAGCGTCGCCTTCACCTTCGCCGGGAGGCGCCGCCTCTTCTGGGATCGAAGCACCGGTATCGTGCGCATCGAGTTCCCCCCCAAGAAGGGCGGGCAGGAAGGCCCCATCCTCTTCTATGACACGAACCGGGACCGCGGCTGGGCCCTCGGGAACAAAGACCCCCGCCTCGGCCAGGCCGCCAAGGGGATCTTCATCAACGACTTCTACTGGTTGACCGTCCCCTTCAAGGTCCTCGACCCCGGGGTCCAACTCGCCCTCCTCCCCAGGGCTCCCGGCCAGGCCGAAGGCATCGCCCGCCTGCGCCTCCGCTTCGCCTCCGTCGGCCTCACCCCCAACAACCAGTACGTGCTCCACGTCGAGCAGAAGACCGGCCGCATCGTCCGCTGGGACTTCTTCGCCACCCCCAAAGCCAGCCCGAGATCCTGGACCTTCGAGGGTTACGTGGAAAAGGCGGGCCTCCGCTTCTCCCTCCTTCGAAAGAACGTCGGAAAGGGCCCTTCTCTCTCCTTCACCGAGCTCAAGCTCAACCTTCCCCGCCCCGACGGTTTTTTGACCCGGGGCGGGCGGATCTTGTAGGGGGGAACCTCAGCCGAGGATCATCGCTCGATCTTGAGGCGCACCGGGTTGGAGGCGAGGACGGGGACTCCGTTCTGGAAGACCACGGCGGCATGGTAGAGCGAAAGCCCGAGGAGGTAGGAGGGGCTGCCCTTGGGGAGGAAGAGGCCCGCGAGCTGTCTCCCAGTGGAATCCAGAAAGCCCAGAGTGTGAAGAAGGGGGGGGGTGTTCGGAAGGTTGAGAGTGAACAGGAACCAAGGGTCGGGGTTCAAAGGGACATGGACGCCCGCCACCGAGAAGCCGGGGCTCGTGCTGAGAGAGCCGAGGACAAAGTAGGGAGCGCCTGCATTCCTCGCCCCCATCTGGAGGGAAAGCGTTTGCATGCCTCCCTTGCTCAGGGAGAGCCGGGGGTTGTCACGCGAGAGGAGGGGAGGCGCGCCCTTCTTGATCTCGAACCGGTCGAAGACCCTGCCCTGGCTGTCGATGCTCTGGCAGAGGAGGCGGTCCATCTTGATGTCGAGGACGAGGGAGCCGGGCTTGGTGGAGCGGATGGGGAGGGCGGGGTGGTCGTAACGGGGCCAGGTGGACACGCGGGCGCCATTGCCCGCGACCACGTAGACCGTCCCTTGCCTTGCCGGGCCTGAGAGCTTCCAGTAGCCACCGTCTCCCCCCGGGTCGCCGTCCCCCTTGTCCTTCAAGTGGAAGGAAGGGTTGAAGGTGGAGGAGAATCCATAATGCCCGTCCATCAGGTAGCTGCGCTCGTACCCATGGCTGTGCCCGCAGAGGACGAGATCGACGCCGCCGTTTTCCAGAAGGGGGACGATGAACTTGCGCATCTCGACGAGGGCTGTCTCCCGGTCCGAATCGTGGCTGCCCTTGGAGTAGGGAGGGTGGTGCCAGTAGGCGATCTTCCAGAGAGCCTTGGTGGCGGCGAGGTCCTTTTTGAGCCAGACCGCCATGGGGGAGGAGGGGCCGCGCGGGAGATCGTAGGAGTTGAGGCAGATCAAGTGGATGTTGCTGTAGTCGAAGGAGTAATAAGCCTCGGTGCCGGAGGGGACGCCACCGGCCTCGCCTTTGCGGGGGAGGGTGAAGATGTCGTAATAGGGGCCGGTCTCCTTCAGGGAGTTCGCGCTGTGGCCGTCGTGGTTTCCGTAGGTCGGCCAGAGGGGGAGGCGACGGAGCAGGTCGCGGTAGGGAACGAAGAGTTTGCTTTGGTACTCCTGGTCCTTGCCGTCCCAGTAGGCGTTGTCTCCCAGCATGAGCCAGAGGTCGGCCTTGTGCCCGCCTTCGAACTTCAAGAAGCCGTCGCGGACGGCGCGTTGGCCGCTGCCGCCGGTGCCGGAGTCGCCGACCACCCAGATGCGTGTGGCCACGGGGAAGGTGGTCGAGGTGCGGAAACTGAAGGCGGCGCTCCCTCCGAGGAGACGTTTCTGGTCGGTGCCGATGGCGTAGACATACGAGGTCCCTGGGCCCAGGTTGCCGACGGGGATCTCGTGCTCGAAGCTGCGCTGGCTGTCGCTTGCGACGCGTTTGAGGAGAGTGGGGTTGCGGCCGACCCAGACACCGCTGGTGGAGGGCACGTCGGTGCGCCACCTGATGACGAGGCCGCGCTGGGTGACCCGTTGGAGATAAGGCCCCCGGACGACGCTTACTGCGCTGTTGTCCCCCCAGACCTTGAGGTCGAAGCTGATGTCGGAGCTGGTGGGGCTTCGTTGGTGCAACTCGACTGCGAGCGTGTTCGTTCCTTTTTTCAGGAAGGCGGCGTTGATCGGAAACCGAAAGAAGGTGGACTCGGCCTTTCCGGAGACGGTGGAGGAGGCGAAGGTTCCATAGGAGATGCTGCCGCTCGGCATGTTGGAGCGGAGGACCTCGATGCCGTTGAGATAGATCACGGCGCCGTCGTCGCGCAGGAGTTCGAACCAGAGTTTGTTGGTGGGGGCGCTGACCTGGAAGGTCTTGCGGAAGTAGTAAGTCGGGTACTTGTTCCTGGAGTTGGGGCCATAGGAGAGGGTGGTGGCCTCGTCCCCGTCGCCGTAACCGAGCTGGGCCTTGCCGCTCTTCCAGGCGCTGTCGTTGTAGGTGGGGCTGCGCCAGTTTGTGCCGAGGTCCTTGCCGTTGTCGTTGTACTTCCAGGTGGCCCCGGCGGGGACGAAGACGGTCTGGCCCTGTCCCAGGAGAGGGGACCCGAGGAAAAGGAGGGCGGAAACGAGAAGATAAGGTTTCTTTCGAAGCAGGTGCATGCATGAAGAATAGAGCTGCGGGGAAAGTTTGCCCAGCCCTTGGGAGCGATTGTTGGTAGAGACACCCTGAGGGGCAGTTGCTGGACTTGGGCTCAAGGAGGAAGGCCCGAAATGCCGATGAGAGCGGAGTCATTGCAGCAGGAGAACCGGCATGAACTCATATGATCCAACCATTGTCGAAGCCCTTCGTTCCCATGTTTCGGGGACGGGTCTTCAGTGCTTTCCCGGGGTGAGCGCCCCCCTCCAGGGAGTTACGAACCAGGACAGCCCTTCGCTGGGAGAGGTCGCGGACGCGAGCCTGGACTATGTCGTGGCGGGCGGCGACTTCCTCGGGGACGGGAACGCGACGACGCGGCTCCTCGAATGGCGACGGACGCTCAAGGAGGGGGGGACCCTTGCGGTCCTGCTCCCCAGCGAGTCGGCGCACCATGATCTCGTGGTGCGTTACCTCGTGCAGACCGCGGGGATCCGGCTCGAGAGCAAGACGGATCTCCCTGGGGGACTCCGACTCCTGGTGGGGCAGCGCAATTTCTACCAGGCCTGGCGGCGCGGGATCGCGGATGTCGGGCGCGAGGTCGGACGGCTGGACAAACCCGACGGCTGGAAGCAGGAGGTCGCCTTCGGCATCGGGACTCTGCTTCTCGAGACCGCCGAGGGGGAGGGCGCTTGCCAGTTCTTCGAGGCGGTGCTCAGGCATGACCCGACCAGCGTGGACGCCTGGATCGGTCTGGGGATCGCGAACGTCGTCGCGGGAAGGCCCGACGTCGCGCGGCAGCATTTTGCGACTGTGCTCGCCGCCGAGCCTGAGAACGCCTTGGCGCAGGAGTGGACGCAGCGGCTCGGAGCCAAGGCGGACACCCAGGTTCCCGCCGGGGCACCCGCCTAGGAGCCATGGCCGCGCAAGCGGTCGAGGAGCGCCGGCCCGGGGGCGGTGCCGGCGAGAGAGCGCCCACTCCCCCCGAGGGGAGTCGGCGCTTTCGCGCATTAAGGGGCGCGCGGGCCCTGGCCCTGTCGGCGGTGGGGGCGCGGGGCTTGGGGCTGGCCTCTTCCCTGCTGCTGGCCCGCCTGCTGAGCAGGGAGGATTTCGGCCGTTTCGCCTTCGCCCTGGGGATCGCCGCCATCGCGGGGCAGGCCGTGCAGTTCGAGCCCAAGCGAGGCCTGGTCGCCAGGCGGGCCGGCGAAGGGCGGGAAGCCTTGGCCAAGGCCTACCTCAAGACCCAAGCCTATCTCGGCGTGGCGCTTACCCTTGGATTGCTCGGCGTCGGGGTGGCGTTGCTGCGGGGAATGGGTGTCCCCCTTGGTTGGGGATGGGTCCTGTTGGGGTTGGGGCTGTTTCCGCTGTTGGAGGGGCTGCGGTCGGCGCCGCTGGCGATGGCCGAGTTGGAGGGGCGATTCGGGCCGCTGGCGCGGGTGGAGCTGCTGGCGTCGGGGGCCCAGGTGGGGCTGGCCTGCGGGCTTGCCCTGGCGGGCTTCGGGGTGGCGGCCCTGGTGGCTGGTTTCCTCGGGGCGGCGGGGCTGCGGACCCTGGGGGCCTGGAGGATCGGAAAACCCTGGACCTGGGGGGGTGAGGCCGAGCGAGCGGAATTCAGCGCCGTCAAGAAGATGGGTGTCCCCCTTCTGCTGACCGGTTTCTTGATGGCGTTTTACTGGAAGATCGACGACGTGCTGGTGGCGGGGCTGCTGGGCGCGGGCGCGGCGGGCGCGTACTGGCTGGCCTTCCAGCTGCCGCACGCGCTGATGCAGGTGACGG
>DROQ01000147.1 GCA_011321845.1 Planctomycetota bacterium | reverse complement strand
CTTAAACCCCGACGCCTATTTCTCCTGGACAGCCAGCCAGGGTCCCAACGCCCTCTTCCTCCGCTCCTCCTTCGGCGTCCTGGACGCGAATGGCCGGGCGAGTGCCAAGTTTATCCTCCCCCCCGGCATCCCCACCAGCCTCCTCTGGCTCCGCTTCTGGCACGCCTACCTGGTCTTCGACAGCAAGGGCTTCACCATGGCCAGCAACCCCGTCCCCCTCCTCTGGGACCGCTAAACCCCCGTAGGGAACGCCTCCAGGCGTTTCAGGTAGAAAACACCTCCAGGTGTTTTAGTAGAAAACCCCTCCAGGGGTTTTAAGTAGAAAACCCCTCCAGGGGTTTTAAGTAGGAAACGCCTCCAGGCGTTTCCCCACCCCCCTCAAGGCTTCCGAAACAACTCCCCCGGCAACTCCGGATTCAACGCAAACTCCAAAATCTGCACCTTCTCCACCACCCGCATCTTCCCCCCCTCCCCCTCCACCAACACCGACAGCGCCGTCGGCAACAACAACCCCTCCTTCAACGCATGCCCATGAAACCGGTACCTCTCCACCTTCCCCACCCTCTTCCCCGTCTTCCCATCCAGCGGCGCCATCTCCACCTGCAGCGGCTTCAAGCTCCCCTCCTCGAAGAACGCCCGCACCCAAACCTCCCCCCGATGCTTCGGACTCATCCCCAGGGGATAGCGCAGCTCCTTGGGCGCCACCCCCTCCAGCACCAGCGCCTTGAATCTCCCCTTCCGCCCAAAACGCAGCTCCACCTTCTTCGGCCCCTTCAGCCCCCGCAGCTTCTTCAGCTCTTCCACTGGCCGTAAAAAGCGCAGCACCAAGGAGGCCAGCGACAGATCCCTTCGCAGATCCCGCCGGTCCCGGGCATACTCCTTCCCCTGCAGGTAATAAGCCCCCTGGGAGGTCTGCATCCAAGGCCGCCCCCGGTCATAGACCCGCAGGATCGTCTTCTTCCCCTCCCGGATCAAGGTCCGCAGCCGCGAAGGACTCCGAAAGGAGATCTTCGCCTCCAGATCCACGTTGGCCTTGGGATCCCGGATGGTCAGGCGCGTCTTGGCGATGAAGCCTTTGAGCTTCTTGGGCGCGTTCCTCCGCACCAGGGCCTCCTGCAGCCGGGCGAGGAATGCGGCAGAACTCTCCACAGGTCCCGGGCGTGTCGTCACCGGCGGCTTCGCCCCAGGCTTGCCCTGGACCGGCAGCAGAAGGATCGGAAGCCAAAGCCGTGCTTTCATGGTCTTATCTCAACCGATCCAAGCCAAGGGGTAAAGGGCGAACTCCCCTCCCATCTCCGACCCACGGGATCCATGACTTCGAATTCTTTTTGGATGGGACCTCTAGGTGTTTGGGGCCGGATCCGAAGCCCGTTTTGCCGTAGAATCCTTGCTCTATTTCACGGAGACCGGGAGCGTGAAGATCGAAAACAACTCTGCATCCCAATTCGTCCATGCTGACCGTTGGTGGGCGGGCGGGTTCAAGCCCAATCCCTATGTCCTCCAGGGGAATTCCTGGCAGAACTGAGGAGAGATCCATGAGAAACCTGATCGCCTTTGTTTGGATGTTCCTGCTTTGTGGGCACCTCCTCAGTCAAACTCGTCTCTTCCGCCAGCAAGGTAAGTATGTGGGAGAGGTTGTCACTTGGTTTGTGCGGCCCGCCGGAGACGTGAATGGGGATGGGGTGGGCGACTTTGTCTACACCTCCCAGCCCAAGAAAAACTCCTCTATGGTTTTGTCCCTTTTTTCAGGCTTGGATGGAAAACCTTTGTTCCCCCTTTTTGGGGGGAAGCCCCTGACGACGGTTTGGGAGCCCGAAGGGATCGGGGATGTGGATGGGGATGGTTTCGGGGACCTGGTTTACTTTGCTTCTACCTTCAACAAAACGTACGAGTATTGGCTCGCTGCCTACTCACCCCATCTGGGAAAGGAACTCTACCGTTACCGTTTTTCCACCTACTTCAACTTCCGTGTCGGGCATCGCTTCCAAACGCTCGAGGTAATGGAAGACGTGGACGGAGACGGGGTCAAAGAGATCCTTCTAGGGACAGGGTACGGTGGTTCGGGGGCAGCTCTCATCTCGGGCAAGACCGGCAAGCTGATCCGCTATCACCGAAAGGTGCTCGGGCCCATCTACGACTTTGGATTCACTGTTCGTGGAATTCCCGACATCGACAAGGATGGGGTCCCCGATTACCTCATCAGCGACCCCAACTTTGGCGGTCCACCTCGTTACAAGCTGAGCTGGGGGAAGGTTTGGCTCTATTCGGGGAAGACAGGGAAGGAACTCTGCGCTTTTGAGCTAGGATCAAACTTCCGCGGAGGTTTTTTTGGGGGGGAGGGCCTCGCAGCTTTGGGAGATCTCAATGGAGATGGATGGCCCGATCTTGGCATTCAAGAATTGGATGCATGGAAGTATGGCCGGGTATGGATTTACTCGGGGAAGGAGGCGGCAAAGGGAAAGGCCTTTACGCTCACGGTCCTGAGTGGCAGTTTCAAGAAGGAAGCCTTGGGACTAAGACTTGCCCCCCTGGGGGATTGGGACGGAGACGGCCGAGATGATTTCGCCGCCTATGCCGAGCGGTGGCCGGGGGACCATCCAAAAAAGGATCGGTATGGGCTGGTCCATTTGTACTCGGGGAAGACCCTGAAACGCTTCAAGACCCTCCAGGGGCAAGGAAACAATGGAGAGGGATATGGACTGATCCTGCGACCGGCTGGAGATTTGGACGGTGACGGAAACGTGGAGCTCCTGGTGGGATCGGATCCTCGAACGATCAACATCACCAAGCCGGAGCATTTCGACATTTGGACCCACAAGGACCTTTCCCTCCGGACGGACAGGCACCTGGTCTCCTTGTCGGGGATTCGCCTTCGGACGCAGACGATGAGGCTGGACGCCGGAGTGAAGAACGCGGGCCGCTTCTATCTGCTATTGGGCAGCTTGGGGGGCCACAAGCCAGGCTTCCGCTTGGGGTCCCTGCATGTCCCCCTCAACCCCGACGCCTATTTTTACTGGACGGCGACGAATGGTCCCAACGCCCTCTTCCTGCGCTCTTCCTTCGGGCAGCTGGATGCAAAGGGGCGTGGGATGGCTCGCTTTGTCCTGCCCGCTGGGATGCCGCCGAGCCTGCGATGGATGACCCTGTGGCATTCCTATGTGGTCCTGGATGCCCGGGGGTTCTCCATGGCGAGCAACGCTGCGCCGGTCCTTTGGAGTCGCTGATGGGGGGGCGATGGGGGATCTCCGTTCGGCGGGGGGG
>DROQ01000146.1 GCA_011321845.1 Planctomycetota bacterium | reverse complement strand
GACACCCTCGCTCTTGATTTGCTTGTATGTGGTCATGGCTTTCCTTGGATGAACCAGAGTAACCGGAGCCCCTTCACGAGCCTCCGTGAAAACGGAACGTCCCCTAAAAGCAGGAAAGGTGCCAAGAAAGCAAGCTTACCCAAATAAAGCTGCAAGCGGTTAGCTGGACCACCCTTAGCGCGATCTCAAAAAACAACCCCGCGCAAGGAATGGGTGTCCCCCTTGGTTGTTGTTTATCTTTTGAGATAGGGGGTTATCTTGAGGGCTATGAGTTTGCCGCTTACGGTGTTTGGGTTTTTGGGGACGGTGTTGGACCGGGGGGAGGGGGCGAAGCGTTGGGAGAAGTGGCGGCCGACGCTGTCCCTGGTGCGGCAGGAGGACCTGCTGGTGAAGCGGCTGGTGTTGTTTCGGGGGGACAACGAGTTTGAGGCGCGGATCGCGGAGGTGTTGGAGGGGGATGTCCGGACGTCCTCGCCGGAGACGGAGGTGGTTTGGGAACTCCATGACATCCGGGACCCTTGGAATTTTGCGGAGGTGTTCTCCTGGCTGCATGGGTTTACGAGGCGCTTTGGGATGGACCCCGAGAAGGAGGAGTTCCTGGTCCATATCTCGACGGGGACGCATGTGGCGCAGATCTGCCTGTTCTTGCTGACGGAGAGCAGGCATTTTCCGGCGCGGCTGGTGCAGACTTCGCCGCCCAAGCGGGGGCCGCGGCGAAGGGGCCCGGGGACCTACCAGATCATCGACTTGGATCTCTCGCGGTACGATCAGATCGCGGCGCGGTTTTTCGAAGAGCAGCAGCAGGGTTTGTCGCTGCTCAAGTCGGGGATCGAGACGAGGAACGAGGACTTCAACCGGCAGATCGCGGAGATCGAGATGGTGGCGCTGGCGAGCGAGGCGCCGATCCTGCTGCTGGGGCCGACGGGGGCGGGCAAGTCGCGGCTGGCGGCCAAGATCTATGAGCTGAAGAAGGGACGCAAGCTGGTGTCGGGCCCCTTTGTCGAGGTCAACTGCGCGACGCTGCGGGGGGACCAGGCGATGTCGGGGCTGTTCGGGCACGCGCGGGGGGCGTTCACGGGGGCGGCCCAGGCGAGGGGCGGGCTGTTGGCGCGGGCGGACGGGGGCATGCTCTTCCTCGACGAGATCGGGGAACTGGGGCTGGACGAACAGGCCATGCTGCTTCGGGCGATCGAGGAGAAACGCTTCCTCCCCTTGGGCTCGGACGAGGAGGTGGAGAGCGATTTCCAGCTGATCGCGGGATCCAACCGGGACCTCTACCGGGAGGTGGAAGAGGGGAACTTCCGCCAGGATCTGCTGGCGCGCATCGACCTCTGGGCCTTCGAGCTGCCTTCGCTCAAGGAGCGCTGGGAAGACATCGAACCCAACCTGGAGTTCGAGCTGCGGCGCTTCTCCAGCGAGAAGGGGCGCCAAGTGCGGTTCAACAAAGAAGCCAGGGAGCGCTACCTCGACTTCGCCCTCTCGGAGGAGGCCCGCTGGACCGCCAACTTCCGCGACCTCGGCGCCAGCATCACCCGCCTCTGCACTCTCTCCCCCGGTGGGCGCATCCAACTCCCCACCGTAGAAAAAGAGATCGAACGCCTCCGCCGCGCCTGGCAAAGCGCCCCCAAACCCGGGAGCGAGGCAGGGGGGGACAGCCATTCCCTGGTCGAGGCCTATCTCCCCTCCTCGCGCCTCCGGGACTTGGACCCCTTCGACCGCTTCCAATTGGAGGGGGTCCTGGCGGTCTGCCGGCGGGCAAAGAGCCTCAGCGAGGCGGGGAGGGAGCTTTTTGCTCAGTCCCGCAGAAAGAAGCAAAGACCCAATGACGCCGACCGCTTGCGAAAATACCTGCTGCGATTCGGGCTTCGCTTCCAGGATCTCTGAGCAGGAAAAGCATTTTGCTCCAAGATCCTCCCCCCACCCTTCCGAAGAATGGGGATGCGAAATCCAAGATCCATGATTCTCATTCTCGCCCTCCCCTTCGCTCTCCTTCTGCAGGGATGCGGGGGCAAGCCTTCCGCGGCCGAGGGAACCTACGAATTGGACAAGGCCGCTTTCGTGGAACAAGGGCTCAAGAGCCTGATCGATTCCGGACGCATCCCCGCCGCCGCCAGGGAAATCGGAAGGCGTCAACTCGAGAGGGTCAGCTCCATCCTCGAACTCAAAGGAGATGGAACCTTTGTGAACTTCATGGAAATGTCGGGCAGAAAACATGAGTTCACGGGCGAGTGGACCCAGAAGGGAAACAGGATCGAACTCCGGCAAACCCATTCGGACGGAAAGGAAAAGGAAGACGCCATGAGCGGGACCCTGGATGGGGACCACCTTTTCCTGACGCACGAGGAAGAGGGGCTCAGCTTTCCCTATCCCATGCGCAGGCGGAGGGCGCACGCGAGTCCCAAGTAAGCGGTGACCTGGGCAGAGAGCTTGTCCCCCATGAGGAAAAGGGCATATTAAGAGAGTTCCTTTTCCTCTCCCAGGACTTCGCAATGAACCGAATTGCCCTGGCCACCACCGTGGCCCTCTTTCCCTCCTTTCTGTGGGCCCAGCAACCTGTTGCCAAGAAGGCGATCCGCTTTCCCCTTCGCTGCGATCGGAGCCTTCCCTCGGACGGAACCCTCTTCCTCCTCGAATCCGCCCCCATTTCCCTGCTCGAAAAACATGGCAAGCACTTCTTTCCCCTCCAGTTCGTCAAAACAGGAATCGCCTCCCTCTTGATCTCCCTCGAGGCGGCTGGGAGGCCGGGCTGGAAAAGATACCGCGCCGCCCTCCCCAAACTCCTCGCCGAACTCAGGGGCTTCGACCAGGGCTTTTCCCTGGCCGGCATGTATTTTCCCTACAAGGATGGAGAGCGAACGATCCTCAATCCCGAAGGATTTTCCGTTTTCGGTCAATCCTCGAACAAGCAGTGGGTCCTGGGGCAGTGGGATCGTCTCGCCACTCTCTTTCGAGACCCGAAAACCAACACCCACGAGGAGAGAGCCCTGGGTGGCTCCCCCATTTCCTCGAACTGGATCTATGACCTCTTCATCGGGCCCGACGGTAACCCGAGCCAAGGGGTCCTTGGGGTCGTCGGCCATGCCCGCCGGGGGAAGTTCGCCAGTTTCTTCACAGCCAGCTACTATGGCTGGAGGGAAGAGTACAGCAAGAAGCAGCTCGCCCGCGTCCTCCATTCGGGAGAACACTCCCTCGCCGCGGGTCTTGGGATCCTGAAAAACGACCACAAAGGAAACCGCATCGAGGGGATCGATGTCTTCCGGCCCCAGGGAACAACTCTCGGGAGAGTCCTGGTCCATTTAGGGACCTATATGGAAAAAGTGAGGGCGAATTCGAAGACAAGCCATCGGAACATGGAGGAAATGGAGGCCTTGGGCCTTCTCTCCATCTTCGGGATCCAGGACACGGTCTGGGTGGAGAATGAAACCATCCGCGAAAAGATCCAAGTCCGGGAATGGAAGGGGCGGAACTCGGTTTTCGACGGTCTGGCCCCCTTGGACTCCGACGCGACGCAGTACCAATCCCTCTTGCCCCCCAAGGCTTTCGGCTTCCTTCGCCTCAGACTCAGCATGGATTGGCTCCACCAGCTCTTGGAACGCATCCAAGCCCAGAAGAGGATGCGCCTTCGGCCCGAAAACCTCGCGAGAGTGCTCAACCTGATTCGCAGTCTCCTCGCCCTTCCCATTCCCAAGAACCCCGCCTCCTTGGATGACTTTCAGGGAACCCAGGAAATCGTCGTCTTTTTCTCGCCCCCCTCGCCGGGAAGTTTCTGGCCGGAGATCTTCATCCTGACTCCGAAAAAGGGAACGTCACTCAAGCCCCATCAACGCCTTCAGAAGCTCGCGGGTTTCTTCTACAAAATCCGCATCCCCAACTACGAGGAAAAGGATCCCGCCTACTCCAAAAGCGTCAAAGACAAAGGGAAAGGAACGACCTCCTACAGCTATGTAAATTACGGAAAGGTCATCAGCGAACATGAAAAAAAGAACTGGTTCACCATTCCCGTGGGCGCTCTACCTGGTGCGGGGATCTTTTCCGCCGCACAGACCGAGGACTACTCGATTCTTTGCTTTGCCCCCTCGGCCATGCGCAGTTTCCTAAAGACCCTTTCCAGCGGAAAAGGAAAAACCGACAAACCAGAATGGATCCCACAGGAAGCCCTCGGTCATAAGGGCGACCTCCTCCAGGGAGTCCTACGGCTCCAGGAGTTGGCCAAGACCTTTCCCTGGAAGCTCGCCTTCGCCGGAATGATGGTGGCCTCCCCCCACAAACGCAAAATCCCGGGAAGCGCCGACATCGCAAGGCTCTTCACCACCGAAGCCTTTCGTATCTACCGCCTTCCTCCCCAGGGGGAAGACAAAGGGCTTCTGGTCATGGACCACAGCGGAAGTGGACTCGTATCCCTGCATTCCTGGGCCACCTTCTTCTATGGAGGATTGACTTCCTTTTACTTGAAATCGATCTTCCACTGATCCACGAGGATCCGATGCATTCCATCGCCCTACTGCTTGCCCTCGCACTCTTCCCATCCCCACAGGAGAGGAAAGGGCAGCTTCGATTTCCCCTGGCCTGCGACCGGGACTTGCCGGCCAAAAACACTCTCCTGGTCCTGGAGTTCCCCCCCTTGCAGACCCTGGAAAAGGAAGGGGCTCGGTTCTTTCCCTTCCAATTCATCAAAGAAGGCTTCCTCCGTGCTTCCCTCCAATTGAGTTACCCCGCTTTTTCGAATTGGGGGGGCTTTGATCGGCGAAACACCGAGCTGATCCAGAAACTTCGCGGCCTGAACCAGGGGTTCTCCTTCTCCCTCCTCTCCTTTCCTCGGCAAAGAGAAAAAAACAGCGACTTCGATCCACAGGGCATCCTCATCCTGGCGCAGGCGCAGGATTCCTCCTGGGCTCAAACGGAAGGAGAACGCCTCCTCAAGGTTTTCGCGACCAAGGGGAAGACCAAACGCCTGGAGCAATCCCTTGGGGGCACCCCTCTCATGGGAACCTTCCTCACACGCATGTTTTCGGAAGATTGGCGGAGAGTGGGAATCCTCGGTTTCTCCCGGAGAGGCAGACGGATCGCGGTCTATACCAACTCCTACCATGCTTGGGACGAGGAGTCCGGGAGAACCCAATTGGAGCATGCCTTTGAGGACGCCGAAGCCGCACTCGGGGCGGGCCTGGGAACCCTGGGGCTCAAAAGGGGCGGCGCCCGGATCCAAGGGATCCCAGTCTTCGTGCCCGAGGGAAGGATCCTCGGTCGCATGGTCGCCCACCCGGGTCCCTTCTTTGAGAGACTGGAAAAGCAAGAGAGTAGATCCCGGGCACAAGTTCCACGGAAGCTTGGACTCCATTCCATCAAGGCTATGCAGGACACCCTTTGGATCCGAGAGGGCAAAAGTTTCGAGAAAATCGAGGTCCTCGAGAGAGAGGGTGTCCCCTCCATCTTCGATGCCCTTGCCCCCTTGGGTCCCACCCAGGCGAAGCCCTCGGACTTGCTCCCTCCAAAGGCCCTGGGTTACTTCCGGTTCTCTCTCCATCTTCCTTGGATCAAGAAGACCATCGAGCGGTTCCAAGCATCCAAAAGCCTCGCCCTCTCCAGAGCTGAGCTGGGCAGGACATTGAACATGATCCGAGCTTTCCTCGGGATGCCCATTCTCAGGAAGGACCCCAGCGACATGGCGGACATGCGGGGTTCCCAGGAACTCCTGGTCCTCTTCGCCCTTCCTTCCCCCGGGTCCCTTTGGCCGGAAATCTTCATTTTGAGCCCCAAGCGAAACATCCCACTCTCGCACGAAGACCGCCTCCTCGCACTGGCCCAGCCCACCCTCTCCAGAATCAGGAAGGACAAAAACCTTTCCCTCAAGAAACGGTTTCATCAAGCCATCAAGCATTTGGGAAAGGGGGCGAACAGGATCAGCTATCTCAACCTATTCCAATTCGCGCTCTCGCTGGATCCCGAGCGTTCCAAGAGTTTCCCGGAGCGTCTCTTCCCGGGAGGGGGGAAACTGAGCCTCGCGAGCGATAACCATTTCGAGATCCTCTCCTTTTCTCCCGCGAGCCTGCGCAACTATCTTTGCGGGCGGAGGGCTCCTCATCAGGGCTGGTGCCCCAAGAACCTTCTCCAGAAAAAGGGAGACTTGGTGCAGGCCGGTTTCGACCTGTCCCCGCTTGTAAGGATCTATCCCATCAAGCTGGTTCTCCTTGCGATTCACGCGATGTTTTCCTTCGGGACTCCGGATCCTTCCTTCAAGATCCCCGATTTCAAAACAATCGAGAAATGGCTGGG
>DROQ01000145.1 GCA_011321845.1 Planctomycetota bacterium | reverse complement strand
CGGTCGCGGTGGCGGGCGGACCGCTCGCGCTGGCGACCGGGGAGTTCAGCGGCTCGGCGGGCCTGGACCTCGCGGTGCTCTGCGGCGACGGGAACGTCTACATCCTGAGCAACAACGGCTCGGGGACCTTCACCAAGGGGACGGGTTTCGACATCGACGGGACGGCCAACGACTCCATGCCGACCTCCCTCGCGGCCGGACAGCTCAACGGGACCGGGCAGGACGACCTGGTCGTCGGCTTCGCGGGTTCGCCCTTCAAGGACGGCGGGGCCAAGGTCCTGCTCGTCAGCGCGGGGACGATCACGGCGGGCAGCGCCCTGCCGGGGACCCTGCGCTCGATCCAGGACGTCGCCCTGGCCGATCTGGACGGCAACGGCAAGCTCGACATCGCCATGACCGACGGCAAGAACAGCCTCGGCACCAACAACAAGGTGCAGGTCTATCTCGCGGCGGCGACGGCGGGGACCTTCAGCGGGCCGACCTCGCTCACGGCGGGGAGCAACCCGCGGGCCATCGCGGCCGGGGACCTCGACGGAGACAAGAAACTGGACCTGGTCTGCATCGACTTCGGCGACGGTCTGGGGGGCTATGGCGAGTCGCGGGTCTTCCTCGGGAACGGGACGGGGGCCTTTACGCTGGCTTCGGGTTCGCCGCTGCGGATCTCGGGGGGCGGAACCCAGGCCCTGGTCCTGGACCTGCAGGACGACAACGACCCCGACACGCTGCGCATGGACGTGGCGGTCCTGCACCTGACGGCGCAAAAAGTCTTCCGGATGAAGCGCTTCACCCAGGGGGACTTCGCCGACTTCCTCGGCTGTCCGACGGACCAGGCGCCCTCGGGGATGGCCTTCGCCGACCTCAACGGGGACAAGCTGCCCGATCTGCTGGTGGCGAACCGCGGCGGGCACAACGTCATGGTCTCCCTGGCGGCTCCCGAGGCCCTCGCCCAGCTCTACGGCCAGGGCTGCCCCGGCAAAGGGGCAAAGATCCCCGAGATCTCCGCCCAGGGCGCGCCCGCCCTGCCCAAGCTCGGCAACGCCAGCTTCAAAATCGGCGTGACCAACGGGCGGGCGTTCAGCGCGGCCATCCTGCTGCTCGACACGGCGCCGGCGGATCCGCTTCCGACGGCCCCCTGCGGGTTCCTGCTGAAGGGGATCACCTATTCGATGGTCACCTTCACCGACTTCCAGGGCGCGGCTTTGCTCCCCATCCCGATCCCCAACCTCAGCTCGCTCAAGGCGCTGGACCTCTACGCGCAGTGGGCCATCGTGGACAACCAGGGCGGCTTCGCGGGCTTCTTCTCGATGTCGAACGGGCTGCGGATGCGGCTGGGACAGTAGAGATCCACAGCGACGGCCCCCACGACCGCCCCATCGATCATGGAGCGCGGCGCGGGGAGCCGGCGCCGGGCGGCAAATGCCGAGCCGCTCGCCAGCGCCAGGTCCTTGTCGGACTGGGGACTCTACCTAAGGCCTCCCTTTCTCCTTCCGGCAGGACTCCCTCTTTCTCGGCGCGGCTCGGAATCCTCCCAGGGCTTTGGCCTCAAGCGCCTTCGGCGAAGTCGGCCAAAACCCTGGGAGGATTCCGAGTTCGGGCGGAACCTTGCTTGAACTCGTTCTTCCCAACACCGCAACCTCCTTCATGCACCTCCCGGTTGGAGCGCGCTGCAAACCTTGGTTCCCCCTCCCTCCCGACCTTTTGCTTGGGTCCCAAGCATCTCCCCCTTTTCCTCAAGGCGGTCAAGCCTGGGGACCTCTCCGTCTCGAACCACCATGAACCGTAGAGGCGTTTCCCTCCGGGAGCACCCAAGGCTTCGGTACACCCTTTGGATCTTCTTTTTTCCCTCGGGGACTTTTTGAGGGGTCGAATGGGACGTTCTTGCCTTTCCTGTACTCGCTGGTCTGTCCAAGATCAGGCCTGTCCAAGAGAGCTTTTCCAAAATCTTCCGAACGTAAGCCTCAAAACCAAATACCTGGGAAGTAGACAAGGGGAACCTGATTACGAAAGTTCGGGTTTTGGGCTTAGGATGCAGGTTTCAGCGGGAATGGAAGGGGTTTCGAGAAGAGAGCCGGATGATCTTGGACAGCACTGGTCCAAGATCGCTTCTCCCTGACCGCTCATAAGGAATGCTGTAGACCCAAAACTTGGCCAGCAGGCAAGGGGGACCTGATTTCGGATCATGGTGTATTGGGCTTAGGAGGCGGGCTCCAAGAAGGATGGAGGGGGGTTCAGAGAGAGGGATGGATTCTCTTGGACAGCACTGCTGTACTCGGTATCCCTTATAACGGTTTTTCGGCCCCCCAAGCGCGAGGAGCTGTGATCCATTCCGGGCACCCGTTCCAGGGCATCGCCCGCGAAAGGGGAAAGCCCCAAACCCCAAGGACCAGCATGCACGGTGTCTCCAGCGCAGCTTGTGCCTAATTGCTTTGGCTATTGCTTTGGCTATTGCTTTGGCTGTACTCACCCCTTTGT
>DROQ01000144.1 GCA_011321845.1 Planctomycetota bacterium | reverse complement strand
CTTCTCCCATTCAGCTGAGCTTCCTTGGCATGGGCAAGTGCGAACTCGGCGTCCTGCCCCTCCTCTCCTTTCCGATCGCCATCCCCGCGAGCGGGACGCTCAGCTTGAGCTTCCCGATTGCCAGCAACGTTCCCAGCATGAACCTTGATTTCCAGGGGGTTCTCCTGGACCCCAAGGCGAACGCGGCCGGTCTGATCACCACGCAGGTTGGGGGGATCATTCTTCGCTAGTTTGTTCGTTTTCCTTGCCATGATGGCTCCATCGGTGAGGGCCTAGCACTCCTTGGAGCCCTCGCACGAGGTGCTGCGTCGGAAGGGGTTCTATCGCTTTGGCCAACGCGGCTTCGAGAAACGCGTCGCCGAACAGCTCCAAAGGCTGGACTGTGGGTGGGGGGAGATGAGGATCGCTGAGTGGACCTGCGAGGGGATTCCCGCCCGGAGAATGGGCTTTGGTCTGGATGGGGGTGGGTTTTTTTTCCGTTACGGGGTGGGCATTGGGGCGAATGGAAAACCCAGTGATGAAATTTTTTCTAAAGGAGACACTGTATGACGAAGATTCCGATTCCAACCAAAATCATCCTCTTGTCTTTTACTCTGATGGCCATTGGCATGGGGACTTCCGAGGGGAAGGCCCAGTTGAAGTACGGGGTGGAACTCATCAAGAATGGGGATTTCGAAGGGGGAAATGCCAACGGTTGGACCAATGGGCAGAGAAACCCACCTGTCGTGGATTTCTATGGGAATCCCAAGACGACCTTCGGTCCGAGCTTCCAGGAAGCGCAGAAAATGAAGGGGCCGGCCGGTTGGGGTGGGAGATCCGGGGGACAGTACTATCTGCGCAACGCGCTGCTCCGGCAAACCTTTTCGCTGGTGGGGAATGCAACGGACGTGGATGCGGGGAGGCTGAGCGTCCGCCTCGAGGGATACCTGGGGGGTTGGAAAACGAATGGGTACGCCCTGTTTCGTGCGACCTTCTCCGATGCGAACAAGAGGAAGCTGGCTTCTTGGGAGATTGGGAGCGACACCCACCAGAGCAAGCGGAATTATATTACGAAGCTCCTCCTCAGGAGGAAGGTCTTCCCGGTCCCCCCCTCCTCTCGGACCATGGTTATCGAGGCTGTTTGTCAAGCTTCTGACCGTTTTATGGACAACCTGAGCTGCAAGCTCCTTCTGGATTGGAAGCTTTCTTCTCTGCCTTTAGGGTCCAACCTCATCGTAAATGGAAGTTTCGAAACCAAGGAGTTGACTGGCCAGCCCTGGGAAGGCTGGGAATTGTTTGGAGTAACGGATGTTGGCTTATATGGGACTCCCAAATACCCAGGGTTGAATTATTTGTTTGCTATGAGAAAGGCAAAGAAAGATCCCGGGAATTACCTTTGCCGGACAGGGAATTGGGTCAGCCAAACGTTTGATCTTCGAGGGAATTCAACTCAAGTAGATAGTGGCCAGTACGAGTTTATTTTGAAAGCCAGAACTCTATCAACAAACAATACTTCAGGAGAGTTTGTCGTAGAATTCTTCAATTCTCTGGGGGCAAAGATACAGTCAAAAAGTTTCCGTACCTGGGAGTATTGGAGGACCTCTCTACGCCCTATTCTTCTCCCCTGGAGTCGAAGGATATTGATCCCTCCTTTTTCCAGGAAGGTGGTTCTCACCTTCAAAGATAGAGGTGCCTTTCAATGGTTGGATGAGGTCTCCTTATTCCTCGGAAAAACGGTTAACCCTCCAGCCACTCCTCTAGGAGTGAACTTGATTCGGGGGAGTGATTTTGAAGCCTCCGATTGGCTCGATTTCACCTCTGACACCATGGAAGGAGCCTGGGTGTCAGGGGGGTCACCTCCCTATCTCAATCCGATTTTGGGTAAATACGGAACCTCTCCTTTTCCCTCACTTGCCCATGCAAAAAACATCCTCGGAGGGAGGCAACTCCTTCGCACCAATGGAGGGAACCCCGGTCGCCCTATCACAGGATCTGGGATCGAGAGTGATTTTTATCTAAATGGGAGAAACCTGTTGATCGACAATGGCCTACTTCGGATTCATTTCGAAGGCTATTTCGGGGGCTTTGGTTCTCAATACGCTTCCAACTCATTACGGGTGACTTTTTTCGATCAGTTCCAGAGGAAGTTGGGAAGCGTTACGACGGCACCCGTCACAAACAAAGAAAGAGGTAACAAGACGGTTTTGCTTTTTCGTAGCAAGGATGTGGCCGTCCCGATAGGCACCAGGCGGGTGCTGGTCCAATGGGAGATCCGAACGGCTACCTCTTATCCTCTTGCACTAGCGGATAACCTCAAGGTCCTTTTTTTTGACTCAAGAAAGGGGAAGTTCAATTATCCTGGGTCGGGAAAGGATCTGACTCTGTTTACAGGGGTGGACCGCTTGCCCACGGGAGGGGTTGGGTTCGATGTGAAAAAAGCCCAAGGGGGGAAGGTGCTCAATGTTCGGATCAAATCGGTCAAGGGGACCTACAACAAGGAAGTGATCCTGTTGTTGGGACAGCTCTTTCCGACGAGCAAGCCTCCCAAACCGCTGTTTCCGCCTCTGGCGGTGGGGGCGGGTTTTGGGTTCATTCTCAATGGTTATGCCAATGGGGGGCCCTTGGGGCCGATCCGGTTGTTGCCGAATGGGAGCGATT
>DROQ01000143.1 GCA_011321845.1 Planctomycetota bacterium | reverse complement strand
GGTGGATCCAATCGGTCTATGTCGCCCCGCCCGCCCGCCAAAGGGGGCTCTACCGGGCATTGCATGACGAGGTCCGGAAGCGGGCCCTCGAGGAGGGAACGGTAGTCGGCCTCCGCCTCTACGTCGCATCCGAAAACCATCGGGCCATGGAGGTCTACCGACGCGTCGGCATGAGCGAAACCCCCTACCGCCTCTTCGAGGAGGAGCTTTGAAACCTCCTGTTCTCAGCATTGCGGGCTCCGACCCTTCGGGGGGGGCCGGCCTGCAGCTCGACCTCAAGGTGTTCCAGGCCCTCGGCTGCCATGGGATGGCCATCGAGACCCTCCTCACCGTCCAGACCCACAAGGGCCTGCGCGCCGTCCACCCCGTCCCCGACGCCTTCCTCCAAGAAGCCCTTCCCCCCCTCCTCGCCGACCTCCCCCCCCGCGCCCTCAAGACCGGCGCCCTCGGCACCCCCGAACGCGCCCACCTCCTCCGCCCCCTCCTGCCAAGCGGGACACCCATGGTTGTGGACCCGGTCCTGGGGGCGAGCCGCGGTAAGGGGCTGGGGGTCAAGGGTTTGGCCGAGGCGATCCGCGACCGGTGGCTGCCGGGGGCCGCGTTGGTGACCCCCAACCTCGCCGAGGCCCAAGCCCTTACGGGCACCGAGGTTCGAAGCCCACTGGAAATGGAGGAGGCCGCTAGAAAGCTGGTAGAGCTGGGAGCCGAAGCCGCCCTCGTCAAGGGCGGGCACCTCGAAGGAGAGGAGGTCGTGGATGTCCTCTGGGACGGGAAAACCATGCACCGCTTCGTGGGAACCCGCCTGCCGGGAGAGCCACCGCATGGGACCGGCTGTGCGCTCTCGGCGGCCATCGTCTGCTGGCTGGCGCGCGGGCTTCCCCTGCACGAGGCGGTCGGCAGGGCGCGGGAGTTCTTGCGGAGGGCCTGGCCTTCGCGGGGTTCCTTTCTGGCGTTTGGATGAAGGGTGGCAGAAAGGGGCGCGCTGTCTGTCGACCTCGTCCGAGAAAATGCAGGCCCAAACCGGAATCTTCCAAGGCCTTTGGCCGACTTCGCCGAAGGCGCTTGAGGCCAAAGGCCTAGGAGGATTCCGGCGCAGGGTGAACGAGTGGACCTCGCAAGAAGCGCCAGGACCAGCCTAAGGGAAGGGGGGATCTAAGACCCGGTCCCCAAGCCTGACCGACGTTCAGCCGCCGCGGGTGTGCATCTCCAGGTGTGGGTTTTTCCGAAGGGTGTCCGGGCCGGCCAGGGGGCCCCGGTCCCGGGCCCTTTTGCGTTCCTCCGCACCCCGGTCGCTTCGAAGGCTCCAGCCCTCGGAGATCAGGGCCCGAAGCTCCTCGGGGGTCCTGCCCGCCCGCAAGGGCTCTCGCAGGTCCAGGCCCTCCGGCGCGTAGAGGCAGAGGAACCACTTGCCGTCAGCGGTCAGGCGACTCCGGTCGCAGCCTCCGCAGAAAGGCTGGGTCGTGGAGGCGATGATGCCGAAGACCTTACCGCCGGGGAGGGCGAAGCGATCGGCCGGGGCGCTGTCGGTCTTGGGCAGCGCCTGGACCGCCCCGAAACGCTCCGCGACGCGCTGCAGGATCTCCCGCTGCGGGACGACCTTGGACCCATCCCACTGGGTGGCCCCCCCCACGTCCATGTACTCGATGAAGCGCAGTTCAAGTCCCCGGTCGAAGGCGAACTGGAGCAGCCCCTCGATCTCATCCTCGTTGGTTCCCCGGATCAAGACCGTGTCGAGCTTGGGCGGAGGGAAGCCCGCGTCCACGGCTGCTCGGATCCCCTCGAGGGTCGAGCCCAGCCGGTCCTGCTGGGTCAGGGCGAGGAAGCGCTGCGGGTCCAGGGTGTCCAGGCTCACCGTGATCCGGTCGAGACCTGCCTTGCGCAGGGCGGGGGCCGCTTCCGCGAGCAGAATGCCATTGGTGGTGAGCGCGACCTCGCGGATCCCGGGAATCTCCTTGAGCATTCGGACCAGGTCCGGGATGCCCCGCCGGAGCAAGGGCTCGCCTCCGGTCAGACGGAGCTTGTCGACGCCGAGCCCCGCGAAGACGCGGGCAAGCTGCGCGATCTCCTCCAGATCCAGGATCTCTGCCCGGGGCAGCCAGGTGTAATGCGCCTCGGGCATGCAATAGCGGCACCTGAGGTTGCAGCGATCGGTAACCGAGATGCGCAGGCTCTTGAGCGGGCGTCCGTGTTGATCTGTCGAAGGCATTGCCAGAGAAGCTTAGCAGGAAAAGGAGGAGAGTTCGGAAAAAGAGGCGGGAATCGGAGCCGGCTTCCTGGGGACCCGATGGTGGTGCGTCCAAGCCTCAAGAACGAGAGCTGGCCCCCCTGGGTCCCAGGGCGTAGAAGGCTCGCATGAGGGCCATCCCCAAAAGGACCAGGGCGAGGAGGGCGAGGTCCCCTTCGTAACGGCGCTCCGGTTCGAAAAAGGCGATCCTCCCCGCGGCCCTCTCCGGAGGGATGGGGCGGGCTTCGAGCGCCCGCGCCGGTGCGTATTCCCGCTCCGGGGGGAGGGGCGCGAGTCGGCTCTCCCTGCCGTCATCGAGGACTCTGCGGAGAAAGCGCAGGCAGAGAATCGGGAAGAAAGGCTGCCGAAACAGCCCTTCCCTCGGGAGAGTCCCGAGAAAGGCCAGAACCCGGCGCCCCTCGTTCACCACCAGGAGGGGATCCTTTCCCAGCCACGCGAGCACCCGGTACCCGGCCGGCAGGGGCCCCTTGAGCAGGCGCCGAGGCACATAGCCCGAGAGGTCCAGCCCCTTCAGGAGCGGATCCTCCCGAAGCCAGTCGAGCCCCCCCTTCGCCTCCCCAAGCCGCTGCCCCTCCCCCACTTGCGTGCCAAGGCAAAGCGGGACACCCATCCTCGGATCGGGTCCGGCCCCCGGGAGCCGAGGCCTGGGGGGGAGCCTGCCGCCCACCCGAACTTGGACCTCCCATTCGCTGGGAAAAGTGTCCTTGACCTTTGGGGTCTTCGGCAGGCAACGATCCCGGAGAAAGTCCAGCAGCGCCGTGGCCCTCCCCTTGGGGATGGAACGCAGCCGGAGCCGGGGAGGCGGGCGGAGCCAGAGCCGAAGGCGATCATCCAAAGGAAAGGAGTCACCCTTTTTGAGAGCAAGCTCCAGCGCGCCCCCCTGCTCCCGGGGGATCCGGAGGACCCAAGCTCCCCCTTTTTCCAGCCTCGGGTCGGGCAGGTCCACCCAGGCCCCCTCGCCACGGCGCAGCCGAAGGGGAGCCTTGGTCCCTCCCACCCAGCGGAAACGCAGGAGGACCTCCCGATCCGGCCAGGGATCTTCGAGGCGGACCTGGCGAAATCCCAGGTCCTGGACCTCTCCCAGGGGAGCCGCCCCGAAAAACAGGCGCCCTGTGCCCCCCTCCGGCCAGGGGCTCGGTCCAGCGCCGTCCCCCCAGAAGACCACCGCCGTCTCTTCATCCGCCTGGGCGGCGAAGGGCAGCAGCACGCCCGGGGCGGCGATCCGGCCCCCCTGGCTCATGGAATGGGTGTCCCCCATCGCCTTTCCCACCTGTTCTGCCTTGGTGGCAGAGGGAAGCGGCACGCCTGGGGCCGCGATCCCGCTCCCCTGGCTCAAGGAATGGCTGTCCCCCATGGGCGAGAGGTGGGAGGCGTCGAGGCGAAAGGCCCGGCTGGGGATGGCTTGGGGGCGCCCCTGGCTGAGGGCCTCGGCGCGAGCGCGGGCGCGCGACCAGCGCGTCTCCTCCGGACCAGTGCGGAGCGCCATGGAGGGAGAAGCGTCCCAGACCTGCCAGAGCCGGTGGACCCCCGGGACCTCGGGGCGCACTGGCCCGGCCGCCCCGAGGACGAGCACCGAAAAAATCAGGCTGTGCAAAACACGCGGAAGGAAGCGTGCCTTCCCCCGGCCCCCGCCCAACTGCTCCAGGGCCTTGCTCCAGAGGACCAAACGATCCGAATCGAGAGGGGCCAGGTTGCGGCGGGGCCTCCAGAACAAGAGGGGCTGCAGCAGAAGGAGGAGGAGAAACCAGGGATGCGTAAAGCTCAGCGGGCTCATGCCTTAGCTCCGCCAAAATGGAGGAAGGGCAACCAGGCATGGGTGTCCCGGTCCGGCTCGGGGGGGAGGGTGGCCGCGAAGAAGGGGAGACCGTGGCAGCGTGCCTGGTGGATCCGGGCCTGCTCCCAGTCCTGTTGGAGATCGCGGAAGATGGGCAGCGCGCGGGCGAGATCCTCGACCTCGAGGCGGGCGCCGGTTTCGGGATCCAGGAGCTGTGCCCCCTCTCCCAGCCCCAAGGAGCCGGGGGCCACCCGCGGATCCTCCATGGGCAGCCGGGGAAAGAGAAGGACGAAGGCCGAGCCCTCCAAGAGCCCAAAAGCTCCCATTGCCTCCTCCTCCGGCATCCAGTCCGAGAGGAGGATCCCGGGACGCCGCTTGGAATTCTGGGCCAGCCGCCGCGCGAGCGGAGCCAACCCGCTCCTTCCCGCAGGTTTCAACTCTTCCCATTCGGCCCGAAACCGTCCCCAGGCTCCGAGCCCTTCGTAGAGCCGGTGCAGCAACCGCCCCTCCCGACTCACAAGGAGTTCCACCGAATCATAGCCATACAAACCCAGAAACATGTAGAGCCGCAAAAGGCGCGAGAGCCCTTCCCAGCGCGAAGCCAGCGAGGCGCTCAGATCCACCCCCAGCAGCAGGGAACGATGCTCCCAGTCATCAAAGCGTCGCAGCACACGCTCACCCGTGCGTGCCAAAACCTTCCAATCCAAAGCTCGCAGGTCGTCCCCCGGCGAATAGGGTTGGTATTCCCGGAAGGAGCCGAACTCCACCCGGACCCTCCGCCCCACCCGTCCCAACTCCCTCGCGCGCGGCAGGGCATAAGGGAGGTCCAAAAAGGCCGGAAGGAGCTGATCGAAGGCATCCCCTCCCTTCACTTGCCGCCCCCTCTCCCCCGCTTCTCCAGGAGGCGTCCCCAGGCCCGCAACCACTCCGCCTCGAAGGGCGACAGCTTTCCCCGCTCCAGGGAGCGTTTCAATCGCTCCCTCCACTCGGCCCGCTGCCGCTCGTTCTCCCGTGCCTTGGCCTTGTCCCCCCGCCGCAGGCTCCCCTGCCCCTCCGGCCGCTCCTTGGGCGCCCTCCCGAACCTTGGGGCCTGACGCCCGCTCTCACCCTTGCCCTCGCGGAAGGAGGGGAGCACCACCTTGTCCTCGACCTCGATTTTCGGGGGCCTCATCCCAGGCGGTTTGTTCCGTGCTTTCCTCCGGGGCTTCTTTTTTCGGGATTGCTCCGGCGCCTTGGGCGGGGGCGGCGGAGCCTGGGAGCGGCTCGGACTCTCCCCCGGGACGCGCCCCTGTTCTCCACCTCCGGGTCTCGGGTCGGGCAACTCCCCGCCCCTTCCCCCCGGCAGAAGCAAAAGCCAAAACAAGAGCCAGAGCAGGAGCAAAAGGATCGAGACCCAGCGCCGGAGAAGTTTGCGTGCCGCGCGCCGCCGCAAGCCCCCCGCCTGCGGGATCCGCCCCTCCACCCAGGCACGAAGCATCGGGGTAAAGCGCATGGCTGTCCCCCTTCGCCCTTCCCGCTCTTCAGCCTCCAGGAGGGTGGGAAGGCCCATTTCGAGCTTGAGTTCCCGGTCCTCTTCGAAGGGGTCCGGCCTTGGTGCCCAGAGGAGAAGGCTGAGTCCCAGGCTCCCCAACCAGAGAGTCGCGTAAAGCCCCAGCGCATCGAAGCGGGTGAAGATGGGGGGCAGACCACGATACAGGAGCAGGAGCAGCCAGAAGAGTCCGAGGACCAGGCCGCGGGCAAGGGCAGCCTCGATGAGGAGGGCCTTCTGCCTTCGCCGGAGCCACTGCCTTGCACGCATGGCCCCAAGGATAACCGGGGAGTGGGAGAAAAAAGAAACCGGAAGGACGACAAGTCCTTCCGGTCCCAAGAAAGATGAGAGTACCCCCTTTTCGGCTAGCTCCGAGAGGCCTCTTCAGAGTGGCGTGAATCCCCCTTCACAAGGGGATTCTCCCGGCTAGCGCGGGCTCAAAATCCGCGAAAGTCGCAAGCGGAGAGGATCCTTTTTGGGGAGTTCCGCCATCAAGACTTTTGCCCGGGCCAGAGCCGCCTTGTGCAGGCCTACCTTCTCAAGGGCCTCGGCCTCGGCCACGCCCGCTTGGAGGACACCCTTTCTCAACCGATCCAGTTTCCAACCCGAGAGAGAGAACGTGGACCTGGCCCGCAGGGCGTCCAGCTCCGCAAGCGCTTCTAGGGCCCGGCCCTGTCCGATGTTGGGCCCAAGGGAGGCGAGGCTCCTCCCCAAGCGCGCCCGGAACATCCCCTCGGTGACCAGGATCAGAAGAAGCAGGGTCCCCGCCAGGGTTGCAAGGCTCAACCCGATCAGCCGCTTCCGCATCGCCATCCGCTTCTCCCTGCGGTGGTTCCTCAGATCTTCCAGAGCCCCTTCCACTTCCTTTCTGCCCGGGAAAAGCTGCTCCAAACCCTCGAGAAGGTGAAGCGCCTCCTCCTTGCGCCCCTCCCGGTCGAGGGATTCGGCTGCCAGGAGGCAGCGCCCCAGACCATCCTCTCCCCGTCCGCAGGAACGGGAACAGTCGGCCAACCGCAGCAAGAGACTTTCCCGCAGCGAGAGATCCGGTCGGTCCAGGGCCCGCTCCAGGGTTTCCATCGCACGCTCGCCCAGCCCCAACAGCTCGAACTGCCGCGCGAGGTCCAGGGCAGCGACCTCGAAATCATGGCTGTCCCCTTGGGACTCCTGCAGTTCGAAGATCCGTTCCCAGATTCCGATGTCCACCGGATCCAGGTCGGCCGCCCGGAGGAAGAGTTCGAGGGCGAGCCGATCCTTGTCCTCCTGGATCGCCTGGGTCGCGAGCCAGGCCCAGTTGGCAGCCGCCTCCTTGACCTCCCCCAAGGACTCGAGGACCTCGGCGAGGACCTCCCGAAGCTCCTTGTTGTTGCGCTGCAGTTCGAGGGCTTTCTCGAGGAGGCTCCGGGCCCGCTGAGCGTCCCCCTCGTCCAGGGCCTGGCGGGCGAGATCGGGCAACTCGTTCGGCACGACGGGCCGCGCATAGCCCTCCTGGACCAGGCGCGCGACCGTATCGGCCAGCTCGAAGCGGCCCAGGGGGATTTCTTCGTAGAGTTGCGCCAGGTCGCTCCGGCCGTCCAGAGCGTTCCAGACCATGGCCCCGTCCGAGTCCATCGGGGGCTCCTCGCCAAGGGCGACGAAGAGGTCGTGGTCCCCTGTGACCACCGTGCGAATCCTTTCCCACTCGTCCTGCCGCCGCGCCCCTTCCATCAGGAGGCCTGAAGGATCGAGGGCGATGGGGAGGGACTTCTGCGCCATGTCGAAGATGCCGTTGGGAGGAGGTCCCTCGAGGAACTCGAATTGAGCGTTCTTCCAGCTCAGCAATTCGAAGAGTTCTTCGCTGATCCGCTCCTCGACACAGGCCTGGAAGTCCTCCACGCTGAGGAGGCCGGCACGCGCGAGCAGGTCGTGGAGCAGGCGGCGGCTCTTCCCGCGCTTGGCCAGGAGTTTTTCGAAAGCGACCCGATCGACGTAGTTGCGTTGCACCAGAAAGCCCCGCATGGGCAACCCCTTGCCCTTGCCGAGCGAGAGCATGCGGATATGACCGTCCTCGATGGCCACCCAACGCTCCCCCTCCCGCGCGACCACCCGCAAAGTCCCGCAGAGCCGGTTGTGCAACAGATTCTGAAAGACATCGAACAGGCCGATGTTCTTGAGATCCCCCTTGAAGGCCATGGCGCCATCCTCCCTTGTCTTCCTTATCGGCATTTCGGGGAAGAACCTTGGGTCGCAGGGATGAATCGTGTCTAATCCCTTTATGGCTAAGGCACCTCTCCTTGATCTC
>DROQ01000142.1 GCA_011321845.1 Planctomycetota bacterium | reverse complement strand
GGAAGATTCCCGCTTCCTCGGTGGATCAAATCACCCTCTTCCGCTTGAGGGATCCCAAGAACAAGACCTGGATCGACCGGCCCGGCCTCTGGACCGCAGTGCTGACCGTCCGCGGACTCCCTGCGAATCTGGGTGGAAAGGGAAGCACCGATTCGCTGATCGGCAAGTTCGATGCCGTGACCCACACTTTTACCGCGACTTCCCAGGCGGCCGCCCTCAACATTGGGGGGAACGACAGCTCCATCCAACTGGATCCGACCGGTATGTACGCGGTCCTCGATCGGGACGACGCCTTCTACTTCGCTTCGAGGACTTCGACCAGCAAACCCTTCGGCAAACCTGTTCCAATCCAGGGGCGCATCGGGAGTTTCATCAAGACCTTTGAAACACCAGCCCTGGGTTATGTGGGCGGCAAGCTCAAGCTCTTCTGGGGCGAGAACGGGATCTTCATGGCGGACCTCGATATCAGCAACCTCAGCAAACCCAAGGTCGCCGCCCAATCCACCTGGGTCAAGATCACCGCGCCCAAGCAGAACGTTTCCATTCCCGTTCCGATTACGGGGCCCGATGGGGACACCGAAGGGATGATCGTGACCTTCTACCCAGGAGGGTTCAACGCGGACATCGCCTTTATGGAGGATCTGGACCCCAAGACGAACCTGCACACCGTCATCGACACCAAGCTCTACCTCGACACCGGAGCCATCATGGGAGGTTTGATTCTCACGGCCAACCGGAACTCCCCCCTAGTGGTGGAGCAGGTCGAAGCCTCCTGGTTGCTGGGGGACGTGGAACAAGTGGGGGGCACCCTCGACCTGATCGCCGGCACTCCCAAGAAGGGCAAGGGCGCCGTCCTCACCGCCGTCTTCGCCAGTCTCTCCACGATCAAGGCTGCTCCCATCGCTGGCTTTTTCGGAAACCTGGGGATCGCTCCGGCGGGGATCTTCCCCCTGGTCAACCTCTTGCACGCGGACGCCTCGGAGACTGCGCAGGTCTCCGTGCCCATCCCCAACCTCCCCGGCCTCAAGGGCCTGAAGTTACCTATCCAAGGCGTCTCCATCGACAGCATCCTCAACACCAGGGGGTTCACCAACACCGCTTGGATCGTGCTCAAGTAAGATCCGGTGCGCCCGGATGATTCCTCCCTTGCATCATCCGGGCGGGGACGCAAACGGGCGAGGCCCCGGACCGGGGGGAAATTCCGAATTCTTTTTCGGAAGATCGAAGAAAGCCCACTGAGCAGAGTGCTTCTGTTTCCCTTGACCAGGTGACTGGAAGCCTCCAGAGCCGGTTCCCATATCTGCTTCCAAGGGTGGAACGATGGTTGGAAGAATCCCAGTTTTCGTTTGTTCTACGATCACTTTCTTGGCCTTCATAGGGGGTGGAAAGGGGCAGGTAAGCCCCGGAATCAGCAAAGCCCTCCGCCCCTTCTCCTTTCCCTTTAAAACCGGGGGGAACCTTGGGGTCGAACTGGTCCGCCTGGGGCTTTTTCGGATGAGGGACTCCAAGAACAGGAAATGGATGGATCCACCCGGGGTTTGGACCGCCGTTTTGTCGGTCAAGGGACTGAGCCCTCGGTGGGGGGGAAAAGGCGGTAAGGACCAAGTGATCGGGAAGTACGACGCGAACAAGCAACGCTTCACTCCCTCCCTCCAAGCATTGGCTCTCAACCGGGTGAAGGATGATGACTTGCTCCAGATGGATCCAACCGGACATTACCTTGTTTTGGATCGGGAGGAGGCATTCTATTTTTCCTCCAGGACCAAGACCCATCTCGCCTTTCAACTGCCCGTTCCGATTGCAGGTCGAGTCAGCACGCCCTCCAAAAAAGACTTCTTCTTTCCCTCTTTGGGTTGGGTGGAAGGCAAGTTGAAACTTTTTTGGATCGAACCGGGCAAGGGGTTGTGGATGACCGACCTGGATTTGAGCAACCCGAAAAAACCCAAGATTCCCTCGCGGACGGCCTGGGTCCGGTTGACGGGGCCTGGGAATCGGAGCCTCGCCTTCGCCCTTCCTGTCACGGGCCCCGACGGGGACGTGGAAGGCTTTTTCATGCGCGACGATACCAAGAGTCCCTGGTATGAAAACGATGTGGTCTTCCTGGAAGACTTGAATCCAGCTACCCCCGTTCTTTCCATGAGGGTGAAACCCAAGCCTGGAATCCACTTCGACCCCGAAGGTCTGAAAGGAGGTTTTTTTCTCGGAGCCAATCTTTCTTGTCGCAAGGGGCCCTCTTGTGGACAGCTGCAACTGGGTACTTCGTGGCTTCTCGGGGATGTGGAATCCGTGGGAGGAAACTTGGATCTTTTTGCGGGGATCGCAAGAGAAAAAGGGCTGGGGGTGATGAGCGTTTTCGGAAGCCTCGCCCTGACCAAGGGGATCAGAGTCCCCGGTTTTTTCGGGAAGTTCGGGCTTTCCTTTTCCCCTTTGATTCCCCTGAAGTTTCTTTGGTTCCTGGATGCATCGGGAACCGCCCAAGCTTCTCTCTCCGTTCCCAATCTTTCGCACTTGAAAGGGTTGAGGATCCCCATTCAGGGACTTTCCTTCCTGCGGAACCAGGCCTCGTTCACCTTCACCAATACCGCCTGGCTCGTCCTGAAATAGGACGGGGGGGACGGTTTCGCGGATCCAACCGCGAAGGCCGGGAAGGAGGTCGGCAGGCGAAGGCCCACGAACCAGGGGACTCGATTCACGAGGGCAAGGCTTCGAGATCATGAATCCTGGGGGTATGATCGGAATCCATGGAAGCCGCAAAACTGCTGGATCCGCCTCCGGGGCGGGTCCTCGTCCTCGCGCCACATCCGGACGATGAGACCTGCGGGCTGGGGGGGACGCTCCGACGCCACCGGAACAATGGGGACCCGGTCACGGTGCTCTTTATTACCGACGGTCGGAACGGGGACCCGGAGTTTAGATTCGGGGAGGATCTGGTCGAAATTCGGAAACGAGAAGCCCTCGCTGCGGCCGAGGTGCTGGGCGGTTTGGAGACCGCCTTTCTCGGTTTTCCGGACAACCTGGAGGCCAGCGAGCAGGATCTGATAATGGTGGCGGGGCGAATCGAAGAGTGCGTGGAACGGGTGCGACCGGAGCTGGTCTATGTACCCTGGGTGGAAGACGCCCACGGGGACCACCGCAACACCCGCCTCGCCTTGGACCGGATCGCGGCGCCCTCCCAGCCCTTTCGGGTCCTCGAATACGAGCTTTGGGCGCCTCTGCCCGCCGACTTTGTCGTGGATATCGGGGATGTGGTGGAACAGAAGCGGGAGGCCATTGCCTGCTATCCCAGTCAGACGGCCTATACCGACTATGCGCACCACATCCTGGGCTTGAACGCGCATCGGGCTGCCTTTCTCCCTAAGGGGGGCGGGCGCTACGCCGAAGGGTTCCGCGAGGGCCGCCTGGGAGAGTTCCGATGAAGATCGTCCTCTTCGTCCACAACTTCCCGCCGGAGTTTCTCGGAGGGACCGAGCAGGTCGTCCTTGGGCTCGCCAAGGGACTGCGCGAGCTGGGGGAGGAGGTCGTGATCGTCTCGGGCTCGGACGCCTTCCACCCGGGGGGGAGGGTCCTTACGGAGCGCTTCGAAGGATTCCACGTCTACCGCCTGCTGCGGGATCCCGAGGAGACCTACAACCTGGAGTTGGACTTTGGCAGTGTCGGGGACCGGATCGAGGCGATCCTGGACAAAGAAAAGCCCGACGCGGCACACATCCACCACTGGTCCACTCTCGGCATGGGACTGGTGCAGAGGGCCAAGGCCCGGGGAATCCCGGCCATCGTTTCACTGCACGACCTCTGGACCTGTTGTCCTCGTTTTTTCCGGACGCCGCGCAAGGGCGTCCGCTGCCCGGCCGGCGCCGAGCGGGAGAACTGCGTGCGCTGTATCTCCCCCGATCTGGGAGATCCGGATCCCGGGGCGCTGGAGCGTCGCTTCGAGCGGCGGCAGGAACGCTTGAGGCGGGAACTCCTGGAGGCGGTGGCGGTCCTCGTTCCTTCCCAATCCCTCGCGCGCCGCATCCAAAAACACCTTCCCTTCGACGGCCCGCTCGAGGTCCTTCCCCATGGACTCCTGCAGGAGCCCAAGGAGCGGGCGGTCCCGAGGGACAAGAATCTTCGGGTGGGTTGCTTCGGAAACCTGGTTCCGAGCAAGGGGCTGGATCTCCTCGTGGACGCCTTGGGGCACAACGCGAGCGAATGCGAAATCCACCTCGCAGGGCATTGCCCCCAGGAAGGCTACATGGATCAACTCCGGGAGCGGGCCAAAAGACACGGCCTTCCTCTGATCTGGCATGGACCCTTCAGCGCTTATGATCCCCATCCTGCCTTGGACCTGGACCTGGCGGTCTTCCCCTCCCTCTGCGAGGAGAGTTACGGGCTGGTCGTGGAGGAGGCCCTCGCCCGCGGGGTGCCGGTGGTGGTCTCGGCTCGGGGCGCCCTGCCGGAAAGGTTGGAGAACGGCGGGGGAGTGGTCGTGCGCTCGGGTGGGGTCATGCCCCTCCGGATCGCTGTTTCCAATTTGATCCGGAACCGCAAGGAGCTGGACAAGCTGCGAGCGGCGATTCCCAAATCCTTTCCGACCATCATGGACGCGGCCCGGAGGTGCCAGGTTCTCTACAAGGCGGGGGAGCCTGTATGAAGGGCTCGGTCTTTCCCCCGATGCGGGATCGGAACGACCTTCCCCGGCGCGTGCTCTGTCTGGTCGCCCATCCCGATGACGAGGTGATCGGGATCGGGGGGTTGTTGGCCTTCCACGGGGCCCGCGGGGACGAGGTGCGGGTTGTGCACGCGACCGGGGGAGAAGCTGGGGATCCCGAGGGGCGGCACTTGGACCTCGTCGCCCAGAGGCGGGAGGAAGTTCGTCGGGCCCTTGGGGTGCTGGGGATCGGGCCGCCGGAGAGCCTGGGGTTTGAGGATGGTCGGCTTGCGGACCAGGGGGATGCTCTCGAAGCCTCCCTCGGGGAGCTGTTCCGGGAGGCTGCGCCTTCGCTTCTCTACACCTTCCATGGGGGCGAGTTCCATGGGGATCATCGCAGTCTGGCCGAGCGGGCTTGTGCGGCGCGCGGGGCGCTCCCCGAAGAATGCCGGGTGCTGCTCTTCGGGGTGAACCAGCCGGTTCCCTTCGGGGCGCTTTACGATTACAGCGATCTTCTGGCCAGGAAGAAAGAGGCGCTCCAGCAGTTCGCCTCCCAACTCGCCTACCTCGACTTCGCGACCAAGGTCCTGCAACGCGACCAGGCCGCTACGGTCAATGTCGAAGACCCAGCGGTGACCCACGCCGAACTTCTTCTCGAACTCGGTCTCGCTTCCTGGCCCCTTCACCTGCAACATATGCGGCTCATCATGGAAGACGCGTTCCCCGGGAACGGATCCGGAGAAGGGAGAGGAACGGCTTGAAGGAAGACCAGAGGGAGGACCAGAAGGAAGACCGGCGAGAGGGGGTCTCCCTCGTCATCTCGGTCTGGAACCGCAGGGACGACTTGCGTGAAAACCTTCAGGCGATCCGGGAACAAAGCGTGGCTCCCTTGGAAGTCATTGTGGTGGACAACGACTCCAAGGATGGGACTCCGGAGATGGTCCTCGAGGAATTCCCCGAGGTGCGGCTGATCCGCATGCCTCACTCGCGTTTCGGGGCTTGCACGACCTTCAACATCGGCTTCGCCTCCGCCCGGGGAGAGTGGATCGGCATCCTGGACGATGACATTGTCCTGCCGCCGAACTGGGTGGAGGGCATGCTCCAGAAGGCGGAGGAGGTCGGGCCCGAGGTCGCGGTTCTGAGTTCGCGCGTCGAAGAACCCGAGATGCCCGAATGGTTTCTGAAGAGCGACGGCCACCTGACCCCACGTTACATGGCGACCTTTCGCGGCTGCGCCAGCCTCGCGAGGGCCGATGTCCTGCGGGACTGCGGGTTCTACGACGAGGAGCTGTTCATCTTCGGCAACGAAAGGGATCTGACCGCGCGCATTCTCAACCGGGGAAGGCGCGTGCTCTACGTCCCCGAACTCCGGGTCTGGCACAAAGCGCCTTTCGGGATGCGCAAGGGAAAACGCAGTCTCTACTACCACGTACGGAACTTCTGGATCTACGCTTTCAAATACCTTCCCTTCTCCAAGATCGCTGCCTTCCCCTTCCGCTTCCTCTGGAAGGCGCTGCGTGGCGGCAAGAAGAAGGAAGTGGCCGAGGCCACGGGGACCATTGGGTTCTTCGCCTCCATCGGGGGGCTCCCCGGAGTCTGGATCCTGTTCAAGGCCACCTGCGCGGGTTTCCTCAAGATCCCCTATTGCCTGCGCAACCGGGAGGTCTGCAAGCACGAGGATTTCGACCTCCCGCTCAAATGAGGACGCCGTGAAGACCTCCACCCTAGAGTTTGTTCCCGAGGACCGACCCCGGGTCCTGGCGGTCCTCCCGCACTTCGGAGCGGTGGAGGAGACGAGGGCGACGCTGGAGAGCCTCCCTCTGGGGGATGGGCTCAAGGTCCTGGTCTACGACAACGATGGCGGGCTCGCGGACTTGGAATTGCCCCTGGGTGCCGAGCTGCGGGGGGAGGGGCGCAACCTCGGTTTCTGCAAGGTCGTCAACGAAGGGCTCGCCCAGGCCCAGCGGGAGGATTGGCCCTACCTGCTCCTCCTCAACAACGACACGAGGCTTGCGGCTGGCTGCCTGGAGGCCCTCGTGGATTGCCTGGAGGCCAACCGGGAGTTGGCCGGCTGCGGGCCGGTGCTCCTCCGTCCAGGGGGAGCGAAGATCTGGTCGGCGGGTTCGGCCATCCGTTTCGGACCCAACCTGGTGCGACACCTGCATGGGGGGGAAGAGTTGGGGACACTTTCCCCGGAGCCTTACGCTGTGGATTTCTTGCCGGGGGCCTGCGCCCTCTACCGGGTTTCGGCCCTGGTGCAGGTGGGGGGGCTGGACGAGGCCTACTTCATGTATTTCGAGGACGCGGACCTTGGGCTCAGTCTGCGGCGGCGCGGGCTGGGGCTGGTCTGCCTCCCCTGGGCGCGGGCGCAGCACGGGGGATCCCTTGCCTCGGGTGGGGGAGCCAGCCCTCTGCGCAAGTACCTGATGGGGCTCAACAGCGTGCGCTTCGTGCGGCGCAGCGGGCGGCCGGGTTTGATGGCCGCCTTCCTGCTGGTCGAGGTCCTGGGCTGGCCGCTGGGACTTCTGGTTTATGGGCTGGGACCGCGGGGGCGCCTCCGGGCCCACCTCTCCAAGGGCAAGGGCATCCTCCATGGCCTGTTGGGGCGGCGGGCCGGTCCCGCCTCGATCCAAAGGGAACTTGGAGGGCGGAAACTGGGCAACCCGGAGGCCGCAGGGTGAAGGTCTGTCTCGTCACCCATCAGTTTCTTCCGGACCATCGCTCCGGGGTCGAGGTCTACACGCACCGCCTCGCCAGGGCTCTCCAGGATCTGGGTGTGGAGGTCCTGGTCTACACCACGCGCAAGGACCTGAGCCGGCGCGAGGGGAGCCTGGTCGAGGAGGAATGGGAGGGTGTCCCGGTTTGCCGGGCCATCCGCAACCTCTTTCATGAGAGCTTCGTGAGAACCTACGAGGACCCTGAGGCCGAGCGGCTCTTCGAGACCAGGGTCCTGGAGGATTTCGGGCCCGATCTGGTCCACGTGCACCACCTCCTCCACCACAGTCTCGGTCTCCCCGAACGGGCCAGGGAGCGTGGGATCCCCGTCCTCTTCACCCTGCACGACTACTGGCTCGAATGCCCCCGCTTCGGCCAGTTTCTCCGCGTCGACGGGACCCTCTGCACCCGGGCCGACCTCGAGGACTGCGCCCGCTGCCTCCGCCGCTCCCCTTGGCGCAACCCCCCCCAGCTCGCCAAAGTCGCCACCGCCCTCCGCCTCCTCCGCCAGACCACCAGCCTCGACCTCCAAGCCCCCCTCCAACGCCTCTGGCGCAAGCGCAAAGCCAAAGGGGGACACCCATCTTTCCCCGAGATCCCCCCCGATCCAGGCCTGGAGCGGCTGCTCGCCGCGCGGCGCTCCCAGGTCCTCGAGCGACTCGTTCCGGCTGTCGACCTCTTCCTCTCGCCGAGCAACTTTTTGATCGAAAAAATGGTGGCCCTGGGCCTCCCCCGCGAGCGCATGAGAAAGCAGGCTCTGGGCATCCCTGGGGCTGAGAGAGCCCAGCCTCAGGTTCGGGAGCTGGCGCCGGGGCCACTCCGCTTCGGCTACCTGGGCTCGGTTCTTCCTCCCAAGGGTGTCCACCTCCTCCTGGACGCCTGGGAGCGTTTTGTCCGCGAAGGGGCCGAGGGCTCGAGCCTCAGGATCCACGGAGGCTCCGGTTCCGACCCGGCTTATGGCGATCGCATCCGGGAGCGCGGGCGAAGAATGGGTGTCCCCGTAAGCGGAAGCTACGCGCCGGGGGACATCGGGGAGCTGCTGGAGGGGGTGGATGTCCTGGTGGTGCCGAGCCTCTGGTATGAGAACAGCCCGGTGACCATTCTGGACGCGCGGGTGCGGGGCATCCCCTGCCTGGTCAGCGACCTGGGGGGGATGCGGGAGCTGGTCCCCGACGAGAGGTTGCGATTTGCCATGGGGGACGCGGGGGCACTCTCGGATAGGATGCGGTCCCTGGTGCGGGATGGACTCTCCGAGCCCATTCCTTCACCGGTTCCTCCCAGTCTCGAGGAGGATGCTCGAAAAACTCTCAGTGTTTACCGCTCGATGTGCCGATAGGTGCCTTGATATGGCCAAAACCCTAGCATTCGCGATTCTTCTCCCCCTCCTCTGGACCCTTTCCGGCTGCAAGAGCCCCGGGCGGGATCTCGAGCGCAACGAGGGACTCTTTCCGCCCCTGGGATACAAGGTGCAGCACAGGCAGAACCGCAGCATCTGGATCGCTCCGATCCAGGATCGCCGGGCTCCCCCCAAGAGGGTCGACAAGGGGATGTTCCCCGTGACCTACACCATGGATGGGTCCTGGAAGCGGCCGGTCCCCGAGATGCTGGACGGGCTCCTCCGGCGGGAAATCAAAAACAGCGGCATTTTCGGAAGGCTCGCCAGAAGCGAGGAAGAGGCGGACTGGGTCCTGGACGTGGATCTCCTGGCTTTCTACGGGGCGGTGGAAGAGCGCATCGTGGGGAGGGCGGTCAAGTCCAACGCCATCCTCCATGTACGCGTCTTCGGTCCCAAGGGAAGCAAGGGGGAGCGCCCTCTCTTGCGTGAGCGGGAGTACCGCGCCCCTCTAGAGACCGGCGCCTCCTTGGTCCTCAGTCGGGATCCATTCGCGATGGCCGCCCAGTCCTTCCGCCTCTCCCTGGCTATGCTTCTTGCAGACCTGGACAAGGGGGGGCGCCTTGTGGATGGAGTCCGGGAAAAAACCCGCCTCCCGGGCAGTTCCAAGGAGACTCCCTGGCGTGCCGTGCCCGCCGCTGCCGGCAAGGAATAACGCAGCGAAAAAGTTTTTTTCCCCACTGAACCTCCGAGGGGGGGCTCCGTTCCCCGGGCCTTTCCCCCCTTTGTTCCTCTCGGAGATTCAGTGCATATGCGAAGAAGCATCCTTCCTCTCTTCCTCTTGGTCTGCAGTCCTCTCCCGGGGCAGAATTCCCAGGACCAGGCCCCGACCAAGAGCCCGAAAGAGACCTCTGAAAAACAAGAACCCCTGGTTGTCACGGCCACGCGCTCGGGCAAACGGGCCTTCGACCTTCCCCAGGCGGGCAACAGCCTCGACCGGGACACCCTTCTCTTCGATCTGCAGGCGCGAACTCTGCCCGAAGCCCTCAGGGAGATCCCTGGGATTTCGGTGCAAAAAACCGGCCCTGCCCAGGGATCGCCAAAGATCCGTGGGCAGAACGGCTTCCGCACCCTGTTCTTGATCGACGGGATCCGCCTCAACAACTCGGTCTGGCGCTCTGGGAACGTGGAGTACTGGAACACGGTCGATGTCTACGGCCTTCGGCGGCTCGAGATTGTGCGAGGCCCCTCCTCTGTGCTCTGGGGCTCGGATGGTGTCTTCGGCACGGGCCAGGGGTTTTCCATCGGGCCGGGCGATCCGAGCCAGTGGAAGGAGGGGTTTCGAACCCGGCAACGGCTGCTTTTTCGGCACGCGAGCGCCGAGGAGTCCTTTGTCGAGCGCATCGAGACACAGGGCAACCAGGGGACGGGCTTTGGTTGGCATCTCGGCGTTACGTACAAGGATTATGGCACCTGGACCGCCGGCCAGGAGGTGGGCAGCCTCCCCTACACCGGCTACCAGGAGTTCGATGGGGACTACAAATTCGTCCTTCCGCTCGGCGGAGGGGACCGTCTCATTCTCGCAGGCCAGCACGTGGACCAGAAGAAGGGTCCGCGCACGCACTCCACCGTTTTCGCCAAGTCCTGGCGGGGGACCACCGCCGGCTCCGATTTTTCACGGGACATCGACCAGAAGCGGGATCTGGTCTACATCGGATGGCGTCGGGGGGGGACCTGGGATGACGCCGAGACGGCGTTGACCGCGAGTTACCAGCGCTTCGAGGAGGAGGAGAACCGGGTCCGCTCCAACAGTCGCCGCCGGATCCAGGGGGATACCGTGGACCAGTTCGGCCTGCAGGGGCGCCACCGCATGCGGTTGGGGGAAGGGACGCTGACCTTCGGCTTCGAGGCCTACCACGAGGGAGTGGACAGCTTCTACCGCGAACTCAACCCCGACCAGAGCCTGCGCTCGACCCGGCCCAGGGGACCCGTGGCGGACGAGGCGGTCTATGACCAGCTGGCCCTGTTCGGTCTCTATGAGCATCCCCTCGGGGAGGATCTGGTAGGAAGTCTCGGGCTCCGCTACCAGTACGTAGAAGCCGACGCCGACGTGGTGGACATCCCCGGGGTCAGCGGCGGACCCTTCGCCCCTGTGCACCGCTCCTGGAACCAGTTCGTGGGGCAGGCCTCCCTGGTCTGGAAGCCCGAGGACCGTGTCCGCGTTTTCGGCAACCTGGCGCAGAGTTTCCGGGCGCCCAACCTCTCCGACTTGACCCGCTTCGACGTGGCCCTGAGCGGCGACCTCGAGATCCCTTCCACGGACGTGGATCCCGAAAAGTTCCTGACCCTCGAAGGCGGGGTCCGGTACGACGACGGCCTGCGGCGCCTGTCCTTCACGGCCTTCCACACCTGGGCCAAGGACCTGATCCAGCGCAAACCCACCGGGAACATCGTGGGCGGCTTGACCGAGGTCACCAAGACCAACGCCAGCGACGGCTACTTCGTCGGTTTCGAAGCCGAGGGAGCCACCAACCTGGACTTCGTCGGCCTCGACAACTTCGAGTTCTACTCCTACGTGGATTTCGTGAGTTCCCTCATCGACGCGACCGACCCCAGCGACCCCCGGCGCGTGCGCCCCAAGGGGCTCCCCCCGATCAAGGGGCAGTTCGGGATCCGCTTCCTGGACCTGGTGAACGAGCGCCTTACGGCCGAACTCTTCTTCCCCTGGTCCGCAGGGCTCAGCGCCTCGGAGTACAACGCGGCGGAGCGGCGGAACACCCAGCGCATTCCTCCCGATGGGCTCCCCGCCTATCTGCTCGTGGGCATCCGCGGAAGCTACAAGATCAACGATCGTATGCGCGCCTCCCTCTCGATCGAGAACATCGAGAACCGGGACTACCGCATCCTGGACTCGGGCCTGAACGAAGCAGGCACCAACGTCATCTTCACCTTCGAAGCGCGGTTCTGATTGGGAGGACTCCTTCCGTCTTCCTCGAAGCCCGCCCTTACAGTCCGATCGGATGCCAGGTGGTCTTGATCTCCAGGAAGGGGGAGATCCAGTCGAGCCCCTGGCATGCGTTCGATCTCCAGAGGGCCGGGGTCCCTTGGGGAACCATCTTGCCCCGCTTGACATGGTCCGCGGCTTCGTAGCTGACCAGCTTTTGTTCCCGGGGATCGTCGCTCACGAGGAAGTTGGCGGAGAAGCCCCGGTGCATGGCAAAGTGGGTGAGTAGCTCGTCCCGGGTGCCGGTCAGGAAATTGCAAACTCCTCCCGGCACATCCGAAGTGGCAAGGATCTCCGCGAAGGTGATTGCCACCGGGCCCGCCTCGTAGGGGATGAGGAAGACCGAGCTGTTCCCGCCGACCAGGACCGGGGCGAGGGTGGAGACCAGGGAGAGCAGGGCGGGACGCTCTGTGGGATAGACCGCCACGACCCCCATGGCCTCCGGTTGGCTGAAATCGAAGAAGGGGCCGGAGACGGGGTTCACGGCCCCGAGGACCTGGCCCAACTTGTCGGACCAGCCTGCGTACCAGAGCAGGCGGTCGCAGGAGACTTCGACCTCGAGGCGGGCTTGTCGCCTGTCCGAGAGGCCGAAACCTACGAGGAGGTCTTCAAACTCCTGCCCCCGGGCGTCGAGCATCTCCGCCATGCGGTGGAGGATCTGGCCCCGGAGCATGGGCCTGGCCCGGGCCCAGGGACCCAGGGCCCCCTGGGCGGCCTCCACCGCCTGGCGCAGATCCTTGCGGCTCGCCCGTGCGATCTGCGCCAGGATCTGAGGAGGGCGACTCGCGGAGCGGGAGGCTTTCTCGATCTTGAGGCTCCTCCCCGATTCGCTGCGGGGAAAGCCGCCTCCGAGGTAGAGTTTGTAGGTTTTGTGGATGTGGTCGGCGCTCATGTCGGTTTCCTTGTTCGCTTTTCTGCTTCGTTTCTCGGCTTCGTTCTCCTATCCGTTTTCGGCTGGTTTCCCCCAGTCGGCTTCCTCCCGTCAACTTCCTCCCGTCAGCGCTGCGCCAGGTAGGGGAGGAGGCCGTGGAGCCCCCCCTCTCGTCCAAAACCGCTCTCTTTGTAGCCTCCAAAGGGGGAGGCCGGATCGAACTGGTTGAAGGTATTGGCCCAGACCACTCCGGCCTGCAACTGCTGGGAGAGGGCGAAAATCTTGCTGCCCTTGTCGGTCCAGACTCCGGCGCTGAGGCCGTAGTTGCTGTTGTTGGCGAGGGCGACCGCCTCCTGCGGTGTCCGGAAACTCTGGATGGTCAGGACGGGTCCGAAGATCTCCTCCCGTGCGATCTTCATGGAGGGTGTTACGTTGGTGAAGAGGCAGGGAGGGCACCAGAAGCCCTTTTTGGGCGCCTCGAAGAAGGCTTGCCAGAGGACCGCCCCTTCGTCCTGGCCGGCTTGGAGGTAGGAGCGCACCCTGCCCATCTGTTCCTTGGAGTGGATGGCACCCAGGTCTGTGTTTTTATCCAGAGGCGGTCCGACACGGAGGGTGGAGAGCCGGTTCTTGAGCAGCTCCATGACCTTGGCCTCGACGCTCTCTTCGACCAGGAGGCGGGAGCCCGCGCAACAGACCTGGCCCTGGTTGAAAAAGATCCCCCGGACGATCCCTTCGACCGCCTGGTCCAGTGGCGCGTCCTCGAAGATCAGGTGGGCGCCCTTGCCTCCCAGCTCGAGGGTGAGGCGCTTGCCGCTTCCAGCTAGCTTGGCCTGGATGGCCTTGCCTACCTCCGTGCTCCCTGTGAAAGCGATCTTGTCCACGCCCTCGTGGGCGACGAGAGCGGCCCCGGTTTCCCCCGCCCCGGTGACGATGTTGACCACCCCCGGGGGAACGCCCGCCTCCTCCAAGACTTCGACGAGGAGGAGGCTGCTGAGGGGGCTGGTCTCGGCCGGTTTGAGGACCACTGTGTTCCCGCAGGCGAGGGCGGGGGCCAGCTTCCAGGCGGCCATCAGGAGGGGGAAGTTCCAGGGAATGATCTGTCCGCAGACGCCTACGGGGGCGGCCCGGTGTCCCGGCTCCCGCAGCGCGTAATCGAGCTTGTCGGTCCAGCCGGCGTAATAGAAGAAATGGGCGGCCGAAAGGGGGACGTCGATGTCCCGACTCTCGCGGATGGGCTTGCCGTTGTCGAGGGTCTCGAGGATGGCGAATTCCCGCGCCCGTTCCTGGAGGATCCGGGAGATGGCGAAGAGGATGCGGGCACGGGCCGACCCCTTCATCTGGGCCCAGCCGGGGAGGGCGCGCCTGGCTGCTCGTACGGCCCGGTCGATGTCCCGGGGGCCCGCTTTGGCGACCTCGGAGAGGGTTTCCTCGGTCGAAGGATCCTGGGTGGGGAAGTATTGTCGCGTGGAGGGAGCCACCCACTCTCCGCCGATGTAGAGGCGGTAGCGGTCCTTGATCTCCACGATGGATCGGTCTTCGAGGCTCGGCGCGTAGTCGAAGGTCTTGGGGGCGTCGGCGAGTGGATGTGTGGGGCGCATGACAGTTCCTTGTTCAGTCCAGGCAAACATCATCCGGCCCCATGTAGCGGCCGGTTTTTTGCTTTTTCCATTGGCGGATGAGATCGTTGAGGAGGGAGCTGGCTCCGAAACGGAAGAGCCTGTTCGTGAGCCTCGAAGGCCCGAGGGTCTCGAGAACAAGGGCGAGGTAATGGAGGGCCTCCTTGGATTTGCGGATTCCTCCGGCGACTTTGACTCCGACCACCCTCCCCGAGTGGGCCTCGAAGTCGCGGACGACGTGGAGCATGCAAAGGGCGGTGGCCGGAGTGGCGTTGATCTTGACCTTGCCGGTACTGGTCTTGATGAAGTCGGCTCCAGCTTCGCATGCCAGCCAGCCCGCTTTGGCGATCCGGTCGAAGGTCCCAAGCTCCCCGGTCTCGAGAATGACCTTGAGCCTCGCGGGTCCGGCGGCCTCCTTGAAGGCCTGCACTTCTTCGAAGACCTGTTCCAAGCGCCCTGAGAGAAAGGCCGACCGGGAGATGACCACGTCGATCTCGTCCGCTCCGTTTTCGGCAGCCATCTTTGTATCCTCCAGGCGGAGGGGGAGGGGAACCTGGCCGGCCGGAAAGCCGGAGGCCACCGAAGCCACCTCGACCGGACTCCCCTCGAGGACTCGGGCGGCGGTGGCGACCAGGTTGGGGTAGACGCAGACAGCGGCGACGGGGGGGATGTCGGGGTTGGGGTCGGGGCGGAGGGCTTTTTGGCAGAGACGTTCCACTCGTCCGGGAGTGTCCGCCCCCTCCAAGGTCGTGAGGTCGGTCATGGAGATGGCCCGCTCGATGGCTTCCAGCTTGACCTCCTTTTTCCAGGACCTCTTCCTGAGTTCCGCGGCCCTCGCTTCCAGGCCCACCGCGTCCACGAGGAGACAGGGGGGCATCAGCAAGTCCCTCTCCGAGGGGTTCAGGAGGATGGATGTTTTTCGGGTCATGCAGGGATCATATCGTCCCGAATGGGGATTGGGAGAACCGGGTCGGGATGGGGATCGTCGTGGGAAGGAAAAAGGAAAATGGAATCAAGTCGCGAGAAGCGGCGAACCGAGAAAGGAAGGAGTTGTTCATTGCATGGATTTGTAGCTCGTACCCAAGCACTTTGTTCGCTTTATGCTGTGCCGAAAGGATGTTCCATGATATTTCCCAATTGTTGCTCGATCGCAGTCCTCGTCCTCTTTTCCGGGATTCTTCCAGGCCAGACACCCGGTGTCAGTGACACCCAGATCCTTCTCGGCCAGTCCTGCGCTCTCAAGGGTCCCGCCCGGGGCTTGGGAAAGGGAATGAACCTTGGGCTCCAGGTCTTTTTCGACCAACAAAACGCCAAGGGGGGGATCCATGGCCGCAAGGTCAAGCTGTTGAAATACAACGACGGCTATGAACCCAAAAAGGCCAAGATGACGACCAGGCTTCTCGTCGAGAAGAAAAAGGTCTTCGCCTTGATCGGGGAGGTCGGCACTCCAACCTCCAAGGCGGTGTTTCCCTACATCCAGAAACACAAGGTTCCTTTCATCGGGCCCTTCACCGGAGCCGAATTCCTCCGTTCTCCCTACAAGCCCCTGGTGGTGAATGTTCGGGGGAGCTACTACCAGGAGATGGAGACCTTGGCCCAATACCTCGTGGAAGGGAAGGGTCTCAAGAGGATCGCCTGCTTCTACCAGAACGACGGTTATGGCAAGGCCGGCCTTTCGGGAATCCGGCTCGCCCTCAAGAAACGAGGGATGTCCCTTTGCGGGGAAGGGACCTACAAACGAAACACCATCGCGGTGAGTCGGGGCCTCAAGGACATCGCCTCCACCGGGGCCCAAGCGGTAGTCATGGTGGGAGCCTATAAACCCTGCGCCCAGTTCATCAAACAGGCCAAGAAGACGGATGCGCTGAAGGACGCTGTCTTTTGCAACATTTCCTTCGTCGGCACCAAAAACCTCCTCAAGGAATTGGGACCTGCGAGCGAGGGATGCATCATCTCCCAGGTCGTTCCTTTTCCTTGGGACACGAGCCTGCCTCTTGTGGCCGAGTACCAAGCCGCCATGAAGAAGGCGGGGAAGGAGGAGGCCATCGGGTTCATCAGCCTGGAAGGGTACATGGTGGCCAAACTGGTCGGAATGAACCTCCAGAAACTCGGTAGGGAATGGACCCGAGAGGATTTCCTCTCCAACTTCGCCAAGGTCGGCAAATTCGATCTCGGTGGGGTAACCCTCCAATTCGGCCCCAAGGACAACCAGGGGATGGACCAGGTCTTCCTTACGCGATTCGAGGGAGGAGAGATCCGGTTGCTCCAGGACCAGACGGCTTCACCAGGAAAATAGGACGAGTTCGCAGGCTCATGGAACGAATCCGGTGAGGAGCGTTTTGTAATCCATGCTTGAACCAGGGGAGAGAAGGATTCTTTCATGATGTCATTTAAATCGATCCAAACGAAAATCCTTTTTTGGAGTTGCCTGTGCCTGCTCCTGACGGCGGGGATCCTTGTCAGCTACAATGTGAACCACAATCGAAATCTCGCCATTTCCCAGGCCGAGAAGAAGATCCAAGAGGTGGGCGAAGGGGCGGTGGGTTCGATCCAGAGTACTCTTCTCCGGACCTGGACCATTCTCCATGACCTGGAGACCCTTTTTCAGACCGTGGCGGAAAACGATGAGATCGAGATCAGCCGGGACGCGGTCCGGGAACTACTCAAGGAAACCCTGAAAAAGACCAAAGGCATCGAAGCCCTTTCCACCGTATGGGAAAAGGACGCCTTCGACGAATTGGACGAAGCCTTCGGGGACACTCCCGGGCATGACAAGAGCGGGAGGTTGGCCCTCTATTGGTTCAAAACCGCCAGGGGGGATTTGAAACTCATTCCGCACCCCTCCTACAACAAGACCAGCGAAAACGCCTTTTTCCGGGAGGTCTTGAAGACCGGAGAACCTTTTGTGGGGAAACCCAGAAACCAACCCGGCGTCCTGGGGGGGAGAACGATTGTCCGCCTCTCGCTTCCGATCATCAAAGGCAAGAAAAGGGTGGGCGTGGTCAGCGCCGACCTGAATTTCTCCGATCTCCAGACCACGATCAAAAACATTCCTCTGGGCTCCGGTTCCTACATCAGCCTTCTGGGCTGGGATGGGGCCGAACTTACCGCGGTAGGAAAAAGGATCGACCCCTCCATCTCCAAGGTCAAAGGGCCTCATTGGGGGGAGGCGGCGCTTCACAACTGCCTTCCGATTCCGACTGGGACCCCGTCCAGGGATTGGGCCCTTGAGATGCAAATCCCGCGCAGGATCATCGAGGAAGAAGCTTGGGCTTCCGCCTGGAACGGGATGCTTATCGGCCTCCTGTGCTTTGGAGTAGCCTTTGGGCTCCTCTATTTCTCCACGCGCACCGTTGTTCGGCCCATCAAGGATTCGGTGACCCTTCTGCGGGAGATCGCCAAGGGGAATGGGGACTTGACCAAGCGTCTGACCATCGAGACCGGGGACGAGGTGGGGGAGATGGGACATCTCTTCAACCAATTCATCGAAATGGTCCATCGTGTTGTGAAACAGGTCAAAGGGGTGACCACCGATGTGAACCAGGGGGTAAACCAGGTCCTGGACTCGGGGAACGAACTCAGCACCAATGCCTCGGATCAGGCCTCGAGCCTCATGGAGATCTCCTCTTCGGTCGAGGAGATCAACGCGATGCTGCAGCAGGGTGCCCACCGAACCAAGGACGCGAGCCAACTTGCCGATGAGACCTCCGGGGCCGCCAAGTCCGGGACGGGTTGCATGGATGGGATGCGGAAGGCGATGGAGGAGATCCGCGCCTCCAGCCAGGAGGTGACGGAGATCATCAAGGTGATCGACGACATTGCCTTCCAGACGAACCTCTTGGCTCTCAACGCGGCCGTGGAGGCCGCGCGGGCGGGGGAGGCGGGCAAGGGCTTCGCCGTGGTGGCGGAGGAAGTGCGCAACCTGGCCCAGCGAAGCGCCGAAGCGGCCCGCAACACCTCCCAGATGATCCAGGAGTCCATCCGCCGCGCCGAAAACGGAGCCCAACTCACGGCCCAGGTCAACGAGACCTTTATCGAGATCGTCGAGGGAACCAAGCAGGTCAACGAGATCCTGACGGAGATCAGCAACGGCTCCTTCCAACAGGCCCAGGGTGTGGAACAGATCAGTTCAGCGGTCACCAGCGTGGATCAGAACGTCCAGCGGACCGCCGCCCAGGCCGAGGAATTGGCCGCCATCGCAAGGGAAAATGCGAACCAGGTGCAAAGCCTCCAAGAACTGGTGGGGAGGTTCAAGGTCTAAGAGTCTGTTGGACTTAGTCACCCAACCTTAGCCTTTCTTTCCCCTCCCACCAGCGCGCTCCCTTTCTCCCCCCGGCTCGGGATCCTCCAAGGGCTTTGGCCTCAGGCGCCTTCGGCGAAGTCGGCCAAAGCCCTTGGAGGATCCCGAGTTTGGCCCAAGCCTTTCTGGAGCTGCCCCAACCTTTCTAGAGTTGCCCCCTCCCTAAACCTTCAATCCCCCATGGGGACCCTCGTGGAAGCCCATCACAAACAACTTCTTCTCCCACCTCCAAACCTCCCCCGACCTTCCGGGTTGGATCCCCAAAGACGCCATTTCCCACTTCATCCCTCAGGCCGCGCATCTGGCGGCTCAGGTTTTCTTCCGGGTCTTCGTCCCTTGTGTTTCTTACGCTCCTTGAGCCTTTTCTCAGGCTCGGTCTTTTTCTTTTCGGCAGGAGCTTTGGCGCGCATTTTGATCCTTTCTTGGGCTTCGGCGAGCTACTTGGCCAGCCTCTCCTGGTTCGCAAGATCCGCCGGGAGGGCATCGGGATCGGGCCGGTTGCTGGCATCAGCCCTTTCGGCCTCCTTCATGCGCTCCCGGACTTCCTTGCGGAGCTGCTTTTCGGGAGCCTTTGCACGGTCGTAGCGCACGCTTTTGTAGAGACTGGCGTTGGCGTCGATCTTGGTGCCGTCCACGCTGACCGCACCCACTCGAAGAAGTTTGAGTTCCATGGACCTCTCCAAGACCTCCAAAAAGGTCTTCGCGAAGGCCTCTTCATTCTGCCTCCGGAAGGAGCAGATCGTGTCGTGATCGTGGTGGGCGTTGGCGGTAATGAACCGGGCTCCATGGTCACGATACGTGGCCCTTTCGATCCTACGGGAAGAAAAGATCCCATGCGCCTCGCATTAGATCCATAGGGAGAGCCTGAGCCTAGGGTGGTCCCGGGGGGACCCGCTCCCACGATGATTGATTTTGAACGCTGAGATATCCATCCACTCCATGGCCTGGAGGATGAAGGGGGAGATGGCGTCTTTGGGGATCCCACCCGGAAGGTAGGGGGAGGTTTGGGGGGAGGAGAAGAAATTGTTTGTAATGGGCTTCCACGAGGGTCCCCATGGAGGATTGAAGGTTTGAGGAGGGGGCAGCTCCTGAAAGGTTTGGGCAGAACTCGGAATCCTCCAAGGGCTTTGGCCGACTTCGCCGAAGGCGCCTGAGGCCAAAGCCCTTGGAGGATTCCGAGCCGGGCGGAGAAAGGGAGCGGGCTGGTGGGAGGGGAAAGAAAAGCTGAGCTTGAGAG
>DROQ01000141.1 GCA_011321845.1 Planctomycetota bacterium | reverse complement strand
TTTTGGAATTGTGGAGGGGGGTTGTTTTTGCGGGGGGATTGCGGGGTTGTGCTTTATGCGTTGGAGCGGTTGTGAGGGGGGGTGGGAAACGCCTGGAGGCGTTTCCTACTTAAAACGTCTGGAGACGTTTTCTACGTAAAACCCCTGGAGGGGTTTTCTACTTAAAACCCCTGGAGGGGTTTTCTACTTGAAACGCCTGGAGGCGTTTCCTACCGGCGTTTCCTACCGGCGTTTTCTGCGGGTGTTTTCTAGGGGGGGTTAGACGCAGAAGTGGATGAAGCGGAGGATTTCTTCGTAGCGGGAGGTCGAGAAGGCGAGGCGGCAGGCATCCAGGCGTTCGGCGCCGGGGTAAAAGGAGTTGTTCTGGGCGTCCAAGTGTTTGTGGTAACGGACTTCCAGTTCGAAGGTGTCGGGAAGCGGGGGGAGGCAGGAAGCGAGGTCGGAGCGGATGGCGGTTTCGGCTTTTTGGCGGAGTTCCTCGCGGACCTCGAGGGGGTGGCGGCTCAGGACGGAGGCGCCGAGGCCTACCTTGGTGGAAATGGTTTGGATGGCGGGGAGGAAGGCCTTGGCTTCGTCGCAGATGGCCTGGTCTCCGCTCAAGAGGATGGAGGGGACACCCAGGGTGGCGGCCGCCAGGGCGTGGAGGCGGAATTCGGAGAGGGCTTCGCCGTTGAGGAAAATCTCGGCCACCTTGCTGGAAGACATCGTGTGGGAGAGGGGGTTTCCCTCGCTCCCCGCCCGCGCGTGGTAACCGACGTAGAGAACGGCGTCATAGCTCTCGTCCAGGCCCTGCACCATGCTCAGAGGATGTCGCGCCCAGCCACTCAAAAGGCGCACTCCCCGGGGGAACTGTTCCCCGTCCAGGTTGCGGGCGGTGGAGTGGGCGTCGCGCACAAGCACCTCGGTCGCCCCTCCGGCCAGCAGCCCCTCGCAGGCCGCCGCGGCCTCGAGCTGCATGCGATCGCGAAAGAGCCCGTAGTCCGCGTGCGTCCGGGTGGCCTCATTCCAGGAAGACATCCCCGTCACACCTTCGATGTCTACGGAGAGGAAGGCCTTCATCGGGACACGGCCTCCAGGGCCGTCCCCAATTCTTCGATGATGTCATCGGGCTCCTCCAGCCCGAGGGAAAGCCGGATGCCCAGGTCCTGGGTCGTCGGATCCTCGGGGCCATAGGCCGAGTGTGTCATGGCTCCTGGCATCTCGATGAGGGTTTTGACATGGCCCAAGCTGACGGCGAGAGTCACGCAGTAAGCGTTCTTTGCCAGGTAGTTCACAAAGCGGATGGGAGAGATCTTCTGCTCGTCCAAGTGGAAATAGATCATGCTCCCGGGCATGAAGTACCCATCCGGGTTGCGCATCTGCTTTTTGGCAAGCTCCTTCTGGGGAAAGGAGTCCAGACCCGGATAGTGGATCTGCCGGACCAGTTCCTGGTCCTCCAGCCACCGGGCGACCTTCTTCGCGCTCTTCTGCTGGCGTTCGAGGCGGACCGCCAGAGTCGGGAGCCCATAGACCTGGATGGCCCAGGCCGACTTGGAGGCGAGGCTGGCCCCAAAATCCTTGCGGAACATCAAGAGTTCCCGGAACTGCTCGTCCCGGCAAATCACCGCCCCTCCGATCTCCGTTCCGAAGCCCCCCAGGTTCTTGGTCAGGCTGTGGCAGACCATGTCGGCCCCCAGGAGAAGGGGCCGCTGCCCGTAGGGCGTGGCAAAGGTGTTGTCCACGATGATCAGGATCCTGCGCTCCTCGGGGCGATCCTTGTTCAGGTCATCGGCAAGGGTTCGCAGGGCCTCGATGTCGATCAGCTCCAGCGTGGGGTTGACCGGAGTTTCGATGTAGATGCCCCGGGTCTCCGCCTTCACTGCGGCCCGCACCGCGTCGATGTCGTTGCAATCCACCCGACTGACCTCGATCCCCAGGCGCGGATACCAATGGGTGAAGAGCGAGTGCGTACATCCATAGAGGAGGGGATGGGCGACCAGATGATCTCCCGTGTTGAGGAAAGATCCCAAAGCCGCCGAGATCGCCCCCATCCCCGAGCTGAAGGCCGCGCAGGCGTCCCCCTGTTCCAGATTCGCAAGCTCCGCCTCCAAAAGAGACCTTGTGGGCTCGTCCAATCGGTCATAAATATAGACAGGCGCTTCATCTAAGTCGGAGATCGGCTCGCCGAACTCGCTAAAGCCCCGAGCGCCCCTCTTGACCGAATCCAGGCGGTAGGTGGTCGAGGAGGAAAGTGGAGGAACAACGTGGTGGGAAAAATCCCAGCGACGGGTGAATCCCGGCCCGTGAACGAGCTGGGAACGCATCGAGTACCCTTCTTTCTTCTTCATGGTCCAGCAAAGCTCCTGATCCTTACCGACAAATCCAAGCGGGAGGAAGCAAAGGCTGCATCCCATCCGTCTCCGGTCTACATTTACCCCTGACTCCCGGCCGGGAATGACCTCCTACGTCAACCAGGCTAGGGTAGCAAGAGAAGCCAAAGGTTCGAGAGAAGCTTATGAATCGAAAAACATTCTTTGTCCTCCTGGTCTTTTTGGGAGGCTTTCTCAGCGGCCTCCTGCTGCTCCCCCAGTCCGAACCCGAACCCCTGAGGGGACTGACCGTTCCGGCGCAGAAGAAAATGAAGAGTGTCAGCAGGCTGCGCAATCCCAAGGACCCACGCATCACCCCCGTTGTCCTGGCCACCCAAAAAGCCGCTCCCTCCGTGGTCAATATCCAGGTCGGGCAATTGATCCTGACCCGGCGGGGAAAAGTCTTCCAGAAACGGGGCGAAGGCTCGGGGGTGATCGTCGACTCCTCGGGTTTGACCATCACCAACTGGCACGTCGTCCACGAATCCGCCATTTCTCCGAATTTCTACGCACAAGTGACCCTGCGGGATGGACGGATCTATCCCGCCAAAGTACTCAGCTCCTCGAGGGCCAACGACCTGGCCCTGCTCCTGATCCAGCAGCCCAAAGGAAAGAAGAAGGTCACTTTCCCCCCCATCGAAATGGGAGACTCCGACGACCTGATGATCGGTGAAACCGTCCTCGCCATCGGAAACCCAAGGGGCCAGGCCAACACCGTCACGGCGGGGGTCCTCTCGGCGACCGACCGGACCGAGCTGGTCCTCCCTCCCGGAGAGCGGAGACCGCGTGCCGTGCACGGCCTCCTCCAGACCGATGCGGCCATCAACCCAGGAAACTCGGGGGGAGCCCTCCTCGACATCCGGGGCAAGCTCATCGGGATCAACTCCATGATGCAGAGGGAATCGGAAAACATCGGATTCGCCATCCCCGTGAACAAGGTCAAGGAAGTCTTCGTACAGGAGCTTCTCAGCTTCGACAACTTCGACCGTTTCTGGACAGGCCTCAAGATCACGCACAAAGGAAAGAACCTGGTCGTCAACGGGGTCGAGACTGGTGGGCCGGCCGAGTTGGCGGGAATCCAGGAAGGAGACTTGATTCGCAAGATCGCAGGCCGTTCTGTTCAGGACATGAAAGATCTGACCAAGGTCCTCATCACCTTCGAGGCGAACCAGGAGATCCCCTTGGAGATCCAACGAGGAAGCCAAACCATGAGCCGCAAACTGATCCCCTGGGAGAGGGACAAGGCCCGGCTCTTCTGGCTGACCGGGATTCTTGCCAGGCCTTTGGATTTCAGGAAGGACCGTGTGACCTTCCAAAAGGCCTACCGGGAGGTCGAGAGCCTCCTCGGCGCGGTTCGCTTCACTCCTCTCGAGGTCCTCCGGGTGCAAAAGGGGAGCAAAGCCCGTGAACTCGGGATCAAACCGGGGGACATCCTCGTGGGCATCAAGTACTACAACTTCTGGGATCAGGAATACGTCCGGGTCTTCCAGGGAGGGATCGCGGACTTTGTCCGCCAGGCTTCTCACAACCGGGGACGCTCCTTGCGGGTGCTCATCTACCGGGACGGGAAGGGGATCCTCGGCGGAGACCTGGAGATCCGCTGAGCCCCCGGCGCAGGCTCTCCCGGATCCAGGAGGCTTGGAGGGCAATCGCCAACCGGGTGGCGGGGTCCCAGCGAAGCCCTCCCGCCTTGGAACCCTCCCCAAAAAGCTGAAGCACTCGGCGCAAGCAAGCCCTCGCCCGGCGGGGCGACCAGCGCCCCTCCCGGGCCTCCAAACCCCAGACCCCCTCCAGAGTCCAGGCCTCGGCGAGAGGATCCCGGCTCCCCGCCCCGGCGCCCCCCATTCCCCGCCAGGCGCCCGAGCCCGACGCCTGGGCGCGGGCGCAGGGATTTCGCCCCAGCCCCAGGCGACGGAAGTCCCGTTTCAATCGCCGAAGAAGCCCCCTCGCCCTGAACCTTCCGCGAGCCCTCCCCATCAACAGCCCCGGTACCAAGAGCCCTCCCTCAATCCAAAGAGGCCGAACGGCGTGTCCTCCCTCCTCGTTCCAGGTTTCGGGCAGGAGGAATCCTCCACGGCAGACGTCCCAATCCCGTTCCAAAGCCCGGAGGACCCTCTCAGCAGCCTCGCCGAAGATACCCTCCGCCCGCCATAGGAGGTCCGCCGTTTCGAAGGCCAGCAGCGGCCAGGCTAGATCCCTCAGCGCCTGGGGGCGCCATTCCAGGGACAGGACCCGGCTCCGCAGAGCTTCGCCCACTCTGTGCAGGAAGGCCAGGAAAGCGCGATCGGCCGCGCAGAGCGCCAGCACCAACGCCCCCTGCAAGAAGACATGCCCCGGCTCCACCCGATCACCCCCATGAAGACCCGAATGCATGGCGGGGAGCAGAGACCTCCCCTCCGGGCCCTCCCCAAGGTCTCGGCCAAAGACATGGCGGGCCGCGAGTTGCGCAAGCTCCAAGGCGTCCCTCCGCTTCAGCAGCCCGGCCGCCCGCCCCAGGCCCAGGGGGAGGTCGAATTCCCCATGGGTCCAAAGGCTTTTCCCCCCAGGATACACTCGGGGGAAATCCCCGCGCACCGGTGGCTCTCTCGGCGTTCCGGCGACCAATCGGTCCACGAGAAGGCTCAAAGCCCCCAGGTCGAGACCCCCATCCCCCGCTCCCACGGGGGATCCTCGCCGAGGAAGGGGAGGAGTCGCGAACGCCAGCGCCCCCATGGGCAGCATGCGTCGCGCGGGAAGCGAGCCTCCCATCCCCAGGCCCAAACAGACCCAGCTCCGATCCCCCGGGCGAAGCCCCGCGGGACCCGGATCCAGGACCAGGAAGTCCCCCTCCCTCCTCCAGCGCAGCTCCCCCGCCGGGTGGATCCTCGAGACCTGGAGCCCCCGCGCTAGAGGGATGCGCAGCAGCTCCTCCCCAACCTTCGCCCCCCCAGCTTCCGGACCCTCCTCCCTCCGATGGACCTCCAGGCAGAGTTCCCAGGCATCCTTTCTCCAGCGGTAGAGATCCCCCCTCCATCTCCAAGCCCCCTCCCCCCCTTGGAGTCGGAAACGGGGGACAAGCCTGCCCTCTGCATAGGCCCAACCTTTTCCCGGCCCTTCCGTCTTGCGAGGCTCGGCTCGTTTCTTCCCTCCGGGCGAGAGCACAAAGCGCCCGCGGGGAACTCTCCCGCGGAACTCCTTCCATCCCCGGATGCCCGTGGGGCAGAGTTCCCCCTCGAAGCTCCCCCCTGGCCCCCTCGCCCGGCAGCTCCCCTCCCCAAGGGAGGTCCGCAGGAAAAAACGTGCCTCCCCAGCATCCAAGGAGAACAGCTCCTTCCCCTGAAAACGAGGGACCAGGCCCGCCCGATCCGCCATTCCCCAGGCAGTCGCTCCCAGGCAAAGCCCCCACGCCAATCCCCATCGGACCCTCATCCCTTTGTTCCTCCTTTCCACAGAAAAGGAGACGCTCCCGCAACGATTTCGGCGGTTTTTTCCAAAAAGAAAAAGAGGAACTTGGGTGGCAGGGGAGGCAGACTGGAAGGACGAACAATGGTCCCAAAGGAGAGGAGACAATGACCAAAGCCCTGATCGTGATCGCCCCCGGAGTCGAGGAGATGGAGGCCGTCATTTGCGCGGATGTGCTCCGGAGGGCAGGAGTGGAAACCCTTCTCCTGGGCCTCGAAGGAGAAGGGGCCGTGGAAGGAAGCAGGGGGATCGTCCTCGGAGTGGATCAGGCCTTCAGCGGCGAGGAGAACGCCGACCTGCTCGTCCTCCCCGGGGGTGGAGAGGGTGCAAAACGTCTCGCCGCCGACGAGCGCGTCCGCGCCATGCTCCAGCGCTTCGAAAAAGATGGAAAGTGGATCGCCGCGATCTGTGCCGCCCCCATCGCCCTGGTCGCCGCCGGGGTCGGCGCAGGCAAGACCATGACCTCCCATCCCTCGGTCCAAGATACCGTGGAGCCCTTCGCGGGGAGCTATGTGGAAGAGGCAGTGGCGATCGACGATCACCTCGTCACGGGGCGGGGCCCCGGAGCGGCCTTCGACTTCGCCTTGGACCTAGTCGGCCTCTGCGTGGGTCCCCAAAAAGCAGGGGAAGTGCGTGCTCCGATGATGTTCAGCTGAAGAGGCAGCCTACCCCAACTGGGAACCGACTCCCGCTCCCTGGAACCGACATCCCTGCCCCCGGTTTCGCCTCCGGTCTCCCTGCACCCAGTTTCGCCCCCGATTTCCAGCACCCGGTTTCCTGCACCCCGGCTCCTGCACCAGGTCTCCCTACACCCGGTTTCCCTGCACCCGGTTTCCCTGCACCCGGTTTCCCTGTTCCCGGTTTCCCTGTTCCCGGTTTCCCTGTTCCCGGTTTCCCTGTTCCCGGTTTCCCTGCCCTCATGGGAAAAAAACCTGAGAGAGGCTTGAAAGAAGCAAACTTTCCCTGCATCGAGTTTTTTCCCGACCTTTTCTCGAAAAGTATTCGATCTTTGACCACTGAGCCGGAGCCCCTTATTCTAGGCAGCTCTCCGGGCCAGGCACCAAGCTTTTCCGCCCCCCGGTTCCCCTCTCGCTCTCTCTCCTCGACCAGGGAACCACGCAATGCATTCCATCTTGATCTCCTCCCTTTGTTTCCTTTGTACCAGCCTGGCCGGGACCTCCCTCCTCGCCCAAAGCAACACCATCCCCAAAGGTTGGGACCAGAAAGAAGGGAACAGCGAGTCCTGGGCTGGCTTTCGCTTCGCGCCCGCCCGGGTCCAGAGTTTCATCAAGCTCGCTTCTCTTCCCTTCACCTCCAAAACCATCCGTGGGCTCAAAATCCGGAGGGACGGATTGCGGACCACCCGATTCCAGGCTCACAGCAATCCGATTTCCATCACTCTCTCGGCCAAGGCGGCTCCCGAGACCTTCCGCTTTCCCAGCGCGGTCTCCTTCGACAGGAACCTCGGCCAGGATCAAAGCCTGGTCCTCACGAAGAAGAACATCCATTTTCCCCGCCTCGCCCTCCCCAGAACCCCTCCGGCCCCTTTTTCCGTGGACCTCCCCTTCGCCAAACCCTTCACTCTGAACAAGCCCACGGGACTCATCATCGACATCAAGGTCTATGCTACCGCAACGCAAAACAGCTACTGGATGGCGGACGCCCAGGGTCAGCGCATCTTCACCTCACCCTTCGGGAGGAGGCAGAGCCTCGGAGTCGGTTGCCCGCGGGATTTCTACTCCTACTCCACCATGGTCTACCCAGGGAGCGGACCTCTCCAGACCTATGGCTTCAGCCGGACGACCAAGGTCAGGATTGGCATGGTCTGGTTCGGAAGCAGCACAACCCAATGGGGTAGCACAAAGCTCCCCTACCAGATTCCCTCCACGACTTGTTCGGTCTACAACGACGCCTTCATTGTCAAGGCAACCCTCACCGACCCCAAACACGCAGGCCGGATGGAGGTCGACTGGGGAACCTTCCTCCCCTGGGAGCGCATCGCCGGCCTCAAGTTCCCCTTCCAGATGGCCGTCTGGGATCCCGGCTTCAACCGCGTCGAATTCCGCCTCTCCCGAGGCAACATCCTCACCGTCGGAAACGGTTTTCCCAAAACCGTGGAGACCTTCGAGCTCTACAACTACCAATCCTCCTTCCGCAAGGTAGACCCCGACACGGCCAAACCCTATTTCTATCGCTACGCTTCGACCATCTTCCAAGCCTATTAAGAGTCCTTCGCACCCCAACCTTAAAGTAGAAAACCCCTCCAGGGGTTTTAAGTAGAAAACCCCTCCAGGGGTTTTACGTAGAAAACACCTCCAGGTGTTTTACGTAGAAAACACCTCCAGGTGTTTTACGTGGAACCCCCCTCCAGGGTTTTTTGGATAGCTCACCTCTCATCGCTTTGATAAAAAAAGCCTAATGGCACCCCGCTGCTCCAATTGCAATCAGCCCCTCACAGGCCCCTATTGCTCCCAATGCGGAGAACCGGTCCGAAATCCCGATGACCTTACACTCCGGGGATTCCTCATCAAAAGCGCCGCAACCCTCTTGGATTTGGAGCGCGGACTCTTCGGGACCCTTCATAGGCTCGTGACCAAACCAGGTCAGCTCACCCAAGAGTTCCTACGCGGCCGCCGAAAGACCCAAGTCCACCCCTTCCGCCTGTTCTTGATGATCAACGTCCTTTACTTCTTTCTTCAACCGATGCTTCTCAGCAACACTTACAATACAAGACTCAAGGGGCACATGAACCGGCAGTACTACAGCCCCCAGGTCCGGCAGATGATCACCCAGACCCTCGCCACCCGCAAAATCGATTTTGAGACCTACGCAGAACAATTCGACAAAACCACATCCAAACTCACCAGTCTCTTCATGATTACCCTTGTCCCCCTTCTGGCCCTCATCACCGCTTTCCTTTTTCGAAAGGCCGGAGTTCCTGCGGTGGGACATTTGGTTTTTGCCCTGCACTTCTTCAGCTTTTTCCTCTTGCTGGGAAGCATCGGTTTTGGCTTGGTACTCCATGGGCTTTTCATTCTCTACAAAGCTATGGGGTGGAAGGCTGGGAGCTTGTTTAACGAAGTCGTGCTCTCATCCTCTATGCTCATGATCGCGATGTTTTACCTGCAACCCGCTTTTCGCCGAGTTTTTGGGGGAGGGTTTTGGAGGTCTCTGGGGATGGCCTTTGTCATCGGGCTGCTCCTCTTCCCGATCATCATCACATATCGCTATGGGCTTTTTTTGGTAACCTGGGTTTGGGTTTGAGAGGAAATATGGTGCGAGAGGGGGGAGTCGAACCCCCACCCCGTAACCGGGAGCGGATTTTAAGTCCGCCGCGTCTGCCGTTCCGCCACTCTCGCTGATGGATCTTTTTCTTCCTCTTGTCCGGATGGTTTCCCCCGATGCTCTGTTTCTGCCTCGGGGGGTCCTTTATTTCAAAGCCTCGATCGCATAGGCCACATCTGCTTTGGACCCGATGTAGAGCGGACAACGCTCGTGCAGTTCCTTGGGTTGCAGGTCCAGGGTGGGAATGCTCCCATCGCTGGCCGCGCCGCCGGCACTCACAGCGATCATCGCGAGGGGCGAGGCTTCGTAGAGGTAACGTAGCTTCCCCCGGGGACGATCGGAGAGGGCAGGATACATGAAGATCCCGCCCTTGAGGAGAGTGCGGTGGAAGTCGGCGACCAGGGCGCCGGTGTAGCGCGCGGCCCGCTTGCCCACCGGCGCTTCGCCCACCCGGAAGGAGCGGACCAGATCCACAACCTTTGGGTCCCACTTGCTTTCGTTGGATTCGTTGACGCTGTAAGTCCCCTTTCCTTCCGGGATACGGACGCCCTCGGCCGTGAGGAAGAACTCGCCAATGGAGCGGTCGAGGGTGAAGACCGAGACGGAGTTTTGGCCACGGACGGTGTAGACAAAAACGGTGGCAGGTCCATAGAGAATGTAGCCAGCCGCCACCTGATCCTTCCCAGGCTGAAGGAAATCGGAGAGCTGGGCCCTTCCTCCAGATCCCGAGCGCCGATGAACCGAGAAAATGGAGCCCAGGCTGCCGTTGATGTCGATATTGCCCGAACCATCCAAGGGATCGAAGAGGACGAGGTACTTCCCGCGCTTTTCCGCGTCGTCGTAGTAGAAGATATCGTCCATTTCCTCGGAGCCAAGGGCGTTGACGGAGGGAAGAGTTTCGAAAACGCGGATGAAGATGTCGTTGGAGAGGATGTCCAGCTTCTTGACCTCTTCGCCCTGGACGTTGGTCGAACCGGCCTCGCCGTGCTCTCCCAAGAAGCCGGCGTTCAGAATCCGCTGGGCGATCATCCGTCCCGCGAGGCTCAGCCTGGCGAGGATGCGGGACAACTCCCCACTGGCCTCGTGGGGTTGGGAGCGAAGAATGTGTTCAATCAGTGTTGGGGCTTGCATGCCGCTCTCCCGTAAAGGTCGGAAAAGGGACATGATCCCCTCCCTCTTTTAGGATTCAAGAGAGAGGGGGGCTGGATTCCTTCAATCTTTTTTGGGGAACCAGCCGTCGCCCGATCCCAGCACCCGGGGCGGTTCGATCTGGTCGGCTGTCCGATAGCCGATCAAGAAGGCCAACCGGGCCACTCGGGCGAGCTTGTCGTACTCGATCTTGTCCGGGGTGTCAGAAGGCATGTGGTAGTCGGGGTGTTCGTCGTCGCAGAAGAACACCACCGGGATCCCCTTCTTGGCGAAGTTGTAGTGGTCGCTGCGCCGGTAGAAACGATCGCCGTTGCGCATCTCGAGCCCCAAAACCTCCCCGAACTCCGCGGCCATGCGGCCCAGGGTGGAGTAGGCGCCCATGCGCCAGGTGGGAGTCACAGCAATGGCGTTGGAGGGGACCTTGTCCGTGGACCTTCCGAGCATGTCCATGTTGATGTCGGCGACGATCTTTTTCAGAGGCCAGGTGGGATGTTCCGAGTACCACTCAGAACCCCAAAGGCCCAGTTCTTCGCCGGAGACCGCGAGGAAGATGACGCTGCGGCGGGGTCGCTGCTCCTTGGGGAGCCTGGCGAAGGCCTCGGCGATCTCGAGGACTGTAGAGGAACCCGAGCCATTGTCGTCCGCCCCGTTGAACACACTCCCGTCCGCGGCCATGCCGAGGTGGTCCATGTGGCAGGAGAAGATCAGGGCTTCCTTCTTCAGCTTGGGGTCCCTTCCGGGGAGGTAGGCGCAGACGTTGAGCGCCTTGGCCTCCTCCTTCATCCTGGCATAGCGGATGGTGACTTGCTTCTTGCTCTCCTCCCCTACGAGGGATCCGAGGCCTTCCCGATCGAGGCTGTCCAGCTCATCCACTTTGAGCCCCAAAAGCTGGGCGACGCCTTGCGCCTCCTTGCCCCCGAGGACCACCACCGGGATCTTGCTCCCGCCGCGGTTTCCGAACATGCGCATCCCGCGCCCGCCCCAACCCCTTCGGCTTACCTTGGGCTTTCCCGGAAAGAATCCCATCATGTTGGTCGCAGAGAGGAAAGCGGTCGACATTTTGTTTGTCAGAATGATCGCCCCCCTGGCTCCTGCCTGGGCACTGAGCTTGGCTCGACCCCGGACGGATGCGAGAAGGCGGAAGCCCTCGGAGAAGGCCTTCATGACTCCCCCCTTGACCTGCTTCTGGTGCATGTAGAGCACAGCGATCTTTCCATCCAGATCCACGCCCTGAAAGTCGGAGCGCATCCCCTTGCCGACAAAAACCAGCTTGCCTTGAACCTTCCTGAGAAGCTTGCCCTTAGGCTTGGGCAGGCTCCAATAGCCGTGGCGACTGAGGGCCTTTCCCCCCAGATAGACCCCGGTTTTGGGGTGGACCTTTTCGAGAGTCACAGGATACCCCTGATAAAAACTGTGCCGTTTCCCGCGAATGAGGTCCCCCATCGGTTTGAGTCCCAGGGAGCGAAAGTGGTCCGCGAAGTACTCGGCCGCCCGGATCTGTCCCGGCGTCCCCGTGAGCCTCCCCTCCATCTTGTCATCCGCGAGATAGTAGAGATGCTTCTTGAGGTCCTTGGCCGTAATCGACGCAACCGCCTTGGGGGCCCATTCCAAGGCTTTGGGTTTGGCCAGGGTCTGGGGTTTGGCTTGGGCTAGAACCGGAGAGCTGAAGGCCGCCCCCCATCCCATGAGGAAAAAACTCAGGAGGAGGGGAAGTTTCTTGTCTTGCATTGATGCTTCCTTTGCATTCGGGAGACGGAAAGGGGAAACTGGGAACGTCCCTCTTTACGACATCCTCCATACCGATTGAAAAAAAACTTCTCAAATCTGCCTCTTCTCCTGCTCTTCACCCTCCTCCACGGCTGCATGGGGACCTCGGAGTCCCCCCTCCGCCCCCTCCCCACCCTCATGGACCGAGGAGACCTCGCGGAACTGGGACAGGCCCCGCTCATGCTTCACCCCGATGGAGTGGAAATTTCGGTGGCAGGAAGCCTGGTGGAAGACGATGAGGGCCGACTCGGCTTCCAATTCACTTTCCTGATCGAGAATCGGAGCGAGGAGGCCCTGGAATTCCCTTGGCGGATGTTCTGGTCCCGAACCGACCACGGGCCGAGGAAGCCTGCGCGGCAAGCCTTGTATTGGAACCCCGAGAGCGAGGAATATGAAAGTGCGCCGAAGTTTGTTCAGCCAGGGAGGCGGGAACTGGTGGTGGTCCGAACGGGAGTGGAGGAGACCTTCAATCCCTTTCATCTGGTGCGCGTCACCCTACACTGGAGATACCGCAAGGGAAGCCAATCCTGGAAAGCCGCCAGCCGCTTCCGCCCCCAGTAGAAAACGTCTCCAGACGTTTTGCGTAGAAAACGTCTCCAGACGTTTTGCGCATCAAAAGCCTTTGGCTTTTGATGCCGGAAAACCCTTCGGGTTTTCCCGGAAAAGCCTGGAGGCTTTTCCTACATAAAACCCCTGGAGGGGTTTTCTACTTAAAACACCTGGAGGTGTTTTCTACATGAAACGCCTGGAGGCGTTCCCTACTGCGTTCCCTACTGCGTTCCCTACTGCGTTCTCTACTGCGTTCTCTACTCTGATTCGAACTGGTAGCCGACGCGTTCTTCGCCGGCGATGCGTTTTCTTTCGGGGGGAGCGCTTCGCTCATGGAGTTCGACCTCGCCGTCCTTCTCCTGGACGTCTTCGAGGTTGACAGACATCAGGCTCGAGATCCCCTTGCGTTGCATCGTTACCCCATAGAGCATTTTGCAATCGGCCATTGTGCGCTTGTGGTGGGTGACGACAAGGAACTGCGTCTGTTTCGTGAAGAGATGCAACACACGCAGGAACCGCTCCACGTTGGCCTCGTCGAGCGCAGCGTCCACCTCATCCAGAATGCAGAAGGGGGAGGGCTTGACCTTGAACAGGGCAAAGAGGATCGCCAGGGCGGTCAAGCTTCGCTCCCCACCCGAAAGTAAGCGGATCGACTGCAACTCCTTGCCCGGAGGTTTTGCGAAGATATCGATGCCGGACTCCAGGGGATCGTCGCTCTCCACAAGTTTCATGTCGGCCTTGCCCCCCTGGAAGAGCATGCGAAAGATCTCTTGGAAGTTCTTCCGAGCCTCGGCGAACGTTTCGTCGAAGAGTTTGCGGGACTCTTCATTGAGGTTGCGGATGGTCTCCATCAGACTGCGGCGCGCCTCTTCGAGGTCCTGGCAGTCCCGCTCGAGGGTCTCGTATTCTTCCAGGGCATGTTCCAGCTCCTCTTCCGCCCCCAGGTTGACCGAGCCCATCCGACCCAGCCGGTTCTTGAGGATTTCCACCTCCCGCTCGGCCTCCTCCGGGTCGAAGTCCTCCTCTTCCCAGAGGCGCTGCAGATGCCGTTCCCTGTCAAAGAAGTCCGGAGGGATCATGGGACCAGCGAGGGAGGCCTCCTGGATCGCTTCGAAGGCGGGAAGGTCGGGGGGAACGCTCGGCCCATAGAGCGGCTCGGGCACCCAGAGTCCGTATCCTTGGACTTCTCCCAGAAGGCGGGCCAGCTCCACCCCCAGATTCTCGCGGGCATCGCGGTCGAGGCCTTGGATCTCCAGCTCCTTTTCCCGGAGACGCATGCGCAATTCTTCGCGTTCCTCCCGGTCCTGGTCGGCTTTTTTTTCAAGCTCCCCGAGAAGGCGCCGGGAACGCTCGATGACCGCATTGCGTTCCTCCAGCTCCCTCGTAGTGGAAGCGAGTCGCTCCCGAACAAAGCCTCCGCGACAGGCGAAGTCCACCCGGCTCGCTCGAAGGACCCTCAGCCGCTCCTCCAGACTCCGCCCCTCCTCCCTGAGTTCCTCCTCCCGCTGGACCAAAAGATTGATCCGATTCCGGGTCTGCTCACGATGCACCCCCAAGAGACGATGCCGCTCCTCCAAGCCACGAAACTCCGCTTCCGCGCTCGCCTGCCGGGTCTGGATCCCCGAGAGGGTTTCCTGGCTCTTCTGTACCTTGGCTTCGAGGGAGCGCAGCTCCCGCACCAGCTCTTCCTGTTGGACCCTGGCCTCCTTCTCACGCCGCTCCAGAAGAAAACTGTCCATCAGAGGCCGACAGAGTGCCGCGAGACTCTCCAGCCGATCCTCCTCCAGGGCCCGCAGCTCAAGGGCGCGATCCTGGATCCTGCGCTGGGTTTCAGCCTGGGAGCGCTGCAGCAATTCCAGCTTGTGGGCCAGGGCGTGGATCCTTCGGGAGATGGCCTCCTGCAAATAGCGCAAGCGTTCACGCCGTTCCATGCGCTCCACGAGGAACTGGTCCAAGCCCGCCAGGCGTTCCCGGCAGGCCTCCCGCTGGGCGTCGAGACGCCGCTTCTCGTTTTCCAGTTCCGCAATGGCCGCCCGCCGCTGGACCAGGCCCGCCGCTGCCTCGGCCTTGCCCCCAAAAGCCCAGCCCTGGTCCAGGACCTCCCCTCCCAAGGTCACCCAAGCATGTCCCGACTCGGGCCCCGCCGCTTCGGCCGCCCGCCGCGCCGCGGCCAGGTCGGGAACCAGATAGAAGCGCGCCAGTCGGGCCTCGAGCAGCTTCCTCAGGCAGGGATCGAACTCGCAAAAACGCAGCAGAGCCACCCCCTCCTGGGGGAATTCCAGGCCTTCCAACTCCGCCTCCAAGCGGACCAGGGCTTGGGCCGCATCGTCGGAGCCTTCCCCTCCGGTCGCGTGCAGGTCCAGGCCCTTGCCCTCGATCAGGACCAGGCGGCCGCCGCCCTCCCGCCGCCCCAAGGCGGTCAGAGCCTGGTCGATCCGCTCCCGGTCCGAAACCAGCAAGGCCTGCACACAAGGACCCAGGGCGGCCTCCAGAGCAGCTCCCAGCTTGCGGGGGCAGCGGATGAACTCCACCAACCTACCCACGAGCCCCTCGCCGTCCTCCATCAGCTCCCGGGCGGCCTCATCGAAGCCCGCGTGAGAGTTCTCGAAATCCTGCAAGAGCCGCAGTTCCGACTCGCAACGGGTCCCCGCTTCGGAGAGGAGGCGCAGTTCCTCCCCCAGCCCTTCTCGGTCCCGGGTCAGCCGCTCCACTTCCTCGTCATGCTCCCGAAGAGCTTTTTGGACCCGCTCCAGGCGCTGCTCGAGGTCCTGCTGGACCTTGGCCTCCTCCCTCTCCTCGCAGCCGCGTTCCGCGAGCAGGGCCTCGGCCTCCTCCAGTTCGGCCCGCAGCCGCTGGCGCTTCCCCTGGAGAGAACCGAGCCGCAGCTCCTCGTCCCGGATCAGGTTTTGGGCCCGCGTGCGTTCCTGCATCAGGGCGAATTGGGCCTGGCGCGCGAAATCCAACTCCTTCCCCATGGAACGAAAGGCCCGCTGGTCCTCCTTCGCCTCAGCCTGCCGAAGCCCAAGCTCCTCCTTCAGCTCGGCCAGCTCTCCGCGCTTGCGCTCGATCTGGGCGGCGATCTCCGCCTCGTCCGCCTCGAGTCGAGCCAACTCCTCCCGACTGCTGCCGCCTTCTTCGGCCGCCTTCTCCAGCGCGAGGGCGACCTCGGCCTTGCGCTGTTCGGCGTTCTCGATGGCCTCGCGCCGACTCCTCTCCTCGGCCTGCAGCTCAGAGGCGAGAGCCTGCAGCTCGGAGACCAGGCTCCGCAGGGAACCGAGGCTCTCCTCCCCCCCCAGGACCTCGTCCCGGGCAGCGTCGCGCGCGCCTTGGGACTGCTCATAGCGCGCCTCGATCTCGCGCATCTGCTCCCGCAGCCCCTCCAGCTCCGCCCGCAGCTTGGAGACCGAGTGGCAGGCGAGGGCGACCCGGATCGTCCGCAGCCGCTCGGCGACCCCCTTCCAGTTGCGGGCCTTGGTGGCCTGGATCTTGAGAGAACGCACCCGGCGGGCCTTCTCCTCGCGGAGGTCCTTGACCCGGGCGAGGTTTTGTTCGGTCCGGTCCAGGCGCCGGATCGCCTCTTTGCGCCGCAGTTTGTAGCGGCTGATCCCCGCCGCCTCGTCAAAGATCCGCCGCCGCTCCTCGGGGTTGGCCGAGAGAACCGCGTCGATCCGGCCCTGCTCCATGACCGCGTAAGCGCCCACACCCAAACCCGTGTCCATCAAGGCCTCGCGAAGGTCCTTGAGACGGCAGACCTGCCCATTGAGAAGATATTCGCTCTCCCCAGAGCGGAAGAGCCGCCGCCCCAGATGGATCTCAGCCGATTCGAAGTCCTGGATCCTCGTCCCCGGGATGGCCGGGGACTCCTCCCCCTCTCCAGGCTCCTCCCCTTTCGTCATCTCCTCAGCGTTCCGCTCGAGGACCAGGTGGACCTCCGCACAACCCGAGGCCTGCCTCCCCTCCGCGCCGGAGAAGACCACGTCGAGCATGTCCTTGCCGCGCATGCTGGTAGGCCGCTGGCTTCCCAGCACCCATTTGACCGCATCGACCACGTTCGACTTGCCGCAGCCATTGGGACCGATGATCCCAGTCAGCCCGTAGTCGAAGTCGAATTCGGTCTTGTCCGCGAAGGATTTGAAGCCTTTCAAGGTCAGTTGTTTCAGTCGCATCGATCGGGTCCCCGAGTGGTCGTCCAGAGAAGGCGCCAAGGAGAGCGGATGGGGCTCAACGCTCCTCCCGCCTTTCCTGCATCGTCTTCTCCAGCATTGGCCGCAGCTCCTCCAGGAACTGGGTCACATCCTTGAACTCACGGTAGACGGAGGCGAAACGAACGTACGCAACCTGGTCGAGGTCCTGGAGGATGAGCATGACGAGTTCCCCGATCGACTGGGTCGAAACCTCCCGATCGAAGTTGTCATGGCATTCCCTCTCCACACGGTCCACGATTGCCTCGCACTGTTCTTTGGAGACGGGGCGCTTTTCGCAGGCTTTGAAGATCCCCGAGAGGATCTTCTCCCGGGAGAAGGGGACGCGGGTCCCATCCTTCTTCACGACGCGAAGCGGGGTCTGCTCCACCTTCTCGTAGGTCGTGAACCTCCGTCCACAGGCCTGGCACTGGCGACGACGCCGTATCGTGAGGCCGTCCGCGGAGGAACGGGAATCTACGACACGATCATGATCAGCCTTGCAGAAGGGGCAACGCATGTTGGAGAACCCGCCTCAGTCGAAGCCCAAAGCTCCAATCCCTCCGCCCTGGGAGCCCCCCAGGCCGGATCCAAAAAAACATCGAAGCGGCAACCGACCGAAACCCTCCCTGGTCTCCACCGCAATCCATCGCGAGAGTCTAACCCCTTGGCAGCAGAAAGGAAAGAGACGAGAAGAGGACCTGGGCCCCCTACTTGCCAAGGCAAAAGGACGAGAAGATGCGGTCCAACAGTTCTTCGGGAATGGAGCCTTCGGCCTCGGGTTGGAGACAAGCAATGGCTTCTTGCAGCTCGGAGGCGACCATCTCCACCGGGAGATCCTCCCGCGCCAAGGCCAGGGCTCGGTCGAGCGCTTCCCCCGCCGCGACGAGGCGCCCTCCCAGGAGGGCGCTCCACTCCTCCTCGAAGGCCTGCGAGCGGCCCACCCCTTTCAGCCGCTCCTCCAGGGCTTCCAGCCCCTTTCCCTCCCGCACCGAGAGCAGCAGGGCCCCGGAAGAGTGGGAAGCCTGGGGATCCGGGGGCGGCCCGAGATCGGCCTTGGTCAACACCCAGCAGAGGGGCGCGCCATAGATCCGCGGCGGGGGAATGGGCCGGTTCCTGGGACTCACCCAGATCCACGCATCGGAAACGCGAAGCTCCCGCTCGAGGATGCGGCCCTCCTGCGCCAGCCCCTCGTCTTCCGCGAGGTCCTCCCCCTCCTCCAGGCCGGGGACCCGTCCCGGGCTGTCCCCCAAGCGGTACGCCCCTCCCCCGCAGACCAACCAGCGAACATCTCGGGTGGTCCCCTCAAGGTCGGCCACCAGCCCAAGCGCCATGCGCTCCCCGGGGTCGGCCAGGGCGTTGCAGAGGCTCGTCTTGCCCGCGTTGGGCGGCCCGACCACCAGAATCGAGGGGAGGGAGAACCGCTCCTCCAAAAGGTTGCTCCCCGGCTCGATGGAGCGCAGCCGCTCCCGAAGCTCCTCCAAAAGAGGCACCCATTCCCCCGGCTCCACGCCTCCCGTCTCCCCCTCTTCGAAATCCATTCCCGCCTCCAAAAGACCCAACAAGTCCAACAGGCCCTCGCGGAGCCGAAGGCTGGCCGCCCCCGCCCCCTCCCGCATAGCGGCGCCGGCCAAGGTCATCTCCCGGCCATCCCTCGCGCGGATCATGGCCATAATGGCCTCGGCCTGGGAGAGGTCGATCTTGTGGTTGGTGAAGGCCCGCCGCGAGAACTCCCCGGGCCAGGCCCGCCGCAACCCCAGCTCCACAAGCCGCTCACCCAGGAGTGCGAGAATGCTCGGCGAAGAGAGTGTGTGCAGCTCCACCACGTCCTCCCCCGTGAAAGAGGCCGGCCCCGGGAAACAGAGCAGCATGGCGGGGAGAACGGGCCCTCGAGGGTTCCCGGAGAGAAGAAGGCGTCGCCTCAGAGCGGCCCGCTCACGAGGCAGCGGCCCTCCCACAAGACGGGAGGCGACCTCGAAGGCCCGCGCCCCCGAGATCCGCACGACCCCCCTCTCGCCCAAGCCCTGTGGGCTGGAAAGGGCATAGATGCTGTCGAAGGGAGTCTCCCGGGATCGTCGCGGCATGAGACCCCATGGGACCTATTTTGTCAGGCGTTTCCAAGCCCCTTGTTTCAAAAATTCCCGTTCTCCCCCTTCGCCGGGGCTCATCGGGCTCCCTGTCCCATAGCCCTGCGCAGGCAGGCGGGCCTCGTAAGTCTCGTAGCGGAAGCGATAAGCGCTCCCCGCGGGGAGATCCGGGAGGTCGATCCTGCCCTCTTCATCGGGGATGGCCACGGTGCGCGTCCCCGCAAAGGGTCCACCCAGCACCTCCACCTCCACAAAGCGACTCCCTCCCGGAACTGCGGCCCCCGTGGGCAGGTTGCCTTGTACCCGCGTCCGTGCGTGCAGTTCCAGGAGGAGCCGGCGCATTTCCCCGGGTCTCAACATCACCTCGGCGAGGACCTCCCCCTCCTCGCCATGGACCACGAGAATGCGCAATACCATTCCTGTCGGGAGCCCTTCGACCCGAAGCTGCCCCAACAAATCACTTGTTCCCAAGAAGGCCAGCCCCCCCTCGCCCGAGAGGAGATAGACGCGGGCTGAGGGCACCACCCGGGCACCTCCTCCTGCGCTTAAACTCAATTCCAATCCGCCCAGTGTCTTGTCGGCCCGCGCCCCGCCGGCGAAACGTTTCAGACCAAGAGGTCTCCATTCCATCCCCTTCCCCAGGAGGCGAAGCCCCTGGAGCGCGCCCTCGCCCGGGAGTCCTCCCGAGAAGCCCAGCCCCTGGGAAGCGCCCCGCGCCACCGTGATCCGCCCAAAGGAGAGCCGGGCCACCAACAGGTCCCCCCTCCGAGGAAGGTCGAAGCTCCGAAGACGCCCCTCACCCCCCAGACTGTCAGCGATCCGCAATTCCAGCGAAGCGCGAGGATCCGCCAGGAGGAGGGTGGCGAAGCCGCTTTTGTCCGTCTCGCCGAAGAAGACCGGCGTGTTGTCCCTGCGGCGAACCAGGACGAAGGGACGCCCGGCGAGCCCCTCACCCCGCTCGTTCAGCACTTGGACCTGGAGCCGGTCTGGTTTCTGGGGAACGACACGCGCCTCCTTGCCCTCTTCGAGGAGCAGCCGCCCCTCGTGCACCCGGAGCTCCCTCGCGTCACGCGTCCACCAACGAATGGTCTTGGGTGCGGGGAGGGGAACCTGGATCCAGACCCTTCCGGCCGTCAGCTTGTAGGCCCGTCGCCGGAGGAGGAGGTCCCGCGCAGGCCCCTGGGGGCGCTCCTCGACCCGCAACCTGGCGAAGCCCGGAGCCTCGAGGAGAACCCGAAGCAGGGGGGGAGACATGACACTCCACGCTCCGCCATCCCGCTCGAGGCGCTGGAAAGCGCTGCGGTCGAGATAGGCGACGAAAAGCGGCGCATTCCTGGGCTCGACCACGAGGAGGATCCTCTCCTCGGCCTTGGGCCTGGGAAGGCCCACCAGACGCGCCCTGCCCGTGGGTCCGCTGCGCTGGTCAGGCCGCCCCAGGGGCACAAGCCGCTTGAGCAGGGGCTCCCAGAGAAAGGCCCGGAGCCTCGCGTCGGGCATCGGTTTCGCGTGCGCGTCCCGGATCCAAACCCTGAGGCCCTGAACCCGCGGAAGCCTGAGATCGAATTGGATCTTGTTCCCCGGACGCAATGGCGGCAGCTCGAAGCGCAGCCAGGTCCGGCTCCCGGGGAGTTCCACCGAGAGGAAGGCCCCGAGGACCGCCTCGTCCACCCGAGGGGCGAAGCGGAAGCTCCCGTCCGGGCCGGTCGCCCCCTCCAAGGCCTCGTCGGGAAGGGCCAGACGGAGGCGGCGCGCGGAAACCACCGCGCCCAGTTCCGTCCGCAGTTGTCCCTGAATCACCACCCTGCCCTCGAATCCCGCGGCCGGGGATTGGGGTTCCCGTCCCGGACCCTTCCCCGCCGAGAGGAGATCGGCCGCCCCCGCCCGGTGCACAATCCGAAGGGGCTCGAAAGGCCGCATCAAAGCACGATCCCCGGGGAGCAAAGTTTGCAATGGTTCCCCCGAGACCCCCAGCAGGAGAGCCTCGCCCTCTTCCAGGTCCACCTGGATCCGGGAAGCTCCCTCCGGCAGCCCGGTGGCGCGCGCCCAGGGGTCCTCCGAGACCCGGATCTCAGCCTTGCCCTTGCGAAGAAGGACCCCTCCCCCACCGGGGAAGCCCATGTAGAAACTGGAGTCCTCGCCTCCCGCCCGACGATTCTCGTGCTCCGAAGGCCCCGAGAGACCCGAAAGACCCGAAACCCGCACCTGCCCCCTTCGCAGAGTGGCCCGGAGAGCGCCCCCCTTGGGCACCTCAAAACCAATCTTGCTCCCCGCCGCGGCCAGGAGACTCCAGCCCTCGCTCAGCGACCCGCCCTTGGGAGGACGCGCTCGGATCCTGGCTTCGCCGCCCTGAACGAACAGCTCCTTGCCGACGGGGATCGGGCTTCCTTCGCGCAGCTCCCTCCCCTTGGGCCCCTTCCCCTGGGATTCCGAGCCCAGCGAGGTCTTGGCCTCGGGGGGGAGGAGAGGAGTTTCTCCGCCCAGCTCGTTCAGCCCCAGCCCCACCTGCATCGAAGGAGCGTCCATCAGGAACACCCGGCCCTCGACCGCCTCCACCTGGAACAGAGCGGCGACCCCCTCTTCCTCGGGAGTCAACCCATGGCCCAGTCCCCCACGGAACAGGAACACGCCCAGAAGAACCAGAACTCCAGCCGCGACCAACATCCCCGCCCGGAGCAGGGGCTTCCAATTCCTCGAAGGCGGCTCCGGCGCGGAGAACTCCTCTTGGATCCTTCCCATGACCGAAGCGGTAAAGCTCTCGGGCGGCACTTCCACCGGCCCCCAGGGTTCGTTGGCGCTGTCCTCCTCGGCTGCGTCGTTGAGCCGGGCGACGAGGTTGCGGCTGAAGTCCGCGGAGGGCTCCATCGGGACCAGAGCCTTCCTGAGCCGCAGTTCGACGTATTCGAGTTCGCTCAGGTGCCGGCTGCAATCGCGACAGCTCAGGAGGTGGGCTTCGAGCCTCTCTCGGACAATCTCCGGGCAGTCCTGGTCCAGGTACTCGCCGAGGCATTCCCGGGCGGTCCGGCAGGTCATCGGCCTTGTCATGCCTCCCTCCTTCGGCAGAGCCGCGCGTGGAGAATGGACCGCCCCCGACTCAATCGAACCTTGAGGCTTGTTAGCGAAATGTCCAGAGTCTCGGCGATCTCCCGGTTCTTCATCCCGTGGAGGTATTTCAGGACGAGGGGGAGGCGGTTCTCTTCGCTCAGGCTCTGGAGGACCTGGCGCACTTCTTCGGCCTCCAGCTCGGAGGGGTCCAGGACTCCCTTGCTGTCCCCGCCAAAGTGGTCGGCCTCCCGGGCGAGGAAGTCGCTGGAGGCGTATTCCCGGATCGAACGCCGCTTGCGCAGGGCGTCCCGGCTCGTGTTGGTCGCGATCTTGAGAATCCAGGGGCCGAAGCGGCGGCTGGTGTCAAAGAGGTGGCGGGCGCGGTAGGCCTTCAAAAAGGTTTCCTGGCTGGCCTCCTCGGCGTCTTCCCGGTTGCGCAGCATCTGGTAGCAGAGACTGAAGACCGGGACCTTGTAGCGCTCAACGAGGACCTCGAAGGCCGAAAGGGATCCCTCCACCGCCATCCCCATCAGCTCCTCGTCCGAGCGATGCATCCGGCTCTGGAAGCTCCGGCTGGGGAGAGCGTCCGGGCTTTGGAGCTTTTTCTGTGGGTCCCGCTGGGGGGATTCGTCGTCGGGTCGTTTCAAGAGAAACTCGGGGATAGAGAAAAAAGAAAAGACAGCTGGAAGGCCTCCAGGGAGCGGAATCAACCGCTGGAAAGCCTCGGCGGAGCCCAGAGCCAGGAGCCGGAAGCCCCATGCTAGCAAACAAGCCACCGAGGAAGAGCCCCCAGGCAACAGCCTCGAACCCGCTCCGGTAGGACCGGATTTGGAGAACAGAAACACTACGCCCCCCCCACTCAGGTAGGACGGGATTTTTTTGGCTTTTTCCCGCTTTTTCAGGGCTAGGTTTTTTTCCCGACCATTCAAGGGTCCGTCCCAAAGGGCCGATGCCAAGGGAGTGACCCGCCGCGGACCAAGGGGTCTCTCAGCCCTGGAAGCGGGAATGCGGCGGGCCTTCCTTCCCCCTGAACAAAGGATCGAAATGGCAAAGGCAGGAACGAGACAAGCAGTTTTTTTCGAACTCCACGGAGTCCTTTTGAAACCCTGGACCACGCGGGAGGACTATGTGCAGCCCAGCCTCATGGACGGGGCTCTCGAGGCCCTTCAGCGCCTGGACCCCGACCAGATGGACCTTTTCGTCGCCTCCAACCAGTGCGAGGTGGCCATGGGCACCCTGCGGGAGCGGGACTTCCGCAAGATGCAGGATGCCCTCCTCGAGATCTTCCGCGAGCACCGCATCCCCATCCGCAAGATCTACACCTGCCTCTACCACCCCAAGGGCAAGGGAAAGTGGAAGAAGGAATCGGTCTTCCGCAAGCCCAATATCGGCATGTTCAAGATGGCCGAGCACGAGTTCGACCTCAACCTCCGCCGCTCCTGGGCCATCTGCGAGTCCACCTCCGACATCCTGGCGGGCAGCCGCGCGGGGCTGGGAACCATCCTCCTCCGCACCGGCCAGGCAGGTCAGGACAAGACCTATGACGTCCAGGCCCACTTCACCGTGGACGACGTCTACGCGGCGACGGACCACATCGCCCAGTACGAAGCCTCCATGCTCCGCTAGACGGCCCCACTCCGAAAAGGCGGGCCCTCCGCGAACTCCTCTTTTTCTTCCTTCCCTTCCCCGGACAAAAGGGATGGTGAGACCAGGAGGAGGATGCCCGTTCGCTAACTCCTCTTTTGCTTCCTTTTCTTCCCCCCTCCCTTGCTCCCCAACAGGAAGAGGGGGAGGAGGAGACAGCCTGCCGCAAAGCCCCCCACGTGGGCCCAGTAGGCGACGCCGTGCACCTCGAGAAAGCCGAGGAGGCCCTGGACGGGCGGGAGTTGGAGGGCGAACCAGGAGAGGAGCAGGGCCCAGGCGGGCAGCTCGATGAAGGTGATGAAGAAGAAGACAGGGACCAGCATGAGGACGTGGGCCTTGGGGAAAAGGAGCAGGTAGGCCCCCAGGACGCCGGCGATGGCCCCGCTCGCCCCCACGACCGGGACGGCCTTTCCGGACTCGAAGGCGAGGTGGAAGCCCGCCGCAGCCAGTCCGCAGAGGAAGTAGAAGAGGAGGAAGCGAAGCCGCCCGAGGCGCAGTTCCACGTTGTCTCCGTAGACCCAGAGGAAGACCATATTGCCGAGGAGATGCATGGGGCCGGCGTGCAAGAACATCGAGGAGAAGAGCGGCCGGAGGGAGTCCTTCCAGAGAGGCGCAAAGCCGCCCTGGCTGTGCAGGCCCTCGAAGAAGCGTTTCGGGACCAGACCGAAGTTCTCGAAAAAAGGGCCCCTCAGCTCCTCGTCCATGTCGAAGGTCCAGAGAAAGACCAGGACATTGGCCAGAATCAGGAGGGGCACGAAGACGGGGATCCCCGGCCTCGGGGCGTCGTCACGAATGGGGATCACGGGAGTTTCCGGGTCTTGACCCTCTCTTCCTGCTCCTGCCCCACGACCTCCGGCGGTTCCTCGGCAGGGCTCAGCTCCGTGACCGAGAACTCCTCCCCGTCATAGGAGAGCAGACGCCCCTCACCTTCCTCCTTGGTCTCGATGTGCACCGGCCTGCCCCAGAGCTTCTGCAGGTTGGTCAGGGTCTCCCTCGCCTGCTGGAACTGCAGGTCCACCCCGCTCCAGTCGTGGTAGAGATACAGCTCGGCCCGGTTGCGGTAGTTCGCGTCCACCACCGAGATGCGCGGCTGGCCGAAGTTGGTCAGCGACCAGAGGAGCTGGGCTTTGACCTTGCGGTAGTCCCGGTCCACGATCTCGTACCGGCGGGTCTGCTGGTTGAAACCGTAGACGAAGAGCTTTTGTTCCTCGGCGAACTCGGCGTTGAGGTATTCGTCGATGAAGGTGACATCGTTGTAGACCTTGCGCACCTGGAAGATCTTCTCCTTGCCCAGGCCGAGGTTTTTGTTGTAGCGGCGACGCTCTTCCTCGTTCTCGATGCGCTGGAATTCGAGGCCGAACTTGCCCCGGTTCCAGCGGTCCTCGATGTCCCGGAACAGTTCGACGCCGATCTTGTACGGGTTGATCTGGCCCGGACTGGTGGCCAGCGTCCCCGAGTGGTGGTCGCAGTAATCGATGACCTCAGCCGGCTCGACCAGGTCCTTGCACATCATGGTGGAGTGCCAATAGACCGCCCAGCCCTCGTTCATGATCTTGGTCATGGCCTGCGGGGCGAAGTAGTACGCCTCCTCGCGGAGCATGGCCAGCACGTCCTGTTGCCAGCGCTGGAGGGGGGCGTTGTGGAGCAGGAAGAGGAGGACATCCTTGGCGGGCTCGCTGGGAAAGCGCTGCTTCTTGGCCTGCTCCTCCCGGCGCTGCCGTTCCTCGGCCGCCAGGACCTCGGGGGGATTGATGTAGCGGTCCATGTAGTCCTTGGCCTTGAGGCGAGGGGGCTCGGGGTTTTCCTCCTCGGCCTTGGGCTCGGCCCTCCGGATGTAGGGACTGTGGATGTCGATCAGGTTGTCGAGGGAGAGGACGCAGTCGATAAAGTCCTCCACCGTGTCCACCCCGTACTGGTCCATGTAGCGCCGGACCCTGGCCCCATGGTTGGCCATGGCGTCCATCATCTTGCGGTTGGTGTGGGCGAACCATGCGTTGTTCTTGAAAAAATCGCAATGCCCATAGACATGCGCCATGACCAGCTTCTGGTCGGTCATGCTGTTGGAGCGCATCAGGTAGGCGTAGCAGGGGTCGTTGTTGATCACCAGCTCGTAGATCTTGGAGAGCCCGTAGGTGTAGCTCTTTTGCAGCTGCTCGAACTCCATGCCGAAGCGCCAGTGGGGATAGCGCTTGGGGAAGCCCCCGTAGGCCGCGACCATGTTCAACTCGTCCCAGTCGACCAGCTCGAAGATGGTCTCGTAGAAGTCCAGCCCATAGCCCGCTGCAAGCTCGCGGATCTCTTCGGCGTAGCGCGCCAGCTCCGGGGTCAGGTTGCCCATCGTCGACTCCTTGTTCGCGTCCGCAGCTCCATGTTCAGGCCCCCTTCCCCAAAAACTCCTTGATGGAGGGGAGGATGCCGTCCCGGTCCAGGATGTCCGAGGTCACGATGCGCTCGTCGTTGGGAAAGGCCTGGTCCAGGTCCTTCTTGAACTGGCCCGAGCCGTAGGCGCTCTTGACCTGGCCGTAGCAGAACTGGTTGCAGTGCGGGAGGATGGCGTTTTTCAGGAGGTCGACGCAGTACTCCGTGTCCCGCGAGGACCAGTTGTCCCCGTCGGAGAAGTGGAAGGGATAGACGTTCCACTCCTGGGAGTTGTACTTGTCGCGCATCAGACGCAGGCAGAGCTCGTAGGCGCTGGAGATCTTGGTGCCCCCCGACTCGCGCAGGTGGAAGAAGGTGTGCTGGTCCACGAGGTGGGCAACGGCGTCGTGGACGATGTACTGGACCTCGATGTTCTTGTACTGGGAGCGCAGCCAGGTGTCGATCCAGAAGGCCTCGATGCGCACCATCTCCTTCTGCTCCCGCCCCATCGAACCCGAGACGTCCATCATGTAGAGAATGACCGCGTTGGCCTGGGGGATCTGCTCCTCCTTGCGGCTCTTGTAGCGCTGGTCCTCCCGGACCGGAATGATGACCGGGTTGTCCGGATCGTAGAGCCCCGAGGCGATCTGGCGCTTGAGGGCCTGGCGGTAGGTGCGCCGGAAATGCCGGAGGCTCTGCGGTCCCACGCTGCGGATGCCCTTCCAGCTCCCGCCCAAGGATGTGATGTTCTTCTTGCCCTTGGGCTCGATGCGGGGCAGCTCCAGCTCCTCGCCGAGGATGGCCGCCAGCTCCTCGAGGGAGACGTCCACCTCGATGACGTGCTGGCCCTCGTCCTCGCCGGCCTGACCTTCGGCCTCGCCCTCGCCGTCCACCGGCTTGCCCGGCTCCCCCTCGCCCTGGCCCACCCCGCCCTTGGGGTTCTTCCCAAAGCGAAACTTGGGGAGTTGGATCTGGGGGATCGGGATGGAGACATACTTGTCCCCCTGCTTGCCGATCATCTCGCCGGAGCTCACGTATTTCTTGAGATCCTGCTTGATCCGCCCGCGAACGATCTCGCGGAAGCGGCTGTGATCCGAATCGATCCTGCGACCCATGCGACTCCCCGGCCCCGCCTAGGACTCCTGACTCTTGGTGTCGCCGCGGGCGAAGATGCTCGCGACATAGTTGAGGACATCGGTGGCGGAGATCTCGTCGTAGCCGAAGTCCCGGATCAGCCGCGACTTGACCACCTCGATCTTCTCCTGCGTGTCCTTGTCCACCACCGTCGAGACCAGGGAGGTCAGCTTGATGCTATCCTTCTGGTCCTCGAAGAGCTTCAGCTCCAGGGCCTTGTGCAAGCGCTCGTTCATCCGGTAGTCGAAGGTCTTGCCCTCCACCGCCAGGGCCCCGATGTAGTTCATGATCTCTCGCCTGAAATCGTCCTTTCGGCTCTCGGGGATGTTGATCTTCTCCTCGATGGAGCGCATCAAGCGCTCGTCCGGCTCCTCGTCCTGGCCCGTATAGGGGTTGCGGACCTTCTCCTTCTGGGTGTAGGCCTTGACGTTGTCGATGTAGTTGCCGCAGAGCCGGGAGATGGCCTCCTCGTCGGCCGCGATCGCGCGCTGGACCTCGTTTTTCACGATGTCCTCGTATTCCTCGCGGACCATGGCGAGCAGATCCTTGTAGCGCTTGCGGTCCTCCTCGCGGGAGATCAGGGAGTGGTGCGAGAGCCCCGCCTCCAGCTCGTTCATGACCATGAAGGGGTTGATGCAGGGCTGTTCCCCCACCAGCGAGTTGCTGATCTTGTCCTGGATGTAGCGGGGCGAGAT